>JAEUHW010000413.1 GCA_016793245.1 Planctomycetota bacterium
CTCGTCGGTTCGGCGAGCGACCGAGCGCCGCTCGAAGAGCCCGCCGCGAGCCCGCGCCTCGTGGTGCTCTCCGGGCTCGTCCTGCAGCCGCCCTCTCGGTCTGGCGTGGCGGATCTCGTGCGCTCGGTGCGCGTGCCGCCGCGGGCCTGGAGCTCGGCCGTGTGTCGGAGCGCCGGTGGAAGCACTGGCATATCCTCCCGTGTCGCGGGAGGCGCGTCCGCGGCGGCCTCGGGACGCCGCGAGCTGGGCACGAGCGAGCCGATCTCGTCGCGCCTCTTCGCGCGCACGCCGGAGCTCGCACCCGCGCATCCCGAGCCTTCGGTGACGCAGGCTCACGAAGGGGAGCTCCGCGACGAAGTGCGTGCGCTTCGAGCGGCGGTCGAAGCCTCCCGTCTTCCCGCTCGCGAGGCGCGCCCGAGCCTCGACTTCACTGATCTCTCACAGCGGGTATGGAACGACTTCGAGCGGCGCTTCCGCATCGAGCGCCAGCGCCGAGGACTGTGAGATCGAGCCATGAGCGGAATTCGCAAGGCCTACATCCTGGTGCTCGCAGGACGTCGCGAGAGCGAGCAGATCCCCGTGAACTTCAATCCCGCGGAGTACTCCATCGAATCGAGCGCGACCTATCAGGCCAGCAACGCGCCGGGCATGCCAAGTCCGCTGGTGCAGTTCGTCAGCGGCAACGCGGACGCGCTGACTCTCGAGCTCTTCTTCGATACTTACACCGACGAAGGAGGAGCCGATGTTCGCCGAAAGACCGAGAAGGTGCGCAGGCTGACGGACATCGACCCTGACTTGCATGCACCTCCGCCCGTGCGCTTCTGCTGGGGCACGCTGCAGTTCCAGGCGGTGGTCGAGCGCGTCACGCAGAAGTTCACGATGTTCCTCGCCGATGGCACGCCCGTCCGCGCGACGCTCGGTGTGAGCTTCAAGGAGCATCGGACGATCGAGGAGCAGCTCGTCGCCCCGCAACAAGAGTCGCCCGACCTGACGAAAGTGCACGTCGTCCGCGAAGGCGAGAGCCTCTGGCAGATCGCGCAGAACGAGTACGGGAATCCCGCGGAATGGCGCGTCATCGCCGCCGCGAACGATCTCGATCAGCCCCTCGAGCTCGAGCGCGGCCGTGCGCTGCGTCTACCGCCGTTGGGGACGGGAACGGGGAGAGCTTCATGAGCCAGGTCTCCGCGTTGCATGCGCGCTCGCGACAGCCCGGAGGGCTCTATGCGCCGGTCTTCGCCGTCGCCGTGGGAGGCCGGGATCTCCGCCGCGACGTGAAGCTCGATCTCCTGTCGGTGAACGTGGACCTCTCGCTGGAGAGCGCCTCGCGAGCGACCTTCGTCCTCGGGGATCTGTTCCGGCTCGGCGCGCGCAAGTTCAAGGAGAGCCTCGACCCCGTGCAGGGCCTCTTCCATCTCGGTGCGGAAGTCGCGGTGCGCGTCGGCTATGGCAGCGTCGCGAGTGCGTCGCTGGTCTTCGTCGGGATCGTCACCGAGCTCACGACGAGCTTCGACGCCCAGACCGTTCCGCAGGTCACGGTCGCGGCGCTGGACTACAGCTATCCCATGTCGAAGCGCGTACGCTCGCACACTTGGAACGACGCACGGCACAGCGACGTGGTCGGCAGCGTCGCCGGCGAGTACGGCCTCGGTGCCGACGTGGTCGAGACCCAACCGAAGGTGCCGAAGATCGAGCAGAATCAAGAGAGCGATCTCGACTTCCTTCGGCGCCTCGCGCGCCGCAACGAGTTCATCGTCTACGCGCAAGGGAAGAAGCTGCGCTTCGCACCGCCTAGGCTGCAGGGTAATGCGGCGCTCACCTTGCGTTGGGGAGAGGCGCTGCTCTCGTTCGCGCCGGAGATCAACCTCGCCGAGCAGGTCGGTAAGGTCGAGGTTCATGGTTGGGATGTCGATGGCAAGCGCGAGATCGTGGGACGCGCGGGTGTGGGCGACGACCGTGGAACGCGAGGGACCACCGCCACGGGGCCGGCCCTCGTGGCGCAATTGCTGAAGGACAGCACCCTGTCGGTGCGCCGGCCGGTGCATTCGCAGCAAGAAGCCGACGAGATCGCGAAGGCGCTGCTGCACCGCCGCGCCGAGCGCCTCGTGCGCGGCTCAGGTGCAACACCGGGGCTTCCGGAGCTCGGCGTGGATCAGCTCGTCGAGATCGAGGGCCTCGGCGCACCGTTCAGCGGAATCTACTACGTCGAGCAGCTCACGCACTCCGTGAGCGCCTCCGGCTTCAGCACGTCATTCAAGGTCAGGAGCCCTGCGCTGTGAATCCGCTCTTCGAACAAGATCTCGAGGCTCGCGCCGAGGATGGCGGTCTCGTTCGCGGTGTCGCGGTCGCGCTCGTCACCGACAATCAGGATCCGCAGGAGCTCGGGCGCGTGCGCGTCGCGTTCCCTTGGCGGCCGCAAGAGGAGAGCCATTGGGCGCGCATCGCCGTGACGATGGCCGGCGACCGACGTGGCACGTGGTTTCTACCCGAGGTGGGAGACGAGGTCCTCGTGGCCTTCGATCGGGGCGATCTAGCGCATCCTTACGTCATCGGTGCGCTGTGGAATGGCCAGGATGCTCCACCGGCGAGCAACGAGGGACAGAACCGCCTCCGCACGATCAAGACGAAGATCGGTCACGAGATCACCTTCGACGACGGCGGGGATCGCAGCGTTCTGGTCAAGACCGTCGATGGTCGCCAGGTGCTCCTCGATCAGCAAGGCATCGTGCTCGATGACGGCGCAGGGAACTCCGTGAAGCTCGACGCAAACGGAGGCGCAATCGAGGTGCAGGCAGCGCTCTCCATCAAGCTGAGCGCGCCCACCATCGAGATCGACGCGAGCGCTTCGCTGACGCTCCAGACGAGCGGCAACGCGACGCTGAAGGGCTCCATGGTGATGATCAACTGAGGAGCGTGAGATGGGTCAACCTGCAGCACGCGTGACGGATTCGACGAGCCACGGCACTCCGCTCGCGCCGGGAGCGGGGTGTGCAACCGTCATGATCGGCGGGCTGCCGGCTTGGCGCAGCGGCGTGGACACGCATGTCTGCCCGCTCGTCAGCGGCACCGTTCCTCATGTCGGAGGTGTCGTCGCCTCGGGCAGCACCAGCGTTCTCATCGGCGGCCTGCCCGCGGCGCGCATGGGCGATTCGATCGTCGAGATCGGACCGCCCAACACCATCGCGAGCGGAGCGATGAACGTCTTGATCGGGTGAATGCGATGAGCGATCCCTACAGCTTCCGGGGCCGCGGATGGAGCTTCCCGCCGAAGCTCGATCCGAAGACGGGCAGGGTCGAGCTCGTTTCCGGCTTGGACGACATCCGCCAAGCGATACGGATCATCCTCGGCACGAGCCGAGGCGAGCGCGTCATGCGGCCGAGCTTCGGCTGCGGCGCCGAGGATCAGGTCTTCGAGGCGCTCGATGCGGCGACCATCGGTGCCATCGAGCAGGCGGTTCGCGAAGCTCTGCTCCTCTTCGAGCCGCGGATCGAGGTCGAGGACGTCGTGTCGATCCTTCCCGCAGGGACGGATGGCCGGGTCGACGTGCGCATCGAGTACCGCATCCGCTCCGTCAATCGGCGTGACAACCTCGTCTATCCGTTCTATCTGCGAGGTCGGTCGTGAGGGGAGCGGCGGTCGATCCGCGCTGGGACGCGCGGCGCTGGAACGAGCTGCGTAGGCAGCTCGCCTCCGTCGTCCGGTCCTACGCTCCGGATTGGCGGCTGGACGTCGAGCAGCTCGAGCCCGGCGCGGCGGTGACCAATATCTTCGCGCATCTCGTCGAGCTGCTCCTCGCGCGCGTGAACGGCGTACCGCGCCGACTAGGGTATTCGTTCCTGAGTGATCTCGGAGCACAGCTCGTGCCCGCGCGCGCTGCGCGCGCGCCCGTGTGCTTCACCGTCGTCCCGGGCACGGCGGCCCCGGTGCTCGTTCCGCGCGGGACGATCGTTGCCGCTACCGGCGCTGACGGGCCGCTCTCCTTCGAGACGCAGGCCGATCTGCTGGCCTCACATGGGGAGCTCATCGCCGCCGTCGGGGCGGATCCGCTGAGCGACCGGATCCACCGTCCTCCGGAGGGCTTCCTCGTCGCCGGTGCGCTGGCTGGAGATCGCCTCCCGTATCGCCTGCGCTCGACGGCCTCGCCGCGCGATCCGAGCTTGTCGCTGGAGCACGTCGTGGGCCTCGCTCCATGGCAACATCTCCTCCTGCGGAACGAGGAGAGCGGAGCGGCTCTGCTCGCCCGCATCCAGGAGATCCGCGGCGCGGAGGTGGTCGTCGATGCCCAGGCCGAGTTCGAGATTCCCGAGGGCTCCTCGATCGAGCGGATCACCAGCTTCGCCCCGTTCGAGACCGATGCCGATCGAGGCCTCGATGAGCAGGAGCACATCCTCTATCTGCGCCACGACGAGCTGTTGGCGTTGACCACAGCCGCGACGATCGAGATATCGGCCACCGGCGACCCCGGAGACGCGGAGCTGCTGCTCTGCTGGGAAGCTCCGACCGTCGGCCCCGATGGCCCCGTGGAATGGAGCGAGCTGGCGCGAACGAACGGTTGGTCGAACGTCGAACTGGAGACCTCCGCTCTCGAGCGCGTCAAGCTGCCCGCGTCGACAGATCCGGACGAGGCGCCCGGCGGGTGGATCCGCTGCAGGCTCGCGTCGAAGCTCTTGCGCGCCGCCGGTGCAGAGCCGCTCCGCCTCCCCGAGCTCGCGGAGCTCCGCGTCCGCGTACGGAGTCGCGCGGCGGAAGGCGCTCTCGCGGGCAAGCTGCCGGAGCTAGCGTTCGCCGGCACGACGCCTCTCGACTGCGCGAGCGGCGCCACGATGCTGCCCTTCGGCGAGCGGCCGCGGCTCCTCGATGCGTTCTACCTCGCGAGCTCCGAAGCGTTTGGCAAGCGCGGCGCCGTAGTGACCGTGCAGGTCGAGCTCGAGGGTTCGATCGCTCCGCCCGCGTTGCTCGTCGAAGGGGAGCGGATCGTGCTGTTCGTCAATGATCGCGGGCGCGGGATCGACCGTGTGTCGGTGGGGCGGCCGGGCGGAGCGCGTACGCCGCCTCTCGCACACGAGGATCTCGACTACGCGGGGTTGCGGCTCGAGGACGGAGCTCTCGTGGCCACGGCCGATACCGAAGTGCGCCTCGTCGCAGGGATCTGGCGAGCCAGCGACGGCCTGCAACAGCTCGTGCTGCGTTGGGACTCCGATCCGGCATGGCAATCGGGACCGGCTGTGATCGGACGCACGAGCGGGTGGAGCCCGCGGCTCGCGGTGGCCATTCTGCAAGTTGGGGCGCAACGCACGGCGAGCATCCTGGTGCGAGGCGAAGAGGGTGCCTTGCTCGAATGGAACTCGGGAGGTTCGCCGTCGCCGAGCGCGATTCCGCAGATCGAGGTCGCGAGCTCGCCGAGCATGGCGATCGTCGGACCGGGTGCGAGCGCGAGCTCCAAATGGTTCGTCTTCGACGTGGGTGGTGTGCTCCGAGAGCGCCGCGTCGACAACCTGTACCAGCCGTTCGAAGACGTGCAGCAGTCCACGGCGATCTCGCTGTTCGCGGAGGACCCGAGCGCGGCTCTTCGAGATCGCACGATCGGACGTCCGTATGTCTGGACGGGAGTGAGCGGCAAGCAATACGTCGTCGTCGCGTTCGGCGGTCGGATCCGCCTCTTCCGTCGCACGGCGACCGGTAAGGATGAGATCCCGGTTCCCGATGAACTCGGAGGGAGCAACATCTACGGCGATCCCATCGGGTTCTCCGAGTTCGATCGGCCGCGAAAGCAAGTCGATCGAATCGAGAAGGCGATCCACCTCCTCTTCCGTTCTCGCGAGGGAGGGCTCTTGCATCTCCGTTGCGAGGAGGAGCAGGGGAAGAAGTGGAGCGTAGTGCCGAGCTCGATCGGGAACTTGACCACCGGGTCCTCGGATCCCGCGGTGGTCGTCTTCCACGACCCGGTATCCCAGGCGACCTCGGAGACCGTCGCCGTCAGTGCCGTATCGGCGAGCGGCGGTCGAATCGTCATCGCCGCACTCGAGAGTTGGTTCGGGTCCCTGCTGGACCGACGGCATGGCTCGATCGTCGAGATGGACGGAGCGCCGAACCTGGAGTCTGGAGGTCGCGGTGTACTTCTCGACAACCCGACCGCGCCAACCTCCATTCGCGTCGTCGAGCGCATCGGTGATTCGCGTTTCTTCCGCTTGATGCGTGAAGAAGCGCAAGCACCGATCTTGGATGTCGCTATGGCTTCGACGGTCCGCCGCATTCGCCATGCAGGCACGGGAGCCGAGCTGGTTTTGAACGGCGGCACCGAGTTCAAGGTGGGGACCTCTGCTTCCGATCCGCATGTGCCAGTCCAAGGCGAGTGGTGGGTCATCCTCAAGGAGGGTTCGCTGCGCTTCTTGGGCCAGGTGACGAGTGGCGACGGCGTCAAGCCAGTGATCATCAAACCGATGGGCGGCGATGTTCCGACGCAAGCCGAGATCGTTGACCCCGAGATCGTTGACTACCTGACCTTGGCCGATGACTGGGTGCTTCCAATCCTCATCAGGTCCAACGATCAACTACGCGAAGCTCCCGCGAGCGCGGTGCGGGTCGCCGAGCTCGACGAGCAACGTCAACACGCGGGGGTGACGATCCGGAAGTGGCACGTGCTCCGGACGGGCACGACGGAGGCTCGGAGCGTCGTCGCGCAGTTCGATAGCAATCCGGACCCTGCGATGAACTTGGCCATCGCAGCGAATGGCGAATCCGCGACTCTCGCCGGCAGCTTCGCCATCGACGAAACCCAGCCCCGCATCTCCTGGGAGTATTGGAACGGCAAGGGCTGGCTCGCGCTGAGCGCAGAGAATGCCGGCGCTCTCGACGCGAGCGGCCGACCGATCTTCGAGGACTCGACCAACGCCTTGCTCGGCAGTGGCAGCGTCCGCTTCCGAGTGCCGCGCGACCAAGCCGTGGCGGAGGTGATGGGGCAGAAGAGCCAATGGATCCGCGTGCGGCTCGTCGGCGGAGAATATGTCCGCGAGCAGTTCGTTCCGCAGACGAACGACGAGCCGCAGCACTTCGAGCTCCGCGGTCCCGGAGCTCCACGCGTGCGCCGACTCCTCGTCTCCTTTCTCTCGCCCTCGAGCGCCTTCGAGCGCGTGTTGGCCTGGAATAACTTGGAATGGCGCGATCACACCGACGCGGCGCGCGGTACGACACTGGCCTTCGCGCCCTTCGAAGGCCTCGAGTCCGAGCTGCCCGCTCTCTACTTGGGCTTCTCCCGCGAGCTCTCGCGCACGCTAAGCCTCTTCCTCGCCGCGCGCGAGCACGACGGCGAGCGGGTCGCCGTGCAATGGGAAGGCCTGCGGGGAGGCGCTTGGCATCGACTCGCCGCGGAGGACGATACGGAGGACCTCACGCGCTCCGGCATCGCGAGCTTGGCCCTCGGCGCACCGCTCGATCGCGCCTCGCGCTTCGGCATCGCGGCGTCGTGGATTCGCGCGGTGTGGCGCGCCGGATCGGGAAATCCGAGCTATCGTCCGCGGATCGACATCATCGCTCCGAATGCCGTCTGGGCGCGGCAGCTCCGCACCATCCAGGACGAGATCCTGGGTTCGAGCAACGGAGAGCCGCGCCAGGAGTTCGCGGTGCGCACGCCACCGATCTGCCGCGGGAATGGCGACCGCTTCGACCTGCGCGTCCGCGAGCCCGCGAACGAAGAAGAACGCCGGCGCCTGGAGAATGAGCTGGGGGAGGAAGTCGTCGCGGAGCGACGGCGCGCGGATGGGAGCATCGAGACCTGGGTTCGATGGACGGCCGTGAGTGGCTTCGGTGACTCGGGACCGGACTCGCGGCACTACGTGCTCGACGAGGCCCGCGGCTTGGTGCAGTTCGGCGATGGCAAGCGAGGGCGGATCCCGCCAGCAGACGTCGACAACCTGCGCGTCTTCTCCTACCGCAGCGGCGGCGGTCGGGCGGGCAACGTCGACGCCTACGCGATCACGCGTCTCGCGAGCGCGGTGAGCGGGATCCGGCAAGTTCGCAACCTCGTCGCGGCCGGCGGAGGCACGGATACCCTCGGCCTCGAGGACTCCGCCGCCATCGCAGCCGCGCGACTCCATCACGGAGACCGAGCCATCGCTCTCGAGGACTTCGAAGAGCTGGCGCTGGCCGCGGATCCCCGCATCGCACGCGCGCGCTGCGTGCGCGATGCCCGCGCGCAGCGCGCGGCGCGTCCTGGATGGATCCAGGTCTACGTGCTGCCGCAGGCGAGCGCGCGGATTCCGCGCCCCAGCCTCGCATTGCGCGTGGCGATCGAGGAGTTCCTGCGTTCGCGAGCGAGCGGAGAGCTCGCCGTGGACGAACGCATCCGCGTCCTGGCGCCGCGCTTCGTAGAAGTGCAGGTCGCCCTGCGCATCGCCGTGCGGAGCGTGGAGGCCGTCGCGCGCGCGGATCGAGAGGCTCGCGCAGCTTTGGAATCGTTCCTGCATCCGGTGTCGGGTGGTCGCGCGGGAGAGGGCTGGGACTTCGGACGCGGACCGCAAGCTTCGGATCTCCTTGCAGCATTGAAGAGCGCCGTGAGCGAAGGTTCCGTGGTGCGTCTCGAGTTCCAAGCGCGGCGGCTGGACGATGATGATCGCCCGAGGAAAGGGCAGCCGGAGCTCAGCTCGACCAGCTTGGAGCTCGGCCCGGAGGAGATCGCCGTCGGCGCCGAGCTCCACTTCGTCGAGGTGGACGTGCGCGAGGTGCGAACGTGAGCTTGCCGCTACCGCAGCTCGATGATCGACGGTTCGCGGACCTCGCCGAAGAGGCCCGCTCGTTGATCACGCGTTATTGCCCCGAGTGGACCGACCACAACGTCCACGATCCAGGGATCACCCTGCTGGAGCTCTTCGCGTGGCTCGTCGATGCGCAGCTCTACCGGCTCGAGCGCGTCCCGGTCCCGCATCGCGAGTCCTTCGCCCGTCTGATCGGTCTGCCTCCGCGCGAAGCGCGTCCCGCGCGGATGGCGCTCTGGCCGATCGAACCGGAGCGCCTCGGAGATGGCTTCTTGCCGGCGAACACGAGCGTGGCTTCGGCCGACGACGCCGAGCTGCGCTTCGCGACCGTGGACGACGTCTTCCTCACGCGCTCGCGGATCACGCGGATCTTCAAGCGCGGGCCGTCCGGTGCGGAAGAGCACGCGGAGACGAGCCGTGCGCAGCATGCGCGTTTCTTGCCATTCGGCGCGAGCGGAAGCGCGGGACGCTCGGTTGCGATCCGCTTGGAACCGGTGACGCCGGCCGCGCGCGTCGATCTCTGGTTCCAGCTCGCCGATGCCGAGCTGCCTGTGCCGGAGGATGTGGACCCAGAGGAGCGGCGACTCGGTCCCGCGCCGGCCTTGCGATTCGAGCTGCGCTCCTGGCACGCCGGTACGAGCGGAGCCTGGGACGCGAATGCGATCCTCGCCGACGGGACTCTGGGGTTCACTCGCAGCGGCAGCGTCGCCTTGCGCATGCCGGCACAGCCCGCCGATGCCGTGGAGCTGCGCGTGACGATCGACGCGGGACGCTACGACGTTGCTCCCGAGCTCGAGTGCGTCGACGTGAATGTACTGCCGTGTGTACAGCTCGGGGTTCACCGCCATCTCCTCCTTGGTCCAGGAACGGGTGAACCAGATCAGATCCTCGATCTCTGGCAGCTCCCGAAGGACGAGCTTCGCGGCTTGCGCTTCGATGACCTCGACGAGTGGCCGATGCGCGTCGGCGATCTCCTCGATCCAGCGGCGTTCCTCTCGACGCTGCGGGGCAGCGCGGCATCGATCTGTGAGTTCCTCCGCGCGCGAGCCGAGGTGGCCGAGGTGCTCGCGAGCGCGACGCCAAACGATGCCGCGGCGCTGCAGCGGCTGATGCGCGCGATCTCGGCGGCGCTGGGATCCGACGATCTCGTCGAACTCCTCCGCATGGGCAGCGCGCTGCGCGGTGAGGTGCTCGGGGCGAGCTCGCTCGGTGCGCCGACGCCCTCGACCTCCGAGGTGCGCCGTCGCGCGTGGGCGGCGTTCTTCGAGCGCCTCGGGACGTGCGTCGCCAGAATCGGTCCGATCGTGGAGACGGAGGACCGCGAGGGAGTCCTGCGCTGGGTTCGCGTCGATCGCCTGCGAGACTCGGCGGCCGCCGATGCGCACTTCGAGATCGATCGCGAGCGCCGCCTGCTGCGCTTCGGCGATGGAGTGAACGGGCGAGTGCCGCCGCGCGAATGCCGCATCCGCTTGGCCTTCGGTGCCACCTGCGTTGGCGCAGGTGCGAATCTCAGCGCGATGCGACGCTGGACCGTCGAGAGCCTCGCCACTCCCGGTGTTTGGACGAATCGACTCCCCGCGCGTGGCGGACGCGATCGCGACACGCCAGAGGAACTCGTCGCGCGCGCGCAGCGAGAGCTGCGCCAGCCCCACCGGACCGCTCGCGCCGAAGACGTGGAGCGCCTCGCCCTGGCGACGCCGGGAGTGGCGATCGCACGCGCGTTCGCGCGCTTCGAATCGGGACCGTGCGCCCCTGTCGATGGCGCGAATGTGGTCGTCCTGATCCAAGCGGCGACGCGGCCGGAGTCATTTCTCGCGCCGCTCCCCGCGACCCCGGCGTTGATCGCGCGAGTGGAGTCTTGGCTGCGCGCCCATCGCTTGCTCGGCCAGAGCCTCCGGGTGCTGCCCGTGCGCTACGTCTCGGTCTCGGTACGGGCGAGGCTGGTCATCTCTCCCCTTCGCGCTGCCGAGAACGTGCATCGCGAAGCCCTAGCGGCTCTCGATCAGCACCTCGCGCCGCTGCGCATCGACGCGGGGCGCTTCTCGGGACGCCGACCGGGCGAGCACATCGCAGGCGCGGACTTGCTGGCGCTCCTCGATTCGATCGATGGCGTCGAGTTCGCCAGCGATCTCGAGTTCGAGGTTGCGGGTCGGCGCGAGACCGCGCGCGATGGTCTGCCCGCGGTCTTCCAGTTGGAACACGACCACCTCGTTGCACCCAGCGGACACGTCCTCGAGATCCTCCCGTGGTCGCCGCTCCGCGCGAGCGCGCGATCGCGAGGTCGCCCATGAGCTGGTCGAGCCATCGAACGGAGATCCGGACCGCGGCCCAGTGGGCCTCCGGGCTATCAATCGGCTTGCGCGAGCTGTCGGGCGGCGGCGTGTCCTTCCGGAGCGTGCCCTCGGCACCCCTCGAGATGCGCGCGCTGCCGGCAGGGGTCTTCGCGATCGATGTCGCCGCGGCGCCCGATGGCGCGATCTTCGCCCTGGCGACGGATCGATGTGGATCCGCGCTCTGGTCCGCCGCGTCCCGAGAACTGCCGGCGCAGCGGCTCCTTGGGCTCGAGGGGCTTTCCGCCGCGGGAGCGCCGCGCCTCTGGGCTCGTCGGCGGTACCTTTGGATCGCGGCGCAGGAGAGCCGACGTGCTTGGGGACTCGATCCGCGCTCCCTGCAGATCGTGCTCGAGCATCGGCTCCCGGCTCAAGCGCTGGACCTCGCGGTCACGGACGACGACTCGATCTGCGGCCTCTACTCGCCGGCGCTTCCGAACGGCTCGCGCCTCGCCGCGTTCGATGTGCGCGGACGAGAGATCCCGCTTCGTGGTGCGGAGCTCCTCCGCGACCCGGTTGCCGTGGCCACCGAGCGCGACGGAACCTTCGTCGTTTACGATCGCCGCGGCCCAGCGCTGATCTGGCTCGCTCCCGATCGCGCGGCTCGACGGCGAGCGATCTTCCCCGGCGATCCCATCGGCGATGCTCGCGTCGTGCGCTTGGTTTCGGGTGCAGACGGCACCATCCACGCATTGGTCGCGCGCACCGCTGCTGCCAGCGGCGCTGCGATCCTGAGCTTCGATCGAGAAGGCGCGTTCCTCGGCGGAGTTCCGATCGACGGCGCGAGGTTCACCAGCCTCTCGAACGGAGTCGCGCAGGATCTGCTCGGCGTCGCCGAGGGAGCGCTGTTCCGCTTCCCGATCACGGCGAATGGAGGTGGACAGAGCGGGCGTTACTACACGCGCACCCTCGATAGCGGACCGCGCTCCGATGCGCGCTGGCAGCGCGTCGATCTCGAGGCGCGTCTGCCTCCGGGGACCGTCATGGAGCTCCGTTACGCGAGCCTCGCCGACGGCGAGCGAGCCGCTCATCTGAGCTCTCTGTTCGATCGCCAGACGCCCTCGGGGGAACGTATCGCGGAGTTGGAGGTGTTTCTCGGAGAGCTCTGGTCGACGCCCGTCCTCTTCGAACCCGATCCTCCGACGCGCGACGATCCGTACTTCGCCCGAGCGATCGCTCTGCCGCGAAGCGCGCTGCTACGCGGCGATCCCGTCGACGAAGCGGCGACAGGGCCAGGTGTGCCGCGCTACGCGTGGGTGCGCATCGACCTCCGGGCGCTGTCCGGTGCGGAGGGAATGCGAGGTCGTGAGCCTGGCATCGAGCCGGAGATCCGGGCGCTCTCCTTCGTTCGTCCGCGCATGAGCTATCTGCGGTATCTCCCAGCGATCTACCAAGCCGATCCAGCGAGCAAGGACTTGCTCGAGCGCTATCTCTCGGCCGTGGAGATGATCTTCTCCGGAGTGGAGTCCGGCATCACGAGGCTCGAGGAGTGCTTTGATCCGCAGCGAACTCCGCGTGCTTTCCTGGCCTGGCTCGGACGCTGGATCGGCTTCTCGGTCGACCCGCTCTGGGACGAGGCGACGATGCGCCGCTTCCTCGCGGAAGCCGCGGCGATCCTGCGGGCGAAGGGCACTACGGCGAGCTTGGTCAGGGCCGTCGAGCTCGTGACCGGCCAGCGCCCCGCGGTCCTCGACGGCGAAGATTTTGGTGTGCTGGCGGTCCTCGGTCGAGGAGCTGCCCTGGGGACACGCTCGGTGCTCGCACCGCGTCCTCCGCTTTCGGGTCGCATCGACGCAGGTCGACTGGGAGCCTTGGTCCTAGGTGCGGAAGTGGAGTTTCGGCAGCGCGCGTCGCTCCTAGCTCGACCGCATCACGTCCGTATCGAGCTCGCTCCGACCTCGATGCCCATGGACGGATTGCAGCGCCTCGTACGCCGCTTCGTACCGGCGCATGTCGATAGCGAGCTCGTGCTCGCCGACTCCGCTCGTCGGGTCGGCAGCTTCGTCGAAGACGCCCGGCGCGACCCACTCGGAAGTCTGAGGCTCGGGCGATCGCGCCTCGGAGACGACGATGCGACGGGACTCGAAGGAACGAATTCAGGGGAGGTCATTCGATGAACGCTTCGTGCCATGTCTGCTCGACGCCGAGCTTCGAGCGCAATCTCTTCTTTCACGGCAAGCTGCTCAGCTCGCGGGACTTGCGGGCCGAGCAGGAGTACTTCCAAGAGAAGCGCCGGCTCCTCAATCGAATGCTCCACGGCTGCGGTGTGGTCTGCGGGCTCGATGTCAAAGTGCGCCGGATGTCGCGCGAGGTGGTCACGCTGACCCTCGAGCCCGGGCTTGCCCTCGACGGATGCGGTCGAGAGATCCTGGTGTGCGAAGCGCGCGAGCACTGCCTCCGCGTTCCGAAGGACGACGACGCGCCCTGCGCTCCGGGTGACGCGCGCGAGGATCGCGGGCGAGCGAATCGAGAGTGGGTGATCTGTCTGCAATACGACGAATGCTTGCGCGAGCCCGTGCGGCTTTCGCCGTCGGGCTGTGACGAGGCGGGAGCGCAGGAGCACAATCGCGTGCTCGACTCGTATCGTCTCGAGCTGCGGCCTTATCGCGAGCGCAAGGACGGCTGTGAGCCACTCTGTCCGCTGGACGAGATGAAGCACGGCGGGTGTCGCGATGAAAGCGCCATTCCGACCTGGGACGCCGTCCTCTGCCACCACAAGCGCCGCGGCTGTCCGAGCTGTCAAGACGGCGGGTGCGTGGTGCTCGGGACGATCGTCATCCGCGAGGATTCGCGCTCAGCACCGCCGGAGCAGAAGTGCCCCCCGCAAGCCCAGGCCGCTGGATGCGCGGATGAGCCACGGCCAGAAGGCGGGGATGGCGAGATCGCGTTCCAGCTCGATCCCTGCCGAGGCCGGCGCCTCGTCGTTCGCACGGAAGAGATCTTCGAGCTCCTGCGCTGCTTGCACGATGGCCTGCCGCGCGTCGTGGAAACCAACTGGCAGCACCTCCACCGTCAGAAGGCCGTCGCTTGGGATGCCATGCGAGGGCTCCTCGATCAGCGGCTGGAAGTGTGCTTCGACCGCGAGATGGATCCATCGACGATCGATTCGCTGACCTTCGTCGTCGGGATGATCACGGTCGCACGCGGCACTGGCTGGCGCGAGCGGCGCTTCGTACCCGGGACCGTCGGAGTGGACGCGAACGGCAAGCGCGCCTGGTTCGAACCGGATCCCGAATGGAAGAGGGACGAACTCGAGGGACGCAACTCCGAGCTCGCCCATGGTGCCGATGTCGAGATCGTGCTGCACGGCAGCGAGATCCTCGACAAGCAGGGGCGCGCGCTCGATGGCGCGAGCATCGCTTTCCCTCAGCGACCCAGCGGCAACGGTGTGCAGGGTGGCGACTTCAGGACCTACTTCTCGGTCTCGCCGCGGCCCACGCATTGATCTACGAAGAGGAATCGAACATGCCTACCACCACGAACGATCAACGCTGCAGCGGCTCCACGGAGCGCTCGAGCTCGGTCTGTCACTACCACGGCGTAACCTATACGCGTTTCTATCAAGGCATGATGCTCGACGCGGAAGATCTCAGCGTCGAGCACGAGTACCATGCGCATCAGAGCCGCCTCCTGGCGCGGTTGATGCTGGGCCACGGGATCGTGTGCGGATTGACCCTGGAGATCGCCAAGGACAAGTGCCGCGTCTTGACGGTGAAGCCGGGCATTGCCGTCGACGGCGCCGGCCGGCTGATCGAAGTGCGCAACGAAGTCTCGGTGAGCCTCGACGCCATCTGCGGACGAGGCACGGATGGTTGCGAGGATCGCCGTACGTCAGCGCCCGAGGACGGCACCTACGTAGTCGTCCTCGAGCATTCCCTCCGCCGACAGTCGCTGAAGCCCGTGGTCGCCGACTCCGGGTCGTGTCAGCCGATCTGTGAGCCTTCGAGGATCAGCGAGGGCTTCTGCATCGCCTTCAGGTGCGGCCAGGATCATCCCCCCGAGGATCGCTGCGACTGCCCGCAACGCGCGAGCAGCGAGCAAGACGATGAATGGCAGCGGCTGGGGCAGTTGAGGAAAGCCCTCTGCAGCGATGTGCCGTGCGGCAATTCCTTCTGCGAGGGAGTCGTCCTTGGTCGGATCACGATCTCGTGCGATCCCTGCCATCCGAGGCTCGAGCTGGATGAGGGTGGCTACCAGCTCCGGCGCTTCGCGTGGACGGCGCAGCGCTTGGACCGACTGCGCGAGTTGGTCGTGCAGCTCGCGTGCACGCCGAAGAAGTCCGAGCCGAAGCCCGATCCGAAGCCTCGTCGACTTCCCGAGGCGTAGTCCTCGTCATCGCCGTGGACATGAATCGCTCCGCCGTCGCACATGCCGCGAGCCAAGCTCGTGTACAACGGTCGTCGACGACTGGCACCTGAGGTCTCGAGGTACTTCGCATGAAAGACCCCGGTCGAGCCTCCCGCGACCGTGCGCGCACGAACGCTCCTCCACGTGCCTCTGTACCTTCGGCCGTGGGGCCGCGCGCTCCGGCCGCGAGGCGCGCCTCCGAAGTCGCACCGTTGCGCCTCGGCGCGCGGAACGACGATCACGAGCGCCAGGCCGAGCGGGCTGCCGATGCCGTGCTGCGCGGGGAGAGCCTCTCGCCTCTGGACGCGTTCGGCTCAAGTGGAGCACATGTGCTGCGCCGTGCACCCGGTGTGGAGGCCTCCGGGCGCGTCGAAGGGAGCCTCCATCTCGGCGATAGCCCGCTGCAATCGGTCGTGCGGCGAGCATCCGATGGGAGTGCTGCTCCGAGCGATGCGCGCCTTGCGTCGATCGCTGCACCTCGCGATCCAGGCGACCCGCTCGACAGCGGCACGCGGGCGCGGCTCGAGCCCGCGTTCGGAGCGGATCTCTCGAGCGTCCGCCTGCATCGCGGCGAGGGCGCGGCGCGCGCGGCGCGCGCGCTCGGCGCGAAGGCCTTCACGCGGGGCGAGCACATCTGGCTGGGCGCGGGGCGGCAACCGAGCGATCTGCGCTTGATGGCGCACGAAGCGGCGCACGTGGTGCAGTCTCGTCAGGCCAACGAACGCGCGGTGCGTCGCGCCTCCGAGCCTGCGCCGAGTCCGGTGGCATCGCCGACGGCCGTGTCGTTGCCGTACGTCGAGCTGAAAGGTCTGGCGGGGGGTGTGGTCCCGGAGGAGATCCTCGAGTCGTTCGCCGAGGGCGAGCGAACGAAGCAGGTCGAATTCGGCTACGGTGCGATCGCCAAGGGAATCGTGGAGCTGCGGCGCCGCGGCAATGAGCTGGCCCTCGCCAAAGAGCGCGCGAGCCTTCCGCTGCATCATCCCTGGCTGGAATCCATCGCGAAGGAACTCGCCTGGGTCGGTCCGAAGCTCGTGCTCTCCATGAGCGGCGGCGCCGTGAAGGGTGAGGTTGGCTTCGATGGTGTCGATCGAGCGCGCGATGTCCTCGCCAAGCTGAAGTCCGCGGCGGGCGCCTTGGGCCTCCGAGGATTCTCCATTCCCTCCATTCCGGGCTCGCCTCTGCGTTACGCCGATGGTCGGCTTGAGCTCTCGATGGAGAACGTCGGGATCACGCTGGGCCAAGTGTGCCAGGGCAGCTTCTCCATCGGCATCGGCGACGAGCGCGTGAAAAGCTTCTCGGGCACCGTGACGGTCAAGGTCGACGGACTGGCCGACGGCCAGCTCGACCTGAAGCTCGACGAAGCGGGTCGCGTCGTCGGAGCAACAGAGCTCGCGCTCCGGCTCGGGGAGCGCTTCGGCGGCGGAGTCCAGGTGACGTGGGACGGCGAGGCGCTGCGCGGGGACGGAAGCGTCGATTACACGGGCGAGAAGCTGAAGGGCAAGGTCACCTTGCGCTTCGGACCGCGCGAGACGGAGATCAACGCTGAGGCTCCGTCGCCGGAAGCGCGGAGTCGTCGGGGCTCGCGCGACCAGGCGGGCTACGCCGTCTCTGGCACGGGAGAGCTCGACTTTCACTTTACCGACTGGCTCTCGGGCAAGGCGCAGGTCGACGTCGATGCGGACGGCCACATCACCATCGTCGGCGAGATCCGCCCCCAGAGCGAAGTGGAGCTCTTCCCGCAGAAGACCTACGAGAAGCAGCTCTTCAAGATCGAAGCGCGCGCGATCTATGGCGTTCCGGTCCTGGGCAACATCTTCCTCTTCGCCAACGTCGGCATGGACGCGACGGGCATGATCGGGCCGGCGAAGCTGCACGACATCTCCGTGGTCGGCACCTACTCCACCGATCCCGAGCAAGCGCAGGACTTCTCGATCACCGGCGCGCTGACGATCTCCGCGGCCGCTGGCGCCAGGCTGCGCGGCGAGGGCGGCGCGGGACTCACGATCCTGAAGCACGATCTCAAGTTCGGCGCCGGGATCCAAGCGTTCGCCGGAGTGCGCGGCTATGCCGACGCGCGCCCCACGATCGGCTATCGCGAGCCCGAGGCCGGCCCGGGGAATGACAAGCAAGGCGAGTTCTTCCTGAAAGGCGAGCTCGAGCTCGCGGCACAGCCCGTGCTCGCCCTCGACGGCGACCTCTTCGTCGAGCTCGACTCACCTTGGTGGTCACCCGCGCCGGACAAGAAATGGACCTGGCCCCTGGGGGGTAAGGAATACCCGCTTGGGTCCTCGCTGGGGATCAAGGCCGGGGTCGATTACGTCATCGGATCCGAGGAGTGGCCCAAGGTGGAGCTCCAGCCCGTGGAGTTCGATGGGCAGAAGTTCATGACCGATCTGTTCGCGCGGAATCCACCGCCGCCCGCGGGCGAGCGCGGGGAGAAGGCGGCGAGCTGGAAGGAGGGCGAGGCGACGAGCTCTGGCGGTGAAGCGGCCGCGGCGGGAACGACTCCTCCTCCTCCTCCGAGCGCGACGGGCGGGAAAGCGGAAGTCGGACAAGTGGATCCGCGCGTCATGGAGGCGGAGCGCGCGCATCGCAGCGATCCTTCGCCTCGAGATGCCGCAGCGCCGAAGGGAGCGCCATCGGGGGAATCAGACGAGCCCCAAAAGGAACAGCGCCTCGCGGAGGCGGTCGAGGATCTCGCCGAAGGGCGAAAGCTGTGCGACCAAGATGGCGTAGGCCTCGAGGAGGCGGAGCGCTTCGCCTCCGCGGTCAAGGCCAAGCACGGTGTCTTCACCTCCCTCGAAGTCGTCGATGAAGATGGCGATCTCTTCTTCGAATACGCCGCGAGCCCCAAGTGTAGGGTGCC
>JAEUHW010000002.1 GCA_016793245.1 Planctomycetota bacterium
TCCGTAACGAGAAGAGCGCGCGTCGGTCGAGACGCGCGCTCTGTTCCGTTGTCATCTCGGAGCCGACTCGGGAGGCCCTGGATCTGTGCACCTAATCACGGCGAGCGAGCCTCGGATCTTCGCGAGCTCGTGTCGAGCGAAGAAGCGACGAGTCGGGCTGCCGCCGTCGGCGCTAGCGATCTCCTCGAGGCTTCGCCGCGCCTCCTCGTCGCCGATCGCCCCCAGCGCTTGGATGCTGAGCAGCGCAGCGGTCTCGTCCGATCCTCGAGCTTGCGATGCGAGTTCCGTCGAGATCCGCTGCGCTCCGCAGCTCGCGAGTGCGCGGATGGCTTCGTGGCGAACTCGGGGACGATTGTCGTCGAGGAATCCACGTAGGTGAGCGCAGGCTTCGGGCGATCGGGCGCGACCGAGCGCAGCGATCGCGTTGCCGACGACCAGAGGGTTCTTATCTGTGGACGCGATGTGCTCCAAGGCCGCGCGATCGTTGGCCAAGGCGCCGCGCATGGTGGAGAGCACGGCGCGCACTCCTGCAGGCGTGCTCGCCTCGAAGGTGCGCGGCGTTGGCTCCGCGTCGACCGATCGAACGCAGGAGACCGCCGCGGGGACGGCGAGCGACCGCTCGCTCGCCTCCCGCTGCGATCCCCCCGTCCAGGCGATCGACACGCCGAGCGCGAGCAGGGCTCCCAGTCCTGCGCCTGCACGAGCACTAATCACCGCGACCCCCGACGACCTGCAGCCGCACGATGCCGAGCGAGGTCGGCAGACCCGAGCACGGGTCCAGCGCCACGAGTTCTACGCGCTCGACCGCGCCGTGGCGGATACGCCCGCACGCGAGGCCGGCTTCGAGCGCTCGCAGGAGCTGCCGGCGATCGAACTTGAGCAGGAGCTCGTAGCGCCCGTCATGATCGCAGTCGGTCAGGAGGTCGTCGCCGCTCCAGGAGAGCGCGGGGACTTCCTTCCCTCCGGGCACGACGAGCTTGAGCTGCGCGAGCTCGGTCGGCTGCAGGAGCGCCGCGTTGACGCCCTCGACGCGTACGTAGAAGGGCAGGAACGACCAAGGTCGAAGGCCTAGCACCGCGGGCGCGGCGTGCAGATCCAGGTTGTTCACCTCGACCTCGCGCTCGCAGATCACGTCTTCGAGACCCGGCGACATCACGACCGCGCGAACGATCTTCTCGCCATCCAGGCAGAGCGTCGTGTCGTAGGGCACCGTGAAGGGCGAAGTCGTGGACGATCCGAGCAGCACTCCGCCGGCGTAGATCGCGACCCCGGCGAACGCCCCCTGCACGGTGGCCTCGACTTGAACCGTGCCGCGGAGCTCGCGGCGATGGCGGGGCAGGATGCGGAGTTCGCAGGTAGGAGGCTCGCCCGTCGCGTTCGCGACGGTCGTGCCCACGCTGACCACGGCCTCATTCCCTGCGGCATCGACCGCGCGCACCGCGAACACGAGCGCCGCGTTCGGCCAGCGCGTGGAGTCTTCGGAGGAGAGCGATAGCGCGCTGCTCTGCGGGACGGCGAAGACCGTCGAGCCGTCGACGCTCGGAGGAACTCCCGCGACGCGCATCTCGATCGCCTGCACGCCGCTCGTCGCATCGGAAGAAATCGCGGTGAACGGAATCGTTCCCGAGAGGCTCGCGCTCTCCTGCGGATCGAGGATCGCCACCGTGGGTGCCGTGTTGTCCACGACGATGCTCAGGCTCGCCTCGTGCTGGTTCCCCACGAAGTCGGTCGAGACCACGCGCAGGGCATGCGCACCGTCGGCGACTCCGTGAGTGTCCCAGGCGACTTCGTAGGGGAGCTGGGTCCTGGTGGCCAGGAGCTCCGCATCGACGAAGAACTGGACTTGCGCCACTCCCGTACCGCCGAGATCCTCCGCGGTCGCTTGAACGTCGATGGTGCCGCGCAGCAGCGCGCCTGCCGCGGGGCTCGAGAGCGAACCCACGGGAGCGATCGTGTCGTAGACCACGACCACCGAAGCCGAGCCGAATCGGCCAGCCGGGTCGCGCGCTTCGACACGGATCGTGTTCGGGCCCTCGATCAAGTCGACGACTCCGGCGACGATGCCGCCGCCTGGCGGCAAGCTCGCCTGCAAGCCGACAGGAGCCGAGCTCACCTCCGTCGCGTTCACCTCGTCCACTGTCGCGATGATGGGCAGCGGTGACGCGCCCGGTCCGTAGGCATTGCCGTTCTCGGGAGAGTTGATCGTGACGATCGGGGCGATCGAGTCCAGCACCAACACCAAGCTCGCCGTGGATTGGTTCCCCGCCGCGTCGATGGCGGTGAACTCGATCGTGTTCGAGCCTTCGCTGAGCGGGATCGAGGCTCCGATCACACCCGTTCCGCCGGCGACGACATGTTCTTGGCCCAGGAACGAAACGCGCACGTCGGTTGCGTCCGCGATGCTCAAGCTGATCTCGACCGGGCCAAGGCCGAAGACCGAGCCAGACACGGGCTGATCGATCGTGATCGTCGGGGCGATCGTGTCGACGCGCAGCGTGATCGAGTCACCGCCGGGGTTCCCCGCGGCATCGGTGGCGTTGATGACGACGGTGTTCCATCCCTCGACGAGGGGAATCGTTCCGCTCACCTCTGCGGGTGAGGTCGCTGCGCTGGCCGAGATGCCTGCCGGAGAGGAGTTGATCTGGAGCGGCGTCGAGGAGTCCTGCGCCGTCGCGCGGACGAACGCCGAGGCGCTCGAGAGGATCGCTCCATCGGCCGGCTCCAGGATCTCGACCACCGGCGGCGTGCGATCACTGCAGTCGATCTGCCGAGCATAGACCTGAGTGATGAGTTGCGAGGGATTCCCAGGGATGCGCCCGCTCTCGAATGCGATCGTGTTCCCGTCGCCCGAGATGGGGCAGTGACCGCTCGGATTGTCGATGCCGCCCATGCCATCGGTCACGCCGAGCTGCCGATCGCGCACGTAGGAGCGCCAGATCGATCCCGAGGCACTCGGGAGATTGCGTCCCTGACTGGCGAACGAGACGAAGCGCCCGTCGGCCGAGATGGAAGGCGCCCCGCTGTTGCCGTCCGCCTGCAACCCGGCGCTGGTCAGGCTCGCGCGCGATGTGGACGGAAGCACGCGATCGTAGACGAAGACATCGTAGTAGCCGCTCGAGTCCCCGGATACGAGGTTGGAGGCGGGTGAGACATAGGCGATGAAGCGCTCGTCGAGAGAGATGACAGGAGTTTCGCAGAGCCCGTTGGCCAGGGATCCCGTCGTGCTCAGGCTGATGCACTCGGTCGTGCCCAGCAAGCGGTCGCGGAGGTACACCTGCTGCAGCCCGTTGCCACCCTGGGGCGCAAGATTCGATGCGCTGCTGAGGAACACCACGTAACGTCCGCTCGAGGAAACGCTGACGACTCGGGACTCTCCGTTGGCAGCGACTCCCGCGCTGGACTGGCTGACGAGCTCCACCGTCTGGGTTGCGCGGTCGCGGAGGTAGATCTGGTAGACGCCGGTGATCCCAGGAACGGTCACCACGTTCAGGCTCGAAAAGGCGACGTAGCGCCCGTCGTCGCTCATCGATGTGCAGAGGAAGCTGCCGTTCTGGATCTGTGCTCCTCCCGCGGTGATCGTCACCATCTCGATCGCGCCGGTGTCTAGGTCCTTCACGAACGCGTCGTGGTCGATACCCGTGTCGCGTGGATCGAGCCCCAGGGCCGTGGAGAGAAACAGGAGATAGCGACCGTTCGAGC
Organism: Planctomycetota bacterium; assembly: GCA_016793245.1. GTDB lineage: Bacteria > Planctomycetota > UBA1135 > UBA1135 > JADKAF01 > JADKAF01. Next base: position 3,700 of record JAEUHW010000002.1, read on the forward strand.
TCAGCTCATACCGGCCCGAGCCGGCGCTCGGACCACCGCCGGATGCGAAGCCACCCCCGGGAAGAGCGTGCGCCGCGAGGAGCTGGCCCGTCGATCGATCGCGCACGTAGAGATCTGCGTTCGCGCGAGTGATCCCGTCGATGAGGTTCGAGTCCTGGCTGTTGAAGGCGATGCGGTTCCCATCGAAGCTGAGCATGCGTGGAGATCGCAGCAGCGAATGTGCGTTGCCCGGGACTCCCGAGTTGCTCGTGGAGAGCCAGGTCAGGGGACAGGGGCTTTGGGCCGCTGCTGCCGCGAGCAGCAGGGTGGCTGCGAGCGGGACTCGTGCGAGCGCTCCGAGGAATCGGCGGGTGCTGGTGCTGCGGTGGAATCGTCTGCGATGCGTCATGTCTCGCCTCCGGCGTGGCGTACCTCGAGAGGTACGGGGACAGACGATCGCCGTGGCGAGAGGCGGAGAGTGCCACTGCCGCGGAGATCGGCAGCAGCGACAGGCGCGAACTCCACGGAGGCGCAGCCCTCTTCCGGAATCTCTCGCGGGCGCTCGAGGCCCGGCTCAGTCGCGGGCTACGGTCTGGATGGTCCAGATGCGCATCGATTCGTTGAGCTTGCGGCCGCCGGGGCCGCGTGTCCCGCCAGACTCCGCGTTCGCGAAGTAGCTCTCGAGAGGGAGGGCGCTGCGCGTCGCCTTGAGGAGGAACGCCTGTTCCATCCATCGGAGGCTCACCGGAGAATCCCCAGGGCGCCTCGGCACCGCGATGACGACCAGGCTCTCGATACCGAGGTTTCCAGGCTCGATGTCCAAAGGCTCCGCGACGGGCCGGCGATCGTGCGGGCCTAGGCGAAGAGTCGTCTGTTTGGCGAGTGGAAGGAGGGTGATTCCGAGATTGCCATCGATGGCGAGCGCGCCGATGTCGAAAGTAGATTCGGTCTCGTTGCGGATGACGAGCTCGATCGAATCCCCGACAGAGAGCACGGCGCTCTCGGAGAGCGATCGCTTGCTTCCGTCGCTCAACGCGACGTGTGTCGCATCGATGTGCAGCCCACGTGGGAGTACCCCAAGCTCGGGATGAGAAATCGGGAGGTTCCGCAGGGTGTGCACGCGGAAGACCGACCACAAGTTGCGTTCGAGATGCTCCGGCGCTACACGGAATCGCTCGCATTGGAGAGAAGCCATCCTGGGCCGGAGTATCAGGGAGCCTTCCTGAAGCTCGAGCAGCCAATCGGCCTCGTGCCGATCCGGGGCTACGGTATAGCGCGGCTCATGTCGTTCGAGCGCCGTCCGAACTACCTCGGGAAACACTCCCAGTGGTAGCGGGGATCCCTCCGGATCCAGCAGTGCAAGGCGAATGGCGTTGCTTCGCACTGGCCCCTCGAGGAGTCGCGCACGGAGCACGTGCGGAAGATCCTCTGCCGGTCGGACTGATGACTCGATGACGCCTCTTGATGCATGGAGGTGGACCTCGGTAGTCACCAGAGTAGCCACCTCGATATCGCGCCCCGCTTCGCGTGAGAGCAGCGCGAACTTCGATCCGGAATCGACGCCAAGCAGCGACCCGACCTGGATGCTCCACGATCGCATTTCCGCATCGCCCGCGGCGCGTGTAGCGACGAAGCCTCGATCTAGCGGTGAGGAAAGACCCTCCAGCGTCGCATCCAGTTCGCCTTCCAGCCAAGGGCGGGAAGCTGCCCGATGAGGCAGGGCTTCGTAGTACGCGAGGATCCGTGCATGGAGTTCTCGATAGGTCGATTCCGGCTCCGCTTCGGAGAGCGCTCGCGCCAGCGCGTAGGACAGGATCCCATGGAACTCTTGCTCGGGACCAGGCGGCAGCTCGAGCTCGTACGTCTCTTGATGGCTCGCTGCCGCGTAGAGCGCCACGCCTGCTTTCGCCGTGGGCTCGAGAACTCTCGACTCTGGCATCGGCTCGGAGCGAGGAGGAACTCCCAGCAGTGAGGGGGCCAGCGAGCGCTTGCGCAGGCCGGGCTCGATCCCTCGGGTCGCCGTTCCCGCATGGCAGCAGTCGAAGATCGACCATACGAAGACACCGTTTTCCTGAAGTGCGGCGAGGTGCATTCGGAGCTCATCGTCGCTGATCGAGTTCTCGATGCCCGCGCTGCGTCCGCTCTGTGGTGCCAAAGCCGGAACGTCGATCGGAAGGATCACCTCGTCCTGGCCATCGCTCTCGTCGCCGTCAAGGTCCGGTACTTGGGATCCGTGTCCGGCGAAGTAGAGCAACAGGAACGAGCCGCGAGCGAGCCTGGATCGTGCCTCGTCGAGCTCCGTCAAGATGTTCGACCGAGTCGCGTGCCACCGAGGCTCTCCGGAGTCGTTCATCAGGATGCGGAGGTTGGCTTCGGGGATGCCGAGGCGATCGCGGAAGACCGGCTTCAGCATCGCAACATCTCTAGGGGGGCCGGAGAGATGGATGTCCCTCTCCGCATCGAGTTCGGGATGCGCCTCTGCCACACGCGTGTAGCGGGAGCACGCGATCAACAGCGCGTTTCGAGACGGCAGAGTCTCTCGATTGACGAGTGGTCCGGGCGCCACCGGCATGGGGCGCGGAGGAATCGGCGCGCTTGCGGGTCGCTGCTCACCGGGGCTCGCGAACGGGTCGGCGCATATGAAGCCAAGGAGACCAGCGGCGCCAAGCGACACGAGCACAAGCACCCGGGGCCGAACGAGAGAACTCACGCCAAACCTCCCTTGATCGCTTCAGCCCCAAAGGAAACGGAGAAAGGAGAGCATAGCTCGCCTTCCTCCGGCCGGGCGATCCCGGCATAGCACAGAAATCGATTGCGATAGCCGGCCGCGGACCGAGGGCTCGCCGGCTCCGCGCACCCCCACAGTGCGAGATCCATGCACCCGTCCGCTCGAGCAGAGCCATCCGCAAGTTCGGGCTGGCACCCGGGTGGGCACCGATGCCTCGGCGTCCGGCTCCGCCAAGCTCGACAGGCGAGCGCTCTCCGGAAGAGCAGCAGGAAGTTGGGATTCCCTGTCCCTCGCCAGATGTCGGCTTCCCCGGCGAACCTGCCGAGAGGCTTTCCTGTGGCGGGGGCAGCAGGTCAAATGCGGCACGACTGCTGCGATTCCTGAACGGAGGCGCCTTTCCTCTTCCGCCGTAGTTCCGCGGCTACGTCGACCATCCGAGCTTCTGATGCCGCATCGAGCCGAAGGCGAACCCGAGAATGCCGACGACCTCGTCGATCGATTGGCAGCCGAGTTCCTCGAGCGATCCGCGCGTGGCGAGAAGCTCGCGGTCGAAGCGTACCTCTGCCGGCTCACCAGTCCCGAGCAGCGCAGCGCCTTCGAGGAGCTGCTGCGCTTCGGGCTCGCTCCCGAGAGCCTCCTACCTGCTCCGATCGAGCCAGGCTCGATGCTCGGTCCCTACCGCATCGAGGCGCTCCTCGGCTCCGGAGGTATGGGCGTCGTCTATCGCGCCTACGACACTCGCCTCGAGCGCCGCGTCGCAGTGAAGGTGCTCTCTCCCGACCGGGCCGGCGACGAGGAGGCCGAGCGTCGGCTGGTTCGTGAATCGAAGCTGCTCGCGCGCCTGCAACATGCGGGCATCGTCGCTGTTCATGAGGCGCACGTTCACGGCCGCACGCGCTATCTCGTGATGGACTTGGTCGAGGGGGTCTCCCTGGAGACCGTGATCCAGCGCCTGCGCTCAACGGCTTCACCTCCACGCCGAGCGGCGGAGTTGCTGCGTGCGCTGGACCTCGGTCAGGCTCCGGGTGAGCTGCCGCTGCTGGAGGCGAGAGAGAGCTATTGGAAAGGTGTTGCCCAATTGATAACGGAGGTCGCTAGAGCGATCGATGCTGCCCACTCTCAGGGAGTCCTGCATCGAGACATCAATCCTCGCAACGTGATGGTGCGTGCGGGCGGCCGCCCGGTGGTTTTAGATTTCGGCCTCGGAGTCTTGTCGCAGACCAACTGGTCTCCCGAGCTCGAATCCTGGGTCGGAACACCTCCCTACATGGCTCCGGAGCAACTTCAACGGCCCAACCCGGTCGCCGGCCCGCGCCACGACATCTACCAGATCGGCCTGCTGCTCTATGAGCTGCTCACGTTGCGGCCCGCGTTTCCGCAGGATTCGCTAGGGAACCTGCGGGCGCACGTGCGGGCGGGCAAGTTCCCGGCACCACGACGTGTCAATCGACGCATTCCTCGTGATCTGGAGGCGATCTGCACGAAGGCGATGCACGTCGATCCCGCGCTGCGTTACGCTTCGGCCGCTGCCGTTGCCGAGGATCTGGGGCGCTTCCTCGAGCAGCGCCCACTCTCCTTGGATGCGCGGTCCCGCGTTCGCAGCTTGCGCTACTTCGTCGGACGCAATCGGGTGCTTCTCGCTCTCCTCGCGCTCATGCTGATCGCCGGAGCCTGGGTCGGTCTGGCGCTGCGGCCGAGCGATTGGTCTCTGGGCATCCAGCCGCGACTGCTGAGAGTCGACGGGGTCGTTACAGAGTTGCCGCTCGAGGATCCATCTTCTGGTGATGTGATCGCGCTGTTGATCGAAAGCTCTGAACCTGGAGAGGTCTTTGCGCTTTGGGTCGCTGGAAGGTCTCGGGATGCATGGCACGCGGAGTATGTTGCACCCGTCGCCTTGGGGGAGAGCCGGAGCCGAATCCTCTCGCTGGAGCAGGGAGTCAACCGCGTCGTCGTAGGCGGCCAGTTCGATACGGCCAAGTCACGGGCGCTCGCGGGTGGAACAGGGGCTTGGTACGAGGGAGTCTGGCTCTTCCATGGGCGCAGCGTTCCGCGGTTCTGCAACGGGTGGCTTCAAAGCATCCATGATCTGGCAGAGCCGGAGCACAATGCCGGATTCATTGCACGCGAGCGTGCGTTTGGGCTCCTCGATCCGAGTCTCATTCGTAGAGGTCCGAGCGAGATCGATGAGCACACTAGGCAAGCGCTTAGGGAATGGTTCGCCAGCGGCGGTCCGAAGACCTCCCGCCCGTGGAGGATCGATGGCTTGCAGGATCAGTGCTTCTTGGCGAAGGTGAAGTTCGATGAGTGAGTTCCCAAAGACCTTGGATCTAGTCCGCCTGGCACAGTCCGGTGAGCGAGAAGCCCTCGACGCCCTTTTCGAGCGCTACCTACCGAGGGCGATGAAGATCATCCGGATGCGCATGGGCACGCGGCTGCGCTGGAGGCAAGAGTCGGCGGATCTCCTGCAAGACACATTCGCCGAGGCGATCCGCGCCTTCGATCGCTTCGAGATGCGCGACGAGAGCAGCTTCTTGAACTGGTTGGCGCGCATCGCTGAGCACTCCGTCACGCGAGCCGCGGCTCACGATCGCGCACAGAAGCGCGACGTGGGACGTGAGATCGCTATGGACGCGCAGCCGCTCGGCGGCGGCTCGGCCGATGACCTACCCGCGGCGTGGATGGTGCCCCTCGACCGCATGATTCGAGAAGAGGAAGAGCGGCTCCTCGAGTCCTGCATCGCTGCGCTTCCCGAGCACTATCGCGAGGTGATCATCCTGCGCAACGCCTTGGGGCTGTCGTTCGCGGAGATAGCGCAGGAGACCGAACGCCCGAGCGAAGGGGCCGCGCGCATGATGCACGCGAAGTCGATGGCGGAACTCGTGCGCCTGGTGGACGCTCGGCAGGGGCGCAGCCGCCACCTCGGAAGCCCTTGAACCGATAAGCTGCGCCCGCAGCCTACTTCTTCTGCTCTGTCGCCTTTTCGGTTGTGGGCGACTCGAGCTCGCTCGGCCCCCAGAGCTGCCAAGCGGCCCAGAAGTAGGGATCTTGCCATCTCTTCTGGGCGCGCACCTGCTGCTGCGCGCGATGCAGTGCCATCGCGGCATCGACGCGCTTTATGGGGTCGGCCGCGTTCCACTCCGCGTAGAAGCGCACCATGAGCTCTTGAGTCGCTTCGTCGTCGACCGGCCAGAGGCTGACGAGCACCTGGGTGGCGCCGGCGATGAAGAACGCGGAAGGGAAGGCGACCACGCCTTCGGCTTCGTAGGTCTTGCCGCGTGCGGTATCGCAAGCGCTGAGCACGACGAGATCGGAAGTCAGCCTTAGATCGAGGACTTCGCCAACCAGAAGCTCATCGGCATTGGCCAGCTTCAAGCTCCCCTGCAGGGGCTTCTCCGTGTCGGCTTCTGCGTGGCAGGCGAAGTGAACGGCTCGCCACGGGAGCTTGATCGCGGTACGGAAGCTCGCCTCGTTCGCCGCCTTACCGATGTGGCAAGTGTCTCGACCGGCCGCGCCCGCGATGGCTCGCGCTTCGATCTCTGCGCTCGAGAGATTGGGAAGGAGCGGTCGATGAGGATTGCCAAAGGCCAAAATCGCCTGCGATCGGAGATTGCCGGCAGTCCTCTTGTCGCGCACTTTGGCCTGGTGCTCGCTGACGGAGAGTGAGGTCGCGCATTCGATGACGCGTTCGCTATCCAGACTGGAGAACGGGACGAGGCTTAGGCTCGGATCGGGGGAGACGACGACGCGACGAATCCGCGGATCGAGCCCGAGCGGCTTCCAGAGCATGGACGCGAGATCCGCGATACCCGAGACGAGCTCAGCGTCGGAGCTCGGTTCCGAAGAGTTCTGTGTGGTCACGTCTTGGCGCTTCCCGATGTCGCCGCGAGCTTCGGGGCGCAATTGGATGCGGTTGATCCGGGTGAGTCGCGGTTCGATCTCGGTGAATGTGCCGAGGTCGACGATGCGGGTCTCCGACGCGGAGATCACCAGGGCTACGACATTCGTGGATGTCCGACCGTAAGTGACGACGCCTTGATGACTCGCGAGTCGGCCTTGAATCTGGCGCAGCGTGATGCGAGCAGTCTGGGCTCGCACCCTCTGAGCCTCGATGGCCTTGAGATGTGCGTCGTGGCGCAGAACGAAGGAGCCCTGCGCCTCCTGAAAAGCCTTCAGGTGGGCTCGCTTCTGTGCTCTGGTGTTCGATGCCTCGACGACGCGGAGGTAGGTGCGCTCCAGCTCGACACGGGCCTCATCCAACCGCAGATTCGCGGCGCGGACCTCCTCCGTTTCTGAGTCGTCACCTTCGGCGGATTGCAGTAGTCCGAAGAGCGCGCGCGCTCGTCCGCTCTCGAGGATCTCCAGCAGGTGCTCGGGAGTACCGACTTTCGCCGCAGCGTCTACTGCGAGAGCATGCAGCTCATTCCACTGCTCTCGCGCCAGAGCTTCCGCCTCGAAGCCTCGCCCCGGATCAACTCCATCGCATGACTCTATCGACGAGCGAAATGAATCCAGTGCGAGCGAAGGGGCGCCAGTTGCCATCCCGTGCAAACCGGCCAGGTAATGCCCTCTCTGGATTAGGCGCGAAGCACTCTTCCCTGCGAGGTAGGCCAACGCGAGAAGCTCTTTCGAACAGTCGGCGAGGTCCATCGCATCTCCGGCGAGGGCTGCAGCCAACCCACGATGATATGTGGCGTCGCTTGCAGTTTGTGGCCAAGGCGCGAGAGCGGCCGTGGCTTCGCATAGGAGCGCGTGTCCTCTCACGGGAACTCCCCAGTGCGCCAACGCGAAACCTTGGTTCGCCTTCGCGATGTGAGCGAACGGATGGGTCGGTGGCAGCAATCGCAGAAGGCAGTCAAAGGTTTTTGCGGCGGACTGCCACTCTCTTTGGCGGATCTCTATATTCCCCTGGACTCCGAGCGCTGCGCAACGAGCCGATTCGGCACGATCGTCTTCGGACGGTAGGGCGGCCAGAATCCTGAGGGCCGCGCCGATCGAATCCCGTGCTTCGGCTAGACTGCCGAGCTGCCCTTGCGCCTCTGCGCGCTGAATGAGCAGATTGGCCGTCAGCTGCGCGAACTGCGGATCCGCTATTGCATTCTCCAGCCCCGCGGTAAGGCCTACAGCCTCGCGTGCTCGCCCCCGCAGGACGTGGCCCGTGGCGAGCGTCAGGACGACATCGGCAACCGCGAGATGATTCCCGGTTCTCGTCCACGCCAGGCGGGCTAGCTCTGCGTGCATTGCGCCCTCGCTGTCTTGAGAGCCTGCGCCCTCGAAGCACGCCTGTGCAAGGTAGGAGTTGGCCTGCCCGAAGCGCTCTTGGCTGACGCGCATTGCGCTATCTGCTGCCATCGCCCATAAGAGAAGTGCGCGCGAGCGATCGATCTTCAGCAGATTTCCAGCGAGCAGGAGTGACTCTAATTTTACCAGCCAGTACACCCTGAGTAGCGCTTGGGCATACACGAGCGGGACTGGGCTTCGACTCGATGGCGTCGAGATGCGTCCTCTTGGCTGTCGGAAATCAGTGATACGACTATCGAAATTCTGGTCGCGGCAGGGTTCTATGTCGGCGGGATGGCAATGGTCTTGAATGGAGAGCGCGATTGATAGGAATCCGAGAGCGGCCACCCACCTCATGGTCTCCCCTCAATCTGATTGAATGCGAATCCTTCGTTTGCGCCAAATTATGCTCAAGTCCTGATGGAGTCAGGCGCTATGTGAGGCGCTCGCAGCAGCTGTCGGGATCCGTGCAAAGCGTCCACGCTGTTCGGCTGGTAAGCCAGTTGGGTTCGGACCCCGTTCTCTCGGCGGCCAGAGTGTGGATGTAGCCGGAGCCTTGAGGGGGTTGGGGATTCTCCCACTCCAGCGTATTGGCGTCTGGGAAGTACAGGGAGACCTTCGAGATGTCCTCGCCCAGGGGGGCGTCACATGTACCGTCTATGTACCACCGGTGATAAGAATTAGTGCTTCCATCTTGATCGAGTATCAGGTTGTGAGGTATAGGTTCAGTTGCCGAGGGTCGCTGTAGGGTAATCTTAGGATTGGACCCCTTTTTTGAGTAGTCTATATACTCGAACTTTGTGAATGGAATCTCGGGCCTGGCGGGGCTGCTCTTGTCGGACTTTTCGACCAGAGCGAGCATCGCGCTTGGTGGAATCCTGGACAGTGTTTGATTGGGGAGAGACAAGAACTTCAATGTCGGATCCCAGCGCATCTTCAGGACTCCCGAGTAGTGTTCGCCCTCGACCGAGGAAAACTTGAATGACTGCCGCCCAATCCGAATCAAAACTTCAATCGTTGCGCCATCGCTCTTCGAATCGATATCTCCGGGTACCGCGATGACCTTCTCGGAGATCGCGTATGTGATTGCGCTTCCTGGAGAATTGCGCCTCAGAAATCGGATCTTGCATAGAAATCCCTGATGGGCGATCCCGTCGATCTCGATGCGTCGGAGCGGGTTGAACTTGGACATGGTGCCTCCTCGGGCATTTCTGCTGCCCTGCGTGAAAATGATGGAGGCATCGGATGCTGTCAAGATGATGCAGCCAGGAATTCTGGCGGGATCGCCAGGACTACTTCCTGCTCCACAGTCGGCTCGAAGTCGGTCTCTTCGTTTGTAGTCGGTCGCCCATCGAGTAACAGCAGGGCACGACTCGTGCTCCGGGTCTTGCTTTTATGCGCTCCTTGCCTGTCTTGAGCCCAAGCTCTGCACGAACGCGTCGGCTTCCGTCCGCGACCTCTGCAGGAGATGCTCCGCCCGCGCCTCGCGCAGCTCGAGCACCACCGCCACCTTCCACCAAGGCCAACCCACCACCGCCGCAAACCCGAAGCAGAACGCAAAGAACACCCAAGTCCACTGCGCCACCGAATGCGCCAGCGAGAGCTGGCTCGCACAGACGAGCCCGGCTGCGATCGCGAGGAAGAGCAGCCCGCTGTCATAGCGCCGCGCACAGCGGACCTCGCGGATGTCCGCGAGCGGGAAGCGCGCGGCGAAGTGCTCGTGCTCGTCGAGGAAGACCAGCTCGGGACCGAGTACGCGGATGCGGGCCGTGGCATCGCGGAGATCGGGCTTCTTCTTCGGTTCCCAGTCGAGGTCCTTCGCGGGAGGTCGTAGCTCGGCGCGCTCCTCGAGGCGCTGGTCGCGGAGGTCGCGCAGCAGGAGGGAGAAGCTCAGCGCGAAGGCGTGCGCGCCGCGGCGGTCGCCGGCGAGCGGGAGGTAGAGCTGCTTGCCGCCGGTGCGCAGCGGCAGCAGGCTCGCGTGGCGTTGCGCGCTGGCGATGCAGAGCGCGATGACGCTGACGATGAGGAGGAGCCAGACGTAGAGGCCGCTCTCGGCGATCGCGGGGAGCTGCAGCAGGGCGAGCGGCGAGAGGCCGATCGCGAGGGCGAGGAGCGAGGGGAGGTTTCGCGGGCGCGGGGGATCGACGCGCTCGAGGTCGCTCAAGGGGAGGCGGACGATCAAGCTCGCGCCGTTGTCGGCGAAGCGCAGGAGCTCGTCGCGCAGGACGTAGATCGAAGTCGCGCGATGGGAGAGCAGGGCTTGGTCGCGCGCGAGGGCTTCGGCGTCGGGCGGGGCGGTCTTCGGGTCGGACATCGGGGCGATAGGTCGGAGTTGGAATGGAGGGAGGAGGCGGCGGGCGCTCGCTCAGCGCCCACCCCCATCCTTCGTCCCATCCTTCTTCTTCTTCGGCTCGTCCTTCTTCGGCTCCTCCGTCTTGCCGCCGCCGAGCAAGCCGCCCAAGCCCTTCTGCAGATCCTTCTTCGCGCCCTCGAGGCCACCCTCGAGCGCCTTCTTGGGATCGCCACCGCCGCCTTGCTTCAGCAGATCCGCCGCCGCCTTCTTCGCGGCGTCCTCGGCGGCCTTCTGGGCATCGGCGGCGGCCTTGGCGCCGGCGTCCTTCAGCGCGTCGCCGACCTTGCCGGCGTCGATCTTGCTCGGGTCGCCCTGCATGAGGGGACCGAGGATGTCGCGTTGAAGGGCAGCGCCGACGTCGCCGCCGAGGCCGGGGGCGAGGGCGCCGAGCTTCGCTAGCTCTTCATTCAAGCGCCCGTCGAAGGCGGAGAGGTACTTCTTGGCTTCTTCTTGGCCCGACTGGAGGGCGAGCTTCTGGACGCCGCGCTTCGCGATGGCGAGGAGGTTCGCTTCGACGCGGACGTTCGGGCGCTCGACGGGGCCGTCGACGAGGGCCTTCATCTCTAGCGGCTCGTCGGCGGCGACGGCGTTGAGACCCTTCACGAACCAGCGCGAGGCGTCGCCGTCGAGGCCGAGGAGCTTCTGACCCGGGAGGGGCTCGGCGAGCTTCAGCTGATCGAGGCGGAGATCGCCGGTGCTCGGCTTCACCGCGCCGTTGCTGAGCGTGAGGCCCGAGGCGAAGGAGAACTTGCCTTGCTCGACCTTCACCGGGATCGAGGTCTCGAAGAGGGCGGCGAGGGCGGGGATGGCGACGTCGGTGAAGGAGAGGTTCGTGTTCAGGTCGCCGCCGGCGGAGCCCTTGCCCGGCGCGTTCCAGTTGCTGCTCAGCGAGAAGGTGCCGTTCTCCTGCCCGCCGATGCTGGCGACGATCGTGCCGAGGATGTCCTCGGCGCGGAGCGCGCGATTGGAGGAGAGGTTGGTGAGCTCGAAGCTCGCGGTATGGATGGTCGGGACCTTCGCTTCGTGGCCGGGGCGCTGGTCCTCGATCTCGATGCGGAAGTCGGAGAAGGCGATCTTGTCGAGGCGGAAGAAGGGTTGTGCTACTTCATAGCTCTCGCGCGCGGAGGCATCGAAGGGGAGCTCGGGCTTCTTCTTCTTCGCCGACTCCTCCATGCGCTTCCGGATGAACTCGACGGTCTTCGAGCCGATCTCGAGCCAGTCGGCGTTGGCGGCCTGCTCCTGCACCCACTTCACGTATTCGTTCTCGGCCTCGGTCGGCGGCTCGGTGCTGTCGGCGGGGCGCCCGGTGACGATGGGCGCATCGGCGATGCCGAGCGAGCCGTCGGGCTTGCGGATCAGGTGGAGCGCTACGCCGCCGACCTTGAGCTCGGGGATGTGCACGCGGCCCGAGACGAGCGAGAGCGTGTTGAGATCGAAGTGCATCGCGTCGACGCTGAGGAGCGGCGGGAGCTCGGGCTTCTCTTCTTCGACGAGCAGGCCTTCCAGCCCGACGCGCTGCAGGAAGGGGTTCGCCCACGAGCTCTCGACGCGCGCGGGCTGACCGGTCGCGGCGCTGAGCGAGGCGGCGATGGCGCCACCGAAGCCGTACTGCGCGCCGAGGACGCCGAGCACGGTGAGGACGATCAGGAACGCGGGGAGCCCGATCACGCCGGCCTTGCGCACGATCTTCCAGATGCCGGTGGGCTGCTTCACCGGCTTCACCGCGCCGCCGAGGAAGATCCAGCGGCCCGCCTTGAACCAGAACTTCTTCTCGTGCTTCTGCACCGCCGCGGCGCCGCTCACCTTCGCGACGACCACGGCGCGGAACTTCGCTACGAAGATGCGCATCGCAATGTAGATCACGACGCTGAGCGGCAGCGCCAGCACGAGCGAGCCGAAGACGTAGTAGCGATTGAGCCCCATCAGGCCGAAGAACGGCGCGTTGGTGGCCCAGGTCATGAAGCCGCGCAGGGCGTCCGATTCGCGGAGCAGCGCGACGCCGAGGTCGAAGCTCATCTGCGCCAGCGGCCACGCCAGCAGGCGCGAGAGCACGGCGAAGAGGAGCGCGTTGCCGATGGCGTTCCGCAGCAGGATCAGCGGCAGCAGCGGCAGCAGGATGTTCAGCCCGAAGGGCGGGAACCCGAGCAGCACGCCGAACGCCGCGCCCAGCGCGATCTCGTGAGGCGAGGTCTCGGAGCGCAGCGCCTTCAGCGCGCCGCGCAGCTTCTTGAAGATGTAGAACATCGCGGTCTCTTCGTTCGGCGCGCGCCGTGGCGTCGCGCGTAGTGCGGGTGCAGGTGCAGGTGCAGGTGCGGGTGCGGAGTTCGGTCGCGCGTGGTGCAGGTGCCGTGAGCGGTCGTGCGGCGGGAGAGCGAGCGCCGCGCTCGACTCAATCGTCGTCGCCGGCCGCGGCCTCGTAGGCGCTCGTATCGGGATCGGGTTCCGGCTCCGGAACCGAGCCGTGCTGCGGGCGCTCCTTCAAGCGGCGGAACTGCCCCGGCGTCTGTCCGGTCTTCTTCTTGAAGAGGAAGCTCATGTACTCGACGTGCTGGAAGCCGGTGATCGCGGCGATCTCGGCGAGCTTGCAGGTCGTGTGCAGGAGGAGGTCCTTCACGCGCTGGATCTGCACGCGGTGGATCTCGCTCTTCGGCGTGCGCTTCAGCCACCGCTGGAAGCGCCGCTCGAGCGCTCTTCGCGAGAGCCCGGTCTGCTGCACGACTTGATCGACGTCGATGCCGTCGCAGGCGTGCTCGCGGATGTAGCGGCACGCGCGTGCGACCGCGTCGTCCTCGATCGCCGTCGTGTCCGTGCTCGCGCGCAGCGTCACGCCGAGCGGAGGGACGAGCAGGGGGGCCAGCGGGCGGGCTTCTCCGCCCATCAGGCGATCGAGGAGTGCTGCGGCCTCGTAGCCGATGCGCTCGATGTTGGTGCTGATGCTGGAGAGCGGCGGGTCGCCCAGGTTGCAGAGGATCTCGTCGTCGTCGACGCCGAGCACGGCGACCTGCTCGGGCACCGCGAGGTCGAGGCGGCGGCAGGCCTCGAGCACTTCCAGCCCGCGGATGTCGTGGCTGGTGAAGATCGCGATCGGCTTCGGCAGGTTCTTGATCCAGCCGCAGAGCTCGGCGACGACCTCTTCCCAACCGGGGCCCGCGAGATCGGCCCAGCGACCGGGGAAGCCGACGCAGGAGAGGTTCTTCTCGTGGATCGCCTCGACGTAACCCTTGCGGCGATGCTCGGCCCAGTTGTATGGCTCGGGTCCGTACCAAGCGAAATGGCGGAACCCGCGATCCAGGTAATGCTGCGCCGCGAGCCGCCCGGTCGCGAATTGGTTCGCGTGGACCGCGGGGAGTCCGAGGTCGGGCTCCTGGTAACGCACGTCGACGATCGGCAGCCCGAGCGAGAGCAGCTCTTGCGCGTGCGGTCCGTGCTTCAGCCGCGTGATGATGCCCTCGCCGCGCCACGAGCGGATCCACGACGGGAACGGATCCTCGAAGCTCCGCTCCTGCAGGAAGATCGACCAGCCCGCGCGCGGGCGCAGGTACTCGCCGATGCCCTTCAGCAGGCCGCGACCGAAGGAGGTCGAGGTCTCGATCAGCAGAGCGACTCGCGGGCGTTTGCGCATCGGGGGCGGGGAGGTGGAGATGGCAATCCGGGGGCGATGGGGTGGGCGGAGCGGCCGGGGATTGTAGCGGGTGCCAGGCGCGAGGGCTCGCTCTCGTCGGAGCGCTGGACGCCCGCGCGCGCTATCCTGCCGCCCCTCCTCTCCCGACGAGCCCCCGATGATCCGCTTCGCGTCCCGCCCCCGAGCGTCCCTCGCGTTCCTCGCCTTGCTGCTCGGCGCCTGCGCCGGCGCTCCGCGCCCGCTGCCGCCCGAGCTCGAACATCGCGTCGCGCTGCTCGACGGCGAAGAGGCGCGGCCCGTCGATTGGGACCACATGCTCCACCATCTCGCGGAGCAGGAGGTCGTCTACTTCGGCGAGACGCACGACGATCAGGTGACGCACGCGCTCGAGCTCGCCGTGCTGGAGGAGCTGCACGCGAGAGCGGGCGGCGCGGTGGTGCTCGCGCTCGAGATGTTCGAACGCGATCAGCAGGCCGCGCTCGACGACTACGTGCAGGGCCGCATCGACGAAGGCGCCTTCTACGCCGCGACGCGCACCTGGGGGAACTACCGCGCGGGCTATCGCCCGCTGATCGAGTTCTGTCGCGCGCAGCGCGTGCCGGTGATCGCCGCGAACGCGCCCGCCGGCGCGCGCCGGAAGGTCACCAGCGGAGGCCTGGAAGCGCTGAGCGCGGAAGAGCGCCCGCTCGTCGCCCAGAAGCTCTACCCGAACTCCGACGCCTACTGGGCGCGCTTCGACGCGATCATGTCCTCGCACGGCGGCGGCGGGGAAAAGCCGACCGCCGAGCAGCGCCTGCGGAATGGCCAGTGCATCTGGGACAACACCATGGGCGAGTCCGTCGTGAACGCGCTCGAGGCGCATCCCGGCTCGGTCGTGCTGCTCGTGGTCGGGCGCTTCCACGTCGAGCGCGGACAGGGCACCGCCGAGCAGGTCGAGCAGCGCCGCCCCGGCACGCGCGCGATGACGCTGATCGCGGAGCCGCTGGAGACGCTGGAGCGCGCCGACGCGCAAGCGGCGCAGGGCCTCGGCACCTGGGTCGCCTTCGTCGAACGCCGCGCGCGCATCCGCGCCGACGACGAGCACGTGCTGCGCTTGGACGGCGAGCTCCGCTACTCGCTCTCGCTGCCGAAGGGCACGACGCAGCCGCTGCCCTGGCTCGTCTGCCTGCCGCGCGAAGGCGAGCGCAGCACAGACGCGAAGGCGCGCCTCGCCGCGGAGCTCGGCGACGCGGCGGCGTTCCTCGTCGTCGAAGGTCCGCTGCCCTATGAGCGAGCCGACCTCGCGCGCGGCGCCGCGTGGACCCATCCGAGCTATCGCGAAGAGCAGCGCGAACGCTTGGTCGCGACGCTCGCCGGCGCGCTGCGCGAGCTGCCGCGCGCCTATCCGCTCGACGAAGAGAAGCTCCTCCTCTGCGGCGACGGCGAAGGGCGAGTGCTCGCCGAAGCGCTCGCGAAGGAGCTCCCGCGCGCGCGTCTCCTGAGCGCGGAAGAAGCGCGCGAGCCACGCGCGGCGCTGGGCTTGGAACCTCGCCCGAGCACCGGCGAGATCCTCCTTCTTCTCGAGGAACCCGCGGCCCCGCTCGCGCGCCCGTGGGCTGAGCTC
>JAEUHW010000047.1 GCA_016793245.1 Planctomycetota bacterium
CCTTTCTGATCGACGACGCCGTCGATCAGAAAGGGGTCTGACCCCTATTTGATCGACGGGAGGCTAGACTCCCCGCCGCTGCTCCCGCCTCGTTCCTCTCGCCTCGCACCACGGATGAACTCTCGCCTCTCCTGTCTGGTCTTGTTGCTCCTCGGGCTCCCCGGTCTCGCTCGAGCTCAAGGCGATGTCGCGGCCCAGATCGCCGAGCTCCAGGGCAAGCGCGACGACGCCGATCCGAAGTTGATCGAGACGATCGCGGACGCGCGGTCACGGGCAGCTCTGGATGGGCTCCTCGGCGCGTACGACAAGATGCAGAGCCTCTACATGCGGCTCGCCATCGCGCGCGTGCTCGCGCGCTTCGACGAAGGCGAGGGCGGCCAGCCCGCCGGGGCGAAGCTCGCCGATCTCGCCGCCAGCGCGACGGAGCCGGAGCTCCGCGACGCGGCGCTCGCCGGTCTCGGCCAGTGCGCGAAGCACGGGCATCACTTCCTGCGCCAAGTCGTCTCGCTCGCCGCCGACGACGGCGTGCGCACCGAGGCCATGCGCCTCCACATCGCGCGCGCCAGCGCCGAGGACGCGGCGTGGTACCGCGAGCTCTGGAACCCGAAACTCGAGCGCAAGAAGGACGCCGACGACAAGCTGCTCCCGCTCGAGCTCGATGCCGTGCGCGAGCTCGCCTTCCGCGGGCTCGCCGCTTCGCTCGAGGACGCCGAGCTCGTGGAGACCCTGCAGAAGGAGCCGAACCCGCGCATCCGCCGCGCGGCCCTCGACCGCCTGCACGAGAAGAAGTCGCCGAAGGCGCGCGAGATGGCGCGCTGGCTCTTCGAGCGCGTGGACTATCCCGGCGCCGATCGCGCGAACGCCGCGCGCATCCTCGTCGCGATCGACGGCGCCAAGGCCGCGGACGAGTTCCTGGAGCTCGCCAGCAAGCGCGACGTGACGCCCGAGGACCTGCGCCGCGAGATGGCGCGGCTCCTGGTCGAGCTCGGCGACAACGCGTTGCAGAAGAAGATGGCGAAGCAGCTCGGCAAGGGGGCACCCCACGAGAAGGCCTTCGCGATCTACGCCAACGCGGGCAGCGCCGAGGAGAACGTCTGGGAGAAGATCCGCAAAGCCCTGGCCGACAAGTCGCTCGAGGTGAAGCGCGCCGCCGCGCGCGTGCTCGCCGAGCGGAAGGACAAGGAAGCCCTCCCCGAGCTCCGGAAGCTCCTGAAGGCGAAGGGCGAGGAACGCCGCATCGCGATCGACGCGATCGGCGCGATCACGGGCTCCTCCCCCGAGTGGACGAAGGAGCTGCTCGGCTTCGCCGCCGACGAGGACACCGTGGTGCGCATCGCCGCGCTGGAGCAGCTCGGCGCCGCCGGCGAGGTCGCGCCATTGCTCGCGGCTCTCACGCACGACGACTGGGCGACGCGCCTCGCCGCGGCACGCGCGCTGGAGCAGCTCCGCGAGGCGCAGGCGGTCCCGCTGCTCGTCGAGCGCATGCAGATCGAGCGCGGGCGCATGGCGCTCAACTTCGGCGACATCCTCTGGAACCTGACCGGCCAGCCCTTCGGCGAGGACGCCGAGGGCTGGAAGAAGTGGTGGGCTGACAGCGGCAGTGCCTTCCAAGTGATCTCGAAGGAAGGGCTCGCCGCGGCGGAGGCGAAGCGCGAGCAAGCGCGCCTCGCGCGCCGCACGGGAACGCCCGCGCAGTTCTTCGGCGTGCGCATCCGCTCCGAGCGCGTGATCTTCGTCGTCGACGTCTCGGGCTCGATGACCGCCGAGGTCGCGGGCCAATACGTCGGGAAGCGGGGTGCGACTCGCATCGACGTCGCGAAGAAGGAGCTCCGCGCCTGCATCGAAGCGCTGCCGCAAGAGGCGCTCTTCAACGTGCTCGCGTTCTCCACCGGCATCCAGCCCTGGCTGAAGGACGGCATCGCGCTCCGCGGCAAGCAATCGAAGAAGGACGCGCTCGAGTTCGTCGACCGCCTCGGCGCGATGGGTGCGACGAACCTCTACGACACGCTGAAGCTGGCGTTCCAAGACAAGGACGTCGACACCATCTTCATCCTCTCCGACGGCGAGCCCACGAACGGCGAGGTGATCGATCCCTATCGCATCCGCCAGGACGTCGCGGAGTGGAACCGCCATCGCGGCATCGACATCCACGCCGTCTCGATCGGCGGGAACCTCGAGGTGCTCGAGGGCATCGCGGCGGATGCGGGCGGGCGCTACGTGCGGATCCGCTGAGAGGCCTAGCCCTCAGCGCATCCGCACGTCGATCCCGCGCGTCGAGGAGAGGAGCTGCGGCATATCTCGTGAAGCCATCAGCGAGAAGCCGCTCCTCCTCCTGGACGCTCAGCGCCGAGTCGCTCCTCCCACGGAGCGCGCCGCGCGGCGCGTTGCAATCGCGGCTCGAGTTCCTCCCACGCGGCGTAGAGAGCGACGATGGCCCGAACGCACTTCTGCGTGTCCTCGTGCTGCTCGCCGAAGAGTCGCTCGAAGATCGCATGCGCTTCGAGGAGCTTCGCTTCGGCCTCCGGCAGGATCGCTCGCTCGCGTCGCGCGACGAGCGCCTCGCCTTGGAGCTGCAGGAAGATGCCCACATGACGAGGCTCCGCCGCCGGTAGCCGCGAGCGCGCGAGGCGCTCGAACGGCGCGAGGAGGCACTGTGCTTCGTGCGCACGACCGACGGCGATCCACAGGCGCGCGAGGAGACGCACGGAGCTCAAAGTCTCGCCGTGCGCGTCACCGAGCTTGGCGCGCCGTCGCGCGAGCACGTCGATCCAGATCGGCTCGGCTTCGGCGTAGCGCTGCAAGCCGAAGAGCGCGACCCCGAGGTTCCAGGCCGTCGTCAGCGTCTGCGGATCATCCTCGCCGAGGTCTTCGCGTCGGAACGCGAGGACCTCGCGAAAGATCGCGGCAGCTTCTTCGCGACGTCCGGCGGCCTCGAGCAGGACGCCGAGCATGTTCTGCTCGCGCAGCGTCTCGTCGTGCCGCGGACCCAGGCGACCGAGGGCGAGCTCGTAGACTTCGCGATACGTCGGCACGGCATCGGGGTAGCGCCGGAGCTTCAGGAGCACGTTGTTCAGGTTCCGGAGCGCGACCAAGGTGTTCGTGTGCTCGGCACCGAAGGCGCGGCGCGTCCGCTCGACCAGCGAGCGCGCGAGCGGCTCGGCCTCCGCGAGACGCCCTTGATTCTGGAGCGCGATGGAGAGCAGTCCCAGCGCGGCGAGCGTCTCCTCGTGCTCCGCTCCCAGAGCCTCGTCGAAGCCGGCGATCAGCTCGCGCAGAAGTCCTTCGGCTTCGGAGAAGCGCCCACGGCGCATGATCGCCTCCGCGAGCGCGCTGCGCGTTCGATGCGTCTCGACGTGCGCGGGACCGAGGACCTCGATGCGCTGCGCGAGGACGCGGGTCAGCAGCTCTTCGGCGGCGGGGAAACGCCCGCGCTTCAACAGCACGTTGCCGTAGAGATGCTCGAAGGCGAGGGCCTCCGGATGCAGCTCGCCCAGCGCGCGGCGCATCCGCTCTTGCGTCTCCTTCAGCACAGGCTCGGCCTCGGCGAATCTCTTCAGTGACCAAAGCAATCGGGCGTACGCGGCGAGCGTGGTGCGAGTCTCTTCGTGATCGTCCCCGTAGAGCGAGCGATGCCCCGCGAGGACTTCCGCGAGGATCGCGGCGGCGGCGGCGCTGCGCCCGCTCTGCTGGAGGATCAGCGTGTGGCTCCGGCGCATCCCCAAGGTGAGGTGATGCGACGCACCGAGGGTCTCCGAACAGAGCTCGACGACCCGAGCGCTGCGTTGCTCCGCCTCGTCGAGAGCGCCGCGCGCGAGGAGGACCAGCGCCAAGTCCCCCAGCGCGACCAGCGTCTGGTGGTGCTCCTCGCCATCCAGCTCTCGATGCACGGCCAGGCGCGCACACTGAAGCTCTTCGGCCGCTTCGAAGCGCTTCTGACCCGAACGCACCTGGCTCAGACCCGCGTGGGCCCGTGCGAGGAGTCGCGAGCGATCGCCCTGGAGGCGCTGCGCGTCCGCGCACGCTTGCTCGAGGAGGGGCTCGGCGGCACCGACCTCATCCATGTCGACGAGTGCTGCACCGAGCGCGATCGCGGCGTCGATCGTCAGGGGGTGCTCCCCTCCGAGGCGATCGCGGCACGTCTCGAGCGCGGAGTAGCGGAGAACGAGACCCTCGGCTTCTCGCCCGAGCCGGCTCAGCGCACCGGCATGAGCGCCGATCGCGATCAGCGTCTGCGGATGGTCGGCGCCGAGGATGCGCTCGTAAATCCCGACGGCCTCACGAAGCATCGTCTCGGCCTCGGCGAACTTGCCGCTGTTCTCCAGCGCCACGCCGAGGTTCTTCTGCGCGAGCATCGTGGCTGGGTGATCCGCGCCCAGCACGCGCGCACAGACTTCGAGCGTCTCGCGCAGACGCTCGACGACGCCGGCGATGTCGTTGCGACCGTCGAGCGACAAGCCGTAGCTGGCGGCCACGTTCAGCGTCGTCGGATGCTCTGCGCCAAGATGGCGTCGCGCTCGCTCGAGGAGCTCTCCCCAGAGAGACTCACGCTCTGCCCCGCGTCCAAGGTCGCCGAGGATGGTGTAGAGATTGTTCGCCGCCAGGATCGTCTTGGGGTGGTCCTCGCCGTGTACGGTGGAGCAGATCTCCAAGGCTTGCTGTAGGCGCGGCGCGGCTTCGTGGATCCGGCCGAGGTGCGCGAGCGCGGAGCCCCAGTTGCCCAGCTCGCGCGCGGCCTCCGCGCTCCGCTCCCCATGAAGCGCGATGGTCCGCTCGGCGACTTCTCGCGCCAGCTCCTCGGCGGCCGCGTAGTCACCGCGCTTCGAGCGCAGGTGCGCGACCGCCGCCAAGCACTTCAAGACGAACCTCTCATCGCCGACGGGCGTGGCGCGGACCGTCGCGAGGATGGCCTCCGCGTGCGCCTCCGCTTCGTCGAGCTTCCCGAGCTCTGCGAGCGCGAGGGCGAGGGTCTTCCGCACGTTGAGCGTCGAGCGTTGCTCCGCACCGGAGAGCACGATCAGGCGCTCGTAGGCCGCGCGCGCATGCACGACCGCTTCGCCCGCCCGGCCGAGATCGAGGTAGAGCGTCGCGAGCTCGTGCCGCGGAACGAGGCTCTCTGCGTGACTTGCTCCGTACACGCGCTCGGCGAGCTGGAGAGCTTCGAGCTGCGCCGCGAGTGCACGCTCCAGGAGACCGAGCTCGCGGAGCGGCACGGCCACGTTCTGCAGCAAGCGCGCCTTCACCGCGGGCTGCTCTCCGAAGCCGCGCTCGATCGCCGCGAGCGCTCGCGCGAAGAGCTGCTCCTCGAGCAGCGCCACGGCGACGCTCGTGAAGTTCACCGTCGCGAGGCTCGCCTCCAGCGCCTCGCGTTGCTCCGGCTTCGCCCGCGCGAGCAACGACTTCCGGAGCTCGAGCCCCATGCGCTCGACATCGACCTCCGCCCATTGCGCCGCTTGGAAGAGCAGCACCTGCTCCAGCTCCTCCGCGCGCTGTCGCGCCTCCGCCGCACTGGCGTCCGCCGCGGCGCGTGCCACGCTCTCCGCGCTCGCTAGCGCGCTCTTCTCCTCCGCGAGCCGCGCGTTCTCCTCCGCTCGCCGACGAGACGCCCGCTCGTGCTGCTCCGCCAAGCCCTGCTGCTCCCGCGCTTCCTCCGTCTGCGCGCGCGCCTCCAGCGCGAACCACGTCGAGGTCCCAGCTCCCGCTGCCAGCACGACCAGCGCCGCGCAGAGCCACGGGTTTCGCTGCACCCAGCGCTTCCCACGCAGCGCGAGGCTCGCGCGTCGCGCCAGGATCGGTCGCTGCGCGAGGAAGCGCTCGAGATCCTCCGCGAGCTCGCGCGCACTCGCGTAGCGCCGCGCGAGCTCGGGCTCCATCGCCTTGCCCACGATCGTCGCCAAGTCGCGCGGCACCGCCGGATTCAACTTCGAGAGCGGCTGCGCTCGCCCTTCTTCGATCCGCCGCAGCACGGCGCTCGGCGTCGCCGTGCCGAACGGCGTCTGCCCGGTCAGCGCCGCATACAGCGTGACCCCCAACGCATACACGTCGCTCCGTTCACTCACTCGCTCGCGCTCGCCGCGGAGCTGCTCCGGCGCCGCGTACGCCGCCGTCCCCAGGAACTCCCCGCTCGCCGTCCCCTGACCCTGCTCCGCGCTGTGCGCGAGACCGAAGTCCGTCAGCACCACCCGACCGTCGAAGCAGAGCAGCACGTTGCTCGGCTTCACGTCGCGATGCACGAGGCCCGCTGCGTGCACCGCTTCCAACGCTCGCGCCAACGCGAGGCCCAGCTCCGCCACGCGACGCGGGAGAAGACCCGCATCCCCCGCTTCGATCGCTTGCGCCAAGGTGCGGCCCGCCAACCACTCCATCGCATACGCGCAGAGCTCCGGCTGCACCACCACCTCGTGCACCACCACCACGCTCGGGTGCTGCACGCGCGCCAGCGCCTGCGCCTCCGCCGCGAAGCGCTCGCGCGCTCGCGCGGAGACCAAGAGCGACGGCGAGAGGATCTTCAGCGCCACCGCACGAGAGAGGCTCTCCTGCACCGCGCGGTAGACGATCCCCATGCTCCCGCGGCCCACCTCCTCCAGCACACGGAAGCCCGCCACCTCGGGAGGCTTCCCGTGCGGCAAGCGCGGCGCCGTCCCCACCGCCACCCCGCGCGCCGTCTCCAACGTCGACTCCGCCGCCGGGCGCAGGTGCTCTCGTCCTACGAGCCAGCTCTCCACCTCGATCCGCGCACCCGTCGCGAGACATGCCACCGCGTGGTCGAAGAGCTCGTCCAGCAGCGCTTCCTCTTCGGGGGTCAGGAGATCGGGGGGCATGGGCGGCAGGTCCTCGCGACCGACGGTGGAGCATTCCGAAGAACGGGATCGGAGCCGTCCAGCGCCGCGCGAAATGAGAAGGCGCGGCGTGGACGCGCCACGCCGCACCCGTGCTGCCATCCGCTCGCACCTAACGCCGGATTCGCTGCCGGCCACTCGCCGGGCGGCGTGGA
>JAEUHW010000106.1 GCA_016793245.1 Planctomycetota bacterium
CGCCTTCCTGCAGCACGAGCTCGGTCACGGGGTTCGAGAAGCTGCTGCCCTCGGCGCCGAGGTAGCGCTCGAGCACGTGCGCGGAGGCGCCGCGCTCCAGGATCACGTGGACCCGCGCGTGCGCGCTGGGCAGCGTCTCCGCGCTCGGATCGACGAGGTGCACGATCTGCAGCGGGCGATCGAGCACGGCGCCGCTCTCGAGGCGCAGCAGCACGCCCCCGTCGAAGAGCGCTTCGTTCAGCGCGTTGAAGAAGTGGCCTTCGGCGCGCGCGAGCTCGCCGAAGCGCGCCGCGGGGCGCTCTTCCGCGAGCGCGCGTTCGAGCGGCGCCAGGGCGACGCCGGGCGGCAGCGCGCGGAGCTGCGAGGCCTGTGCGTCGAAGCGGCCGTTCCGCAGCACGAGGATGAGCGCGTCCGGAGCGAACGCGGGCAGCGCGGGAGCGCTGCCGGTGCGCGCGAGAGGTGCGAGCTTGTCCAGCGCGCGCAGCGAGGTGAAGCGCCAGGCCTCGGCCCGCGGGCCGGGGAGCCCGAGGGCCTGCACTTGCGCGACCGCTTGCGCGCGACGTGCGCGGAGCCAAGCGGGATCGCTCTTCTGGCGCGCGAGCGCGCCTTGGAGCGACTGGCTCGCGCGCAGCAGGAACGCGCCATCGGAAGCGGGCGGGGCGACGAGGGTTTCGTTCATCGTGTCGATGTTCCTGCCGTCGGCCTCAGCGGGAAGCGCCCACCGTGCCGGCGAGCTCTTCCTCGACCCACTGATAGCCGCGGCGATCGAGCTCGAGCGCGAGCTCGGGACCGCCCGACTTCACGATGCGTCCCTTCATGAGCACGTGCACGAAGTCCGGGCGGATGTGCTCGAGCAGGCGGTGGTAGTGCGTGATGACGAGGAACGAGCGCTCCGGCGAGCGCAGCGCGTTCACCCCATTCGAGACCGCACGCAGCGCGTCGACGTCGAGGCCGGAGTCGGTCTCGTCCAAGATCGCGAAGCGCGGCTCGAGCACCGCCATCTGGAAGATCTCGTTCCGCTTCTTCTCACCGCCGGAGAAGCCCTCGTTCAGCGCGCGCGAGAGGAAGCGCTGGTCCATCTGCACCAGCTTCGCCTTCTCCTTCGCCAGCGTGAGGAAGTCCATCGCGTCGATCTCGGGCAGGCCCTTCGACTTGCGGACGGCGTTCAGCGCGGCGCGCAGGAAGTAGGCCGTGGCGACGCCGGGGATCTCGATCGGGTACTGGAACGAGAGGAAGACGCCGGCGCGCGCGCGCTCCTCGACGTTCATCGCGAGGAGGTCCTCGCCCGCGAAGCGCACCGAGCCGCTGACGATCTCGTAGTCCTCGCGGCCGGTGAGCACATGCGCGAGCGTGCTCTTGCCGGAGCCGTTCGGGCCCATGATGGCGTGGACCTCGCCGGGGCCGATGGTGAGCGAGAGCCCGTGGAGGATCTCGGCCTCGGGGACACGGGCCTTCAGGTCGCGGATCTCGAAGAGTGCCGGGCGGGTCATGTCGTGCGTGCTGCGGTGGGGAGTCGTGGCGTGATGCGGAGAACGAAGGGAAACGCGAACGTCGTGCGGAGCGCGGTCAACCGATGGAACCCTCGAGGCTGACCGCGAGGAGCTTCTGCGCCTCGACGGCGAACTCCATCGGCAGCTCCTTGAAGACCTGCTTGCAGAAGCCGTTCACGATGAGGTTCACCGCGTCCTCCTCTGCGAGGCCGCGCTGACGGCAGTAGTGGATCTGGTCCTCGCCGATCTTCGAAGTCGAGGCTTCGTGCTCGACCTGCGCGTCGTCGGTCTTCACCTCGAGGTAGGGGAAGGTGTGCGCACCGCAGCGATCGCCGATCAACAGCGAGTCGCACTGCGAGTAGTTGCGCGCCCCCTTCGCGCCGGGCTGGATCTGCACCAGGCCGCGGTAGGTGTTCTGGCCGTGCCCGGCGGAGATGCCCTTCGAGATGATCGTCGAGCGCGTGTTGCGTCCGAGGTGGATCATCTTCGTGCCGGTGTCGGCCTGCTGGCGGTGGTTCGTGAGCGCGACACTGTAGAACTCGCCGACGGAGCCGTCGCCCTGCAGGATGCAGCTCGGGTACTTCCAGGTGATCGA
>JAEUHW010000117.1 GCA_016793245.1 Planctomycetota bacterium
GGCGCTCCGCTCCCCTCGCGCGCGAGCGCAGCGACGTCGCGCGCCGCGAGCGTCATGGCCGCGACCGTGAGCGGCGGCACCGCCTCGGGATAGAACGGAGCGTCGCCGAAGTTCTCCACGACGACGCCGTGCAAGCCGCCCTCCAGCAGAGCTCGCGCGTCGCTGCGCGCGCGCTCCAGCACCGCGTCGAACGAACCCGCATAGCGCGGCGAGCCGGGGAGCGGCGCCAGGTGGACGACGCCGAGCAGGAGGAAGGGACGTGCGGTCATGCGCCTCGGTGCGATGCGAGGCGCAGAACTTACCACTGCACAGAAAAGGTGCCAGGCACCTTTTCTGTGCAACGAGGGAGAGGCGCGCGCTGGATCAGGCGATGGCGTCCACGGGGCGCGGCATCGGCTTCTCTTTCTCGGCCTGCTCGGCGCGCCGTCCGGCATCTTCGCGGAACGGCACGAGGAACGGTCCCATCGACAGATAGTCGAGGTTGCCGAGCAGGAACGCGCGCACGGCGTCGTCGGGCGAGCAGACGATCGGCTCCTCGTGCATGTTGAACGAGGTGTTCACCAGCGTCGGGACGCCCGAGAGCTCGTGGTAGTGGCGCAGGATCTCGTAGTAGTCGGGGTTCTCTTCGCGCGTCACGACCTGCGGACGCGCGGTGCCATCGACGTGCACCGCCGCGGGCGACTCCTTGCGCATGAGCTCGGTGCAGTCGCAGGTGATGGTCATGAAGCGCGCCGCGGTGCGGAAGCGCTCGTAGCCGACGTAGCGCGCCGCGGCGTGCTCCGCGAGCGTCACCGGCGCGAAGGGCATGAACTCGCTGCGCGCCAAGCGCTTGTTCAGCCAGTCGTTCACGGTCGGATCCTGCGCGGGATAGAGGATCGAGCGATTGCCGAGCGCGCGCGGACCGTACTCCATCGCGCCGCCGAAGCGCGCGACGACCTTGCCCGCGTGCAGCTTCTCGGCGACCGAGCGCAGCCCCTTCTCGGCGCGGAGCGGCTCGAGCCCGGCCTTCCGCAACGAGGCTTCCATCTCGGCCTCGCTGTATGCGGGCCCGAGGAAGCAGGTGCGCCACTCCTCCGAGCGCACCGGCTGGCGCTCCATCAAGTACGCGAGCACGGCGCCGGTCCCGGTGCCGCCATCGCCCATGTCCGGATGGATGAACACCTGCCGGACACCTTTCCCGGCGGCGATGCGCTGGTTCATCTTCACGTTCGCGGCGACCCCGCCGGCGAGCGTCACGTTGCCGATGCCCGTCTTCGCGACCCACCACTCGATGAGCTCGGTCACGATCACTTCGAGCGCGTGCTGATACGCCGCGGCGACATCCTCGCGCGTGTGCTGCTTCGCGAGCTGCTGGACGAAGCTCGCGTCCATGCCCGAGCGATAGCGCAGATCGCCGTTCCCGCGCACCCAGCGCGCGAGCACTTGCTCGCCGAGCAGCTTGGGATCGCCGTAGGCCGCGAGCCCGACGATCTTCCCTTCGTGGCGCGAGGGCTTGAAGCCGAGCGCCTTCGTCACCTGCGCGTAGAAGAGCCCCGTCGAGTGCGGGTAGCGGAAGCTCCGCAGACGCTCGATGCCCTGCGGCGTGCAGCGGTTCACCGAGCCGGAGAGGCCGCCGCCGTACCAGTCGAGCGTCACCGCGAGCGAGCTCTCGAAGCCGCTCGTGAGGTGCGCCGCCGCCGCGTGCGCGTGATGGTGGTCGATGCGGTGGAGCTTCGAGATCAACCCGATCTCGCGGAGGCCGTTCACGAGCTCGCGGTGGTAGTTGCGGTGATAGTGCACCGCGCGCACGCACCACTTCGCGTACTCCTTCAGATGGCGGAACTTCTGCCCCAGCGGATCGCCGTTCGTCAGCGCGAACGGCAGGTCGCGCAGGTAGCCCGCCGCCATGCGCCGCCCTTCGACCCACCACGGCATGAAGGGATAGACGACCGCGTCGATCGCGCCGAGCTCGACCTTCGCGCGCCGCAGCAGCTCCTGGATCGCGCGCCGCGGGAAGCCCGCGTGCTGCTTCACGCGCGAGAGGCGCTCTTCGCCCATCGCGCTCCATTGCCCTTCGTTCCAGAGGCAAGCCGTCGCGTCGGTGTCGAGTGCAGAGAGGCCGAGGATGCGCATGGCGGAAGGGTAGCAGACGGCGCGAGCGTGAGCCGCGCGTGAGGGGGCAGTGCAGAACGCCGATCAGCGCGCCGCGGCGCGCGTCGATGTCCGACCGGGAACGCCGAGCAGCGCGGGCACCTGCGAGAGCCGCGCGGCCTTTGCACCGCCCGGTCCGAGCGCCCACGCCAAGAACTCGTCGATCCGCTCGAAGAGCCTATCGACCTCTTCGGCGGACCGGGTGTAGGGGCTCTCACCGGGGCTGAGCTCGCTCGAATGGAGGAAGAGGGTCCAGACCGCGCTCCCCTGCGCACGTAGCGCGAGCGCCGCGCGCTGCATCTCGCCCACCGCGTACTGCGTGGGATAGAGCCAGAAGAGATCGACCCAGCCGAGGTAGTCCTTCGAGAGCAGGCCGCGGAGCTTCAACGCGCGCGGGCTATGGAGGTACGCCCAGCGCAGCGGCGCGGGCAAGCCCCGGGTGAGCGTGACACCGACCGGTACTTCGAGCAGCGGCCGAGGCGCCCCTGTCTTCAGCCAAGCGCCCTCGCGCGGCGCGTAGGGCGCGAGCGGCGCCGAACGATAGTCGGGCCCGCCATCGGCGCGCAGATCGACCCGCGGCGCCACGCTGGAATCGACGAGGTAGCCCAGCTCCTCCAGCAGCGCGAAGCCGGCCTCGTCCAAGCCGAAGCGCCCGGCGCGATGCGAGGTCGAGCGCACGCCGAGCTCGCGCTCGATCGCTTCGCCGAGCCGTAGCAGCTTCTCCCGCTGCCGCGCGACGGCCAAGTCCTTCTGGTAGTTCACCCGATCGGTGCGCTCGCCGTCGAAAGGCGGGCAGGTCCACGCGTGCAGATGCGTGCCGATCTCCGCGTGCGAGGCGAGTTCGCGCAGGATGCCGCGCGCGGGCTCCTGCGTCGCCATCGGATAGGTCACGAGATAGGTGGGAGCTACCCCGTGCTTCTCGCAGAGCGCCTGGAAGCGCGGCA
This sequence comes from Planctomycetota bacterium, assembly GCA_016793245.1. GTDB lineage: Bacteria > Planctomycetota > UBA1135 > UBA1135 > JADKAF01 > JADKAF01. The sequence goes on from JAEUHW010000117.1 coordinate 3,075, forward strand.
AGGCCGCGGCATTGCGCACGCGCGGCGTCGGCTGGACTTGCCAGCCCGGCATGTCCTCCTCGGTGTCGACGGTGACGACGAGGTAGGTCATGCGCAGGTCGAAGCGAGCGCGCGCATTCGCGACCCTCGGGAGAGCGGGCGGCCAGGCCCGCGATGCGAAGCGCCGAGGCGCGCAAGGACATGCGAGCCAAGGTCAGAAGCCAAAGCCGGGATTTGAACCCGGGACCCTCGCTTTACGAAAGCGATGCTCTACCGCTGAGCTACTTTGGCGAAGGGACCTGCGGAAGCGCGCGGAGCGCACTCGCCGGTCGGAAGGGCGGAAAGTCTAGCAAGCCTCTCGGATCCTTCCAGAGGCAAGCTGGACTCAAATCCTTTGCCGCTGCGAACCACGGAAAAAGCCCCGGGGGCTAGGCCAGGCCTAGCCCCCGGGGCTTTCGCTCGTCGCAGGTCGCTCCAGAGCGACCGCTGCAGCGCCGTCAGGCGATGCGCCAGCAAACTCGGCCGCGCCGTCAGGCGATGCGCCAGCAAACTCGGCAGCGCCGTCAGGCGATGCGCCAGCAAGACTCGGAGAGGCTGAAGCTGCTCAGCCTCTCAGCCTCTCAGCGCGCGAGATTCTCGCGGTTCGCGACGACCCACTCGGCGCGGCGCTCTTGCGCGACCTCGGCCTGGCCGAGGATCGCCGCCGCCGACTTGCCGAGGTCGTTGCGCTCGGCGAGCAAGGCCGCGACGGCGTCGATCTGCTCGGCCGTCAGCGCGCCGCCGGAGCGGTCGGTGACGCGAGCGAGCGCGCGGCCGGCGGACAGGCGCAGCGCATTTCGCTGCTCGTCGTCGATGCCTTCCGGCGCCGTCGAGCCGACGAAGATATCGGCCAGCGGGCCCATCGCCGTCGCGTCGCCGAGGCGACCGAGCGCATCGACCGCCGGATGCATCGCGGCGAGCGGGCGCGAAGGATCGCTGATCACGCGGATCAGGGCTTCGGTCGCGGAGCCGAGGACCTGGGCGCGCGAAGCGAGGTCGCGGAGCCCGATGGCCGCGCGGCGCGCGAAGTCATCGGCGCGCTGACGCTCGGCGTCGCGCATGCCTTCGAGAGCCTCGAAGATCGCGAGCCGCATCGCGGCCGGATCGACGTCGCCCCAGACGATGGCCGCTTCGCCGACGGCGGCGCTGGCATCGGCTTGCGCCGCTTCGCTGCCGGCGAAGATCGCGAGCTTCGCCTTCGGGCGGCTCTTGCTCATCGCGCTCAGGAAGAACTTGCGCGAGAGATCCTGCTCCGGGGTCTCGAACCACACGATCGCGTCGCCCGCGTCGCCCGAGGCAGCGGCCTTCACCGCGGCGGCCGAGCTGGTATGCGTGCGGACGAAGATGCCGCCCAAGCTCTCCATGCCGGAGGCGAATCGGCGCAGGCGCTCCGTGTTGGTGTCGACCAGGTGCACGATCCAGACCGACTGCTCGAGCACGGCCTGGTTCAGCTTGCCGAGGACCTTCTGCGCATCGACGCCTTCCACTTCGATCACCGGCGCGAGCGCCAGCGCCGCGGAGTACGCGATCGACTTGTCGTTGTGGTCGAGCGCCGCGTTCAGCACGGTGAGGCGCGCGGCCGAACCGGCGTCGAGCACCGCGCTCATCTCGCCGATCAGCTCTTCGGCAGCGCCGAGCTGGCCGTGATCGAGAGCCCAGGCGAGCGCTTCGTTCAGCGTGCCGGAGCCGAGGAGGCGCAGCGGCACGGAAGCGCGATCGAGCTGCTCGGCCAGCGTGCCCTCTTCGCTCTTGCCGGCGGCGCGGGACGCGGCGTAGGTCACGGCGAGACCGCGCATCGCGGCCGCCTGGTCCTCGCCCGCGGCGAGCGCGCGGTGGAAGCACTCCTTGGCGTACGCGTACGGCAGGAGCACGCGCGGCACCTCGACGAAGCCGAGGGCCGAAGCGAAGTCGCTGCCACCCGACCACGACCAAACGCGCGAGGCCTGGTGCGCGGCGAAGGGATCGACGAGGCGCGCATCGCGCTTCAGGTACGCTTCGCCGAGCGCGGTGAAGCTCGCGCCATCGAAGCCGGGCAGGAAGCGGCGCAGCGCGTCGAGGGCCGCGGCGGCGTTGCCGCGCGCGAGCTCATCGCTCTCGGCTTCGGTCGCGTGCAGCGCGAGGTAGGGCATCGATGCGGGATCGAGGATCTCGCCCAGCGCGCGGAGGACGTTGCGGCGCCCGACGGCGTCTTCGCTCGAGAGGCCGGCGATCAGCGGCGCGGTGGCGCGCAGGCGGATCTCCTTCAGCGCGATCGTCGCTTCGGCGACGTCGCTCGTCGCCTTCGCCGCGCCGTGCTGCTCCGAGTAGGCCGTGCCGAGCACGTCCATCAACTGCGGGACCGCGAGGTCGCCGTACTCGGTGCGCAGGATCTCGCGCGACGCGAGGCGATCCGTGTAGCGCGTGGAGAAGAGCCCTTGCTCGCCGGTGATGTGCGCGGCGATGGCTTCGCGCATCGAGGCGAGATCGACGCCCGGCTGCTCCTGCGCGGCGCGCAGGCGGTTCAGCAGGTCGACGTAGATCTTGCGCGCGCTGTCCCCGCGCGCGATCAAGAGCTCCAGGATCGCCGCGTTGTCGATCTCGCGCAGCGCGCGGCGCACGTCGGCATCCGAGCTCGCGCCCTGGATCGCTTCGAGCTTCGCCTGCATCTCGGCGAACGCGTTCTGATCGCCTTCGCGCTGGTAGCGGCGGAAGGCGCCCTTGAACTCGCCCACGGCCGTCTTCACGTCCTGGCTCTCGTAGTCGTCCTGCGACTGCGCGATCCCGCTCGTGCCGAACGCTCCGGCGAGCGCGGCGAGGACCAGCAATCGCGCGGTTCGAGCCGAACCGCGCGCGAAGAAGGGGAGAGCTCGGGACAGAGGAGCTCGAGGCTGAGCCATCGCGAAGACCTCCGAGAGGGAGCGTTCAGGAACGCGTGAGAGGTGGCGGGAGCGAGCGCCTTCAAGCGCTCGCGACGGGGATGCGGGCCGCCGCGTTCGACCGGTGACAGCCGAGTCGAGGCGAGGCGGCGCAGAGTCTGCAAGAGCGGACGGCGGAAAGCCAACACCGAGGTGCCGACGATCCGACGTAGACGCACCGAGCGACCGAGCTCCCGAGTGGAGCCCGTGCACACGGCGCGACATCCGGGCGGGGGTATCGCGCGGCATGATAGCCCTCGACCTCACTCGGTCAAGGGCCGCTGCCGGGCCTCCGACACCGCCGCAAGTCCGTGCGCACCACGGAGATGTCGTGCGCTCGGCGCGCCTTCGAACGAAGGCCGGAGCGCAGCGCTAGCGCCGACCTCCGGCGAGGTAACCGGCGAGCGTGAGAACGCGCGCGAAGAAGGGTCGGCGCCGCGAGCTCAGGACCAGAGGCACCCCAGCACGACCGGTCGGAGCGCCCCGGTCGCGGAGCGGAGATCGCTCGGCACGGCGGCGACGCGGCGATCGGCGAGCAAGGCGAAGAGCAGCGCTTCGCGCGCGCTCTGCAGCGGGCGCCCCGCTGCGCCGGACCAGGCATCGAGTGGCGCGCAGGTCCACGGCGCGAGCTCGCGCTCGAGCTCCCCCACCAGGGCCGCGTGGCGCGCGCCGCCGCCGGTCCACCAGACCCGCGGGCGCGCACGGCCGTCGAAGAGCTCGGGCGCGTAGCGGCGCAGACGCCGCGCGAAGCAGCGCGCGGCGAAGCGCGCGAGCGTCGCGAGCGCGTCGTCGAGGCGCGCGCGACCGAAGCTCTCGAGGAGCGGCAGCAACGCGCGCTCGCCGAACTCCTCGCGCCCGCTCGAGCGCGGGGCCAACGGCGAGAGCCAGCTCGCGAAGCGCTCCTCCAGCGCCGCGAGCAGCGCCTCGTCGACGCGGCCGCGCACCGCGCGCGCTCCCCCGAGGTCGATGCGCTCCGCGCCCGCGGTGGCCCAGCGCAGCGCGAGGTCGAGCTGCACGTTGGCCGGACCGCCGTCGAAGCCGAGGGCCGGCAGGCCGCGGCGCACGAGCGAGGCGTTCGAGATCCCGCCCAGGTTCACGACGAGCTGCGGGAGGCGCTCGCGCGCGAAGAGCACTTCGTCGAGCAGCGGCGAGAGCGGCGCGCCTTCGCCGCCGGCGGCGAGGTCGCGCGTGCGAAAGTCGCAGGCCACCCGGATCCCCGTCCGCTCGGCGAGGAAGGCCCCCGAGCCGACCTGCAGCGTCGCGTGCGGCTCGGCGCCGCAGTGATGGTAGATCGTCTGGCCATGGCAGCCGACGACATGCACTTCGCGCGCATCGAGCCGCCACGCCGCGAGCGCTTCGAGCAGGCCTTCGGCCGCGGCCTCGCCGTAGAGACGCTCCGCTTCGGCGACTTCGCGCACGCTGCCTTCCCCGCGGGCCAAGCGCTGCAAGCGCGCTTCCAGCTCCGCGGAGAACGGCGCCTCGCGATGCTCCACGAGCTCGAGCCGCGGCCGCGCCGCTCCCCCCTCGCAGCGCACCCAGGCGAGATCGAGCGAGCCCAGCGACGTGCCGCTGTTCAGCCCGATCACCTGCCGGACGCGCGGGACGCGCGCCGCGGGCATCAGAGCTTCAGCGCGAGGATCGCGACCAGCGCCATCACCAGCATCATCATCGTGATGATCAGGTACTTGTACGCGTTCTGCGAGCGCGCGAGCACGTCGGTCATGTTGCGCGCTTGCTCGGCCTGCACGCGGGCGAAGACGCCGATGTTCTCGGCCTGCGCCTGCGAGAAGAGATCGAGCGAGCGCTGCTGATTGCGCTCGAACGCCTGCGTCTGGCGCTTGTTCACTTCCTCGAGCGCGTCGACCTGCGACTTCTGCAGCTCGGAGAGCATCTCCGCGTTGGTCGCGGTGACGCGCTCGACCAGGTCCTTCTGGTCGACGGTCATGCTCCGCCACGCTTCGACTTGCTGACCGACGATGCGCTCCATCGTGCCGGAGTGGTCCTGCGTCAGCGCCTGCACCGCTTCGGCGTGCTTCTCGCCCATGCGGTCCATCGCGCTCAGCTGGCGCGAGCTGAGCTCGTGGATCGCCTGGTTGATGTCCGCCATCGTGTTGCGGAACTCGAGCAGCGTATGGTCGCGCTTCTCGAGGCCGCTCGTCTGACGATCGATCGAGCTCTGCAGCGACTGCAGGATCGCCGGCAGCGTCTGGAGCTGCGCGACGACCGCCTCCGAGCGCTCGTTGGCTTGGGTGAGGCTGGTCGAGATCTGCTTCAGGACCTCGATCTGCGCCTCGGAGACGGTCTCCGTGCGCCCGAGGCGCTCCTGGATCACGCCGAGCACGCCCGAGAGCGCGTCGAGGCCGCGCGAGAAGGAGCTCACCGCGCGCTCGTGCATGCGCTCGGCCGCTTCCTGCGTCAGCGGCGCCATCGGCAGGCGCTGCGAGCCGTGGACGATCTCCACCACCGGCGCGCCGTCCTGGAACTGGCCGGTCAGGGTCTGGACGTAGGTGTCGTGCCCGGCGCCGTTCAGCCCGTGGCCGTTGGTGCCGTGCCCGTTCGTACCGTGCCCGTTCGTTGCGTGGCCGTTGGTACCGAAGCCGTGCTGCGCCTGAGCCTCGGCTTCCTCGTGGCGCCCGTAGCGCCGAACGATCATGCGCCGCCCGCCGATCGTCTTCACGAGGGCGAGGCCGCCGTCCTTCAAACGGACGAGGGTGGGGCGGCCCGCCGGCGCCTCGGCGCGGTGGGGTTCGGCACGAAGGGTCTCTTCGCGCTGGGTATGCGCTTCCATGGACTCGATCCTCGACGGAGCTCCGCCCCGCGGACGGACTGTGTCCGTCGACCGCCCGCGAGCCCCTCCACAACCCGTAGTCGCTGCCCCGAGCTCGGCCCACCATATCCGGGGATGCGCGGCGCGAGCAAGGGCGCGAAGCGGAGTTCAGCGGCGCGCGCGCCTTGTCTCTCGCGTAGGGAGTGCGAAACTCGGCTCCGTCACCCCACCTTGCGAGGCCCCGCGATGCTGGTGTTGCTTCCGCTCCTCTTCCTCGTCGCGCAGGACGACGCCCCCGGCTCCGTCGGCAAGATGGCCTGGCCGCCGAAGGCGCCGACGGCGCAGCGCTACGTCGTGAAGACCACGAAGACGCGGAAGCTCTCCGCCGCGACGGCGGCGCAGCGGCGCGAGGCCGCGAAGACCGCGGGCGTGAAGCTCCCCGCGAAGGATCCCCAGCAGCAGGTCGCGGTCGAGCTCCTGCTCGAGTGCACGCCCGGCGCGGGCGAGCTGAAGGTGCGCAGCACGCCGAGGATCGGCGAGGCGAAGTTGCGCTGGAAGTGGATCGAAGCTGCCCCGGGGGGCGCACCGGCCGTGTTCACCAACGCGCGCTTGGCGGAGCTCTGGGGCGACGGCGCCGCGAGCGCACCGCCGCTCGAGTTCGCTCGCGCGAGCTTCGAGGCGCCGTTCGAGCGCACGCTGCGCTGGCGACCGCACGGCCTCCAGCACGACGACGCCGGTGCGCGTTGCGCGGAGTCGCTCCTGCCGGTGCTCTGGTCGCGCGCGCTCCCCACCTGGGGCGAAGCGGTGCTCGCGGTGCTGCACATGGACGGCGAGCACGTGATCCCCGGCAAGGCGCTGATCCGCGAGCACACCGAGATCCACGCACTCGGCTCGCGCACCTCGCGCGCCGAGGCGCTGATCGAGACCGCGACCTCGGACCGCTTAAAGCTGAGCTACAAGCTGCGCGTCGATCAGATGGTGAACCGCACGCGCGATCTCTCCGCGGTGCTGAAGCGCCACTACCTCTGGCGCTTCGAGATCGAGGGCACGCTCGAGCACTCGCTCGCCGATGGCGCGCTGCTCGCGGTGGACGAGAAGATCGTGGCCCGCCTCGTCGATCCGAGCCCGGAGAAGCTGCTCGAGATCTACGACGAGGAGTTCGAGGGCACGATCCAGCTCCGCCGCTACGTGGAGGAGCCGGTCGATCCGAAGGGCAAGGCGAAGCCGAAGCCGAAGCGCTGAACGCGCACGCCAGGCGCGTTCAAGGCGCGATGCGCACGCTCACGGCGTTCGACGCGAAGTCGATGGGCTGCAGCATCACCCACGCGAACGAGAGCTCGTAGCCGAGGATGTCGGTGAAGGTGCCGGGCAGCGGCTGCAGCGCCGCGAGAGAACGCCCATCGCTCTGCAGGCGCCCCCACGAGCTCACGAAGAACGGCGTGTTCAAGAGCTCGATGCCGACGGCGGTGGCGTCGTCGAAGTTGAGCGGCACGTTGATGCCCGGCGCGACGAGCGTTCCCGGCGCAGTGCCCGAGAGCCCGAGCAGCATCACGTACTCGCGCTGCGCGCGCGCGAGCCCGCCGTCCAAGCGCAGCAGCACGCCTTCGCCCTGCGCCGCCGAGATCGAAGCGCGATCGACCTGCAGCGCCGGCACCGCTTCGAAGCGCAGCTCGGCCGGCGGATGGAGCTGCACCGCTCGCCCGCCATCCTGCACGACGATCTCGTAGAGATCCGTGCCCGCGCGCTCGGTCGCCTGCACGTCGAAGGCCCACTCGCCGTTGCCGATCGACGTCACCGCGCTGGGCTGGCCGATGCCCGCCGAGCCGGCAGCGTGGCGCACGGTGAAGGTCGCGGCGGCGTTCGTCACCGGTGTTCCTTGCCAGTCGTTCAAGCGCAGGCGGATGCGGGTGCGGGAGAAGCGATCCGCGGGCAGCACCGTTCGCTCCGCAAAGGCCACCGAGCGCACTTGATCCGTGCGGCCGATCAGGTTCTGGCGCCACGTGTCGTAGAGCCCCTGCAGGCGCACCACCGCATCGGGATCGGTCGGCAGGCCCCAGTTCGCCTCGAGCTTCGCGAAGTACTGCCCCATCGCACAGCCGATCGAGCCGCAGGGGCGGACCTGATCGCCGATGCGCGCGATGATGATGTGCGCGACGTACGAGGAATGGGTGAAGCTCGGCGGCGGCGCGCCGCAGCCGAACGGCGTCGAGCTGGGGCACGAGCAACGGCCGTCGCCGCCCATCGCGCGCGCCGCTTGCATCGCGGCCATCAGCTTCGCGGCGAGATCGCCCGGCGTCGCGCGCAGCGCTTGTTCCGCCGCGGTGAGCACCGGCAGCCCGGTGAGCACGTTGCCTTGGATCGCATAGACCAGATCGCCGTCGACGCCGGTCAGACCGGCGGCGAAGGCGCCCGCCTGCGTGCCCGTGAAGGTCACCGCTCGCCCGTCGAGATCGACGATGCCGTACTGGCGCGTCTCGTGCCCCGGGTCGCTCAGCGAGAGGTTCTGCAGGATGACGAAGGGATCGACGCCGCCGTCGAGGCCGGCGTAGATCGCGCGCCGGTTCCGCTGGGTGTCGTCGAGGTAGGACTGCGCGGCGGCCGCGCCGCGCCCGACGCGGATCACGGGCACGGCGGTCGCGAGGTTGATCCCCTCGACGCAGGTCGCGCAGGCGATCGCGACCTCGCCGGTGGCGCGGTTCACCACGACGATCGACCAGGTCGAGAGGGCCGGGGCGGCGAGGAAAGCCGCCAGCGCGGCGACGAGCAGGGGACGGCGGAACATGGGCGAAGCGCTCCGTGGATCGCGGGCGGACCGTGCGAACTCTACGCCACGCCCTCGCTCGCCAGCACTCCGGCGGAGGCGCGCCGCGAGGAGAGAGGTTGAAGAGCGCGGCCGAGGCTCTAAGTTCTCCTGCGCTTCCACGGCGTCGGAGCTCGATGGACCCCACCCAGCAAGAACGACTGCGCGTCAATTTCTCGTGGCTGATCCGCCTGCGCTGGGCCGCGGCCGGCGGGCAGCTCGCGACCATCGCGGCCGCGCGCAGCTTCTTCGAGGTCGAGTTCCCGCTCGCGCCGATGCTCGCGCTGGTGGCGGTGACGGTGCTCACCAACGCGATCCTGGAGCTCGGCTTCCGCGGGCGCGACGGCGTCACCTGGCTCGAGAGCGGCGAGCTGCTCGCCGGCTCGATCATGGTGTTCGATCTGCTGCTGCTCGCGGCGATGCTCTACACCGCGGGCGGCATCGCGAACCCCTTCGCGATCTTCCTGCTCGTGAACCTGGCGCTGGCCGCGGTGATCCTGCGCGCGCCATGGTCGTGGGGCCTGACCTTGATCGCCGCCGCGTGCTCCGTCGTCCTGGCGCTCTGGCACCACCCGCTCCGAGCCCTCGGCGATGCGCAGGCTCTCGATCCGAGCGCGCTGGTGATCGGCGCGAGCAGCGATCCCGGCGACTTGCGCTTGCTGGGCCAGCTCGTCGCGTTGATCGCCGCGGGGGGCATCGTGGTCTACTTCATCACGCGCCTCTCGCTGGAGCTCCGCTCGCGCGAACAGGAGCTCGCGAGCGAGCGCGCGAGCCACGAGCGCGATCAGCGGCTCGCGGCGCTCGCGACGCTCGCCGCGGGCGCGGCGCACGAGCTCTCTTCTCCGCTGGGGACGATCGCCGTCGTCGCGCGCGAGCTCGAGCGCTCGCTCGAGCGCGATGGCGCCTCCGGCGCCGCGGTGGAGGATGCGCGCTTGATCCGCACCGAGGTCGGGCGCTGCCGCGCGATCCTGGAGTGCATGGCGGCGGACGCCGGGGCCAGCATCGGCGATCTGGTCTCCTCGGTGGAACCCGACGCGCTGATAGAGGAGACTCTGGAGGGCTTCGGCCACGTCGATCGCGTGAGCTTCCACGTCGAAGATGCCGCGCGCGACGCGGTGGTGCGCCTGCCGCTCCGCGCGGTGGCGCAGACGCTGCGCGCGCTGATCAACAACGCGGTGGATGCGTCCGAGCCCGATGGTCGCGTCGAAGTGCGCATCGCGCGCCGCGCTCGCACCCTGGCGATCGAGGTGCTCGACCGCGGGATGGGCATGAGCGAAGAGACGCTGCAGCGCGCCTGCGAGCCCTTCTTCACCACCAAGGAACCCGGGCGCGGCACGGGGCTCGGCCTCTACTTGGGCCGCACCGTGATCGAACGTCTGGAAGGCACTCTCACTCTGCAGTCCTCACTCGGCCAAGGCACGCGCGCCACGGTCGAGCTACCGCTCGCGCCGCCCGATCCGAGCCCGTGAACCTCCGCCCATGAACGAATCCAGCCATCCTTCGCCGCGCGGCCTCGACGTGTTGATCGCCGACGACGACGCGACGCTGCGCGAGCGCCTCGCGCGCGCGCTCCGCGAGCGCGGCTTCGAGGTGCGCACCGCCGCGAACTACAAGGACGCGATGGCCGCGTCGCGCGAGAAGGCGCCCAAGTTCGCGCTCGTCGACCTGCGCATGCCGGGGCCGAACGGCCTCGATCTCATCCGCGACCTGAAGGCGCTCGCGCCCGATGCCCGCGTGATCCTGCTCACCGGCTACGGCAGCATCGCCACCGCCGTCGACGCGATCCGCCTCGGCGCGCACAACGTCCTCAGCAAGCCCGCCGACGCCGACGAAGTCGTGGCCGCCCTGCTCGACGAAGACGGCCGCGTCGCCCTCCCCGACGGCGAGGGCATCCCCGCCCCCACCCTCGCGCGCGCCGAGTGGGAGCACATCCACCGCGTCCTCGCCGACTGCAGCGGCAACATCTCCGAGGCCTCCCGCCGCCTTGGCATCCACCGCCGCTCCCTCCAGCGCAAGCTGAAGAAGATCGCCCCCGACTAGCTCTCCGCACTCCGCGCGGAAGCCGAACGTACGGTGCCAGGAACGTTTTCACCGGGGTCCTTCGACCCCGGTGAAAACGTTCCTGGCACCGTACGTTCGGGGTCAGCCGAGGTGCGGCGAGAGCCAGTGGCTGCAGTCGCGCCCGATCAACTCGGAGAAGCGCAGGTTGTCCTCGCGGTACTGGGCCGCGACCCAGGCCTTCTCCTCCGGCGGCATCGCTTCGTAGCGCCCTTCGTTCACGCGCTTCTCGAACTCGGGCACGAAGCTCTCGTCGACGCCGACCAGCCGATACACCTGCTTCGCGAGCTCGAGCGGCGTGCGCTTCAGGTCGTCGTGGAGATACACACCCATCCCGGGGAACGCCTCGAGCCACGGCCGCAGGATCTGCCCGTAGAAGCCCTGCGTGCGGATCCAGCGCCCGTCGTCCTCGAACATGCGCCGGAAGCTCCGCACCTGACGCGCCTTCCCGATCCGCTCCTTGCGGTTCCGCCAGAACCAATAGTGCGACCACGCGCGGTCGATGGGGTTCCGGAAGATCGCGAAGAGCTTCACCTGTGGGTAGCTCTCGCGGATCTCGGCGAGCGCCGAGGGCTTCTTGCGCCAGAAGAGCACGAGTTCGCGCGGCGACCAGTTGGGATAGAACTGCTTCCGCGCCGCGTCGGGCCGCGGTGAGTAGAGATAGTTCGGCGTGATCTCGCCGGCCTTCTTCGAACCACGGTCCTCGAACCAGTGGTGATACCAGCGATAGCCCTTGTGGAAGTGGCGAACGAAGAAGTTCACCTCTTTCCTGCGCAGCATCACCTGCGGGTGCTGCGAGAGCACGTAGCCGATCCAGCTCGTGCCGCACTTCTGCGCGCCGACGCCAATGAAATCCGGGCCACCGCTGCGGACGGGCATCGTATTCCTCGACCGTGGAAGGCGGTGTTATCCTCGGCCGCCATGCGCCCGACAAGCCTTCCCTCTCCGTTCCTCGCCACGGTTCTCCTCGTCTGCGCCGCGCTCGGCGCCTGCCGCTCGACGCAGGATACATGGCAGCAGAACTGCGAGACGCAGAACGCCTCCGCAGCCCTTCCCGCCCGCGGCGAGAGCGTCAAGCCCGACATCAACAAGGACTTCCTCGCCGAGGACCTGAAGGTCCAGCAGTTCATCGACCGCTTCGAGGGCGAGAGCCGCGAGATCGCGAAGAACCACCAGGCGATCCAGACCGCCGTCGGCATCCAGCCCGGCCAGCACGTGGCCGACATCGGCGCCGGCACCGGCCTCTTCCTCGCCGGCTTCGCGAACGCCGTCGGCCCGCAAGGCAAGCTCTACGCCGTCGACATCGCGCCCAAGTTCGTCGAGCACCTCGCCGAGCGCGCGAAGAGCGAGGGCCTTCCCCAGGTCGAGACCGTGCTCTGCAGCGACGACGACTGCAAGCTCGCCCCCGCCTCGGTGGATCTCGCGTTCATCTGCGACACCTACCATCATTTCGAGTATCCGGCGCGCACGATGGCCACGATCGCGCGGGCCGTGCGCCCCGGCGGCAGCCTCTGCGTCGTCGACTTCCACCGCATCCCCGGCGTCTCGCGCGAGTGGCTCCTGAACCACGTGCGCGCGGGCCAAGAGGTCTTCCGCGCCGAGATCGAGGCTGCGGGCTTCGAGTTCGTCGAGGAGGTCACGGGGCTCGGGTTGCAGGAGAACTACTTCCTGCGCTTCCGCCGCAAGGCGAGCTGAGCGACTTGACCTCTAGCTACCGCATCCAAGCGCTCGATGAGGTGATCTTCCACACCTTGGATCGTGCGATGCTCGTCGAGCTCGCGCTCCGCGTGCAGGGAACCCGAGCGCGCAACGAGCCCTTCTTCGCCCGTCGCCGCGCCGTGGCTCTCGGTGAAGCGGGAACGGAACTCTGGCTCGCGAGCGCGGAAGACACGATCCTGGATCTACTCCGCTGCTCACCCGATCGACCCGAGAGCGGTGAGCCGAGCTGGCGCGATCTCCTCGGCGTGCTCAAAGCGCAAGGCCCGACGTTGGACCTCGCGGCGCTGGCGGAAGAGGCAGAACGCAGAGGGCGCGCAGCCGTGTGGCCGCGCGCCCTCATCGAAGCCGGCCTCGCCGAGCCCACTTGAGCGATCGCGCTCCGCGTGGGCTCCGCGCGACGCAGACATCAGCTCCCGATGACCCCGGTGCCAAGGTTCGATATCAGCAGGTTGATCGCGTTGACTCCCGGCGCGAACACGAGCCCCTGATTGAAGAAGCGCACCCCGTTGAACGCGGGGAAGTTCGGGATCGTGCCGGAGACCGCGACCTGTCCTTGCGCATCGAGGCCGAGCGTCAGCACGTTCTCCCAGGTGCAGCCGACGGTGCACGTCGGCGCGCCGAACGGCGTCAGATCGAACGGCGTCGCGAAGCCGTACCAGTTCGTATCGTCGCTCGAGAACACCAAGAAGCCGAGCGAGGACGGGAGCCCGCCGCCGAGCGTCAGCGTGAATGGTTGCCCGAGCACGGGCGCTCCGCTCGCGCTCACGTACGGCACCGCGGGCGCATTGGTCACGCAGCGGATGCGGAAGATCTGCCGCGCGACGGAGACCGAGCGCGTCCACGCGTTCGCGCTCAAGGTCGGACGGCGGTACCAGTTGTTCACCGGGCCGTTCACGCCGCCGGTCGTCACGTGCTGCGGCGGAGCGATGCGCGCGAACGCTTCACAGGTGAACCAGAACACCTCGCCCGGCAGCACGACCAGCGGGGGCACGACCGTCGTCGAGTACCACCCCGCCGTGCCCCCGACCTCGATCGTCCCCTGCGCGTAGAACGCCGCGGCCGGCTGCGTATGCACCGTCGCGTTGGGACCCGAGTTGTCGAGGCAGAGCCCGGTGATGCCGCGCTCCAAGTTCCCGGTGTTCGACTGCGTGAAGATCTCGAAGCCCGCGACCTGGATCGCGACGGCCGTGGTGTTGATCACCGGGTAGGCGTACTCGTTCGGCAGCGAGCTCACCTGATTCACGGGGTTCACGTCGTTCAGCGTGAGGCAGTGAGACGGCGTGCTGCCGTTGCAGCCGGGGGCGCCTAGCGTGTAGCTGGCGGTGACTTGGGCCGAGGCCGAGGCGGCGAGCCCGAAGGCGAGGAGCGACGCCGAGAGAGCGCGTAGCGGGGAAGTAGCGCAGAGCATGAAGTCTCCGGTGAGTTCTAGGCCGTGATGATTCAGGTGATCAGAGCGAAAGGTGCCAGGAAGCTCAGTTGCCCATGACGGCCGTGCCGAGATTCGAGACGACCAAGTTCAAGAGATTGGTCCCCGGCGCGAGCACGAGTCCCTGGTTGTAGAAGCGGACTCCATTGAACGCCGCGTAGTTGGGGATGGTGCCCGCGAGCGACGCGCGTCCTTGCGCGTCGAGCCCGAGGGTGAACACGTCTTGCCAAGCGCAGTTGACGAAGCAGTTCGGCGCTCCGAAGGCCGCGAGGTCCACTGGCGTCGGCAATCCGTACCAATTCGTGTTGTCGCTCGAGAAGATGAAGAAGCCGAGAGAGAGCGGCTGGCCACCACCGAGCGTCAGCGTGATCGGCTGGCCGAGACGCGGCGGATTGCTCGCCGTGACGTACGGTGTCGTCGGGAAGTCGCTCGCGCAGATCACGCGGTAGATCGGCCTGAAGACCGAGCCCGACGCGGCCCAATTGGTGCCAGTGCGACGCCAGTAGTTCGCCGCAGGCCCGTTGACGCCGGTCGTATCGTGCATCGGCGGCGCGATGCGGCTGTAGGCATCGACCCCGAGCCAGCACACTTCGCCGGGCAGGAGCACCACCGGCGGCACGATCGTCGTCGCGTACCAATTCGGCGTGGGACCGACGGTGATCGTCCCCTGCGCGACGCTGGTCGCGGCGGGTGCGGTCAGCGTGATCGCGCTGGGGCCCGAGTTATCCCGGTAGATGGCGGTGTTCCCTACTTCCGTCGTCGAGCCGCTGTTCGAGCGCGTCCACACCTGGAAGCACACGATCTGGATCGCGATCGAGGTCGTGTTCACGACCGGGTAGGCGTACTCGTTCGGCAGCGAGCTCACCTGCAGCACGGGGTTCGCGTCGTTCAGCGTGACACAGGCCGAGAGCGGGCTCCCATTGCAGCCGGGATCGCCGAGCGTGTAGCTGGCGGTGACCTGAGCGGAGGCCGCAGCGGAGAGCGCGAGCGCAGTGACGAAGGAGAGCGGAGCCAGGGTGGGACGGAACATGGCGGCACCTCGGGCAGGAGGTTCGGCGGGAGGGGAAGGTCGGGCGGTCCGAGTCCTCGACGGGGCGCGCGAACTCGGCGTGCCCTCACGCTAGGCGCCGTACGTCGAGGCGACAAGATGCCTCGGCAATTCGCCGAATCCGGCTTCGCCACGGCTCGGCGCCATCCCGCGACTCCGGCGTCACGCTCCGTGTGTGAGACTCTCCTCATGCAATCCAGCCGTCTCCTCGCGATCCTCCTCCACCTTTGAGACCGAAGGCCGCGTCTCCGCGCACGCCCTCGCCGCGAGCTTCGAGGTCTCGGTGCGCACGATCGATCGCGACATGGATGCGCTGAGCGCCGCGGGCGTTCCCGTCTACGCCGAGCGCGGGAGGAACGGCGGCTTCCGCTTGCACGGCGGCTATCGCACGAAGCTCACCGGTCTCGATCGCCCCGAAACGGAGAGCCTCTTCCTCGCCGGCGCGCCGTTCGCAGCGGAGCAGCTCGGCCTCGGCGCGGCGGTGGAGACGATGCGGCGGAAGCTGTTGGCGTCCTTGCCCGAGGCGACGGCGAAGGAATCGCAGCGCGTCGCGGCGCGCTTCCATCTCGATCCGGTGGCGTGGTTCCAAGGACCCGATGAGCAGCAGCGCTTGCCCGTGCTCGCCGCCGCGGTGTGGATGGGCCGCACGATCGACCTGCGCTACGAGAGCTGGAAGGGCGTCGTCGAGCGCCGCGTGGCGCCGCTCGGCCTGGTGATGAAAGCGGGTCTCTGGTACCTCGTCGCCGCGGTCGATGGCTAGCCGCGCACCTGTCGCGTCGGCTCGATCGAGCGCCTGCGCATCGAGGACGAACCCGCGCCCACGCCGCGCGGCTTCGATCTGCGGCGCTACTGGAAGAACTTCGCGAGCGACGACGAAGCGCGCATGCTCGCGCTGCGCGCTCGCGTCCGTGCGCGCCCGGCCGCGTTGAAGAGCTTGAGTCGCCAGAGCCAAGCGCTCGCACACGCGGTGAGGTTCGCCGGAGCCGTGGACGACGAAGGCTGGCACGAGCTCGAGATCCCCATCGAGTCGATCGAGGTCGCCGTGGGTGATCTGCTGCGCCTCGGCCCCGAGGTCGTCGCACTCGCTCCACGCGCGCTCGTCACCGCGCTGCGCCGCCGCACGCGCGAGCTGCACGAGCTCCACGCGCCGCGGAAGCGACCGCGTTCGAAAAGCTGACGCTCCGCGTCAGCCTTCGCGGCGCAAGCTCCTGCGAACCGAATCGAAGGAGCCACACCATGAACGACGCGCCCCCGAACGAACTCCCCCGCCGCGAGCTCCTGCAGCTCGCCGCTGGCCTCGCCGCCACCGGCGCGCTCTCCGCGAGCCACGCGCACGCCGACGCGCCCGCAGTTCAAGAGCCCGCACCCACCGGCAAGCTCGGCGACTTCGCGTTACTGACCGGCGAATGGAAGAAAAAAGAATCGCCGCCCGAAGGACGGCGGCATCGACGAGTTCGACGGCGAGGCGATCGTGACCTCCACGCCCTCTGACCGGCGAGCACATCACGCAGGAGCCCAGACTGCGCCTCCCATCCCCGAGGAACTGGGCGTGCGCCGAAGTCGACGTCACGCCGCAGCTCACCCTCTACTGCTCCAGGCCGACTTCAAGCCTACGACCCAAAGCGGGCGCGAAAGAAGTCGCCAACTAGATCGCCAGCGGCTGCGTCAGCGCCGGCTTTCAAGGCTGCTTCGACAGCTTTGTCGGCGTCGCGAGACCGACAGAACTCCACCGCCGCGGCCATGGCAGCGCGGAACGTGATGTGGGCAGCGTGAAGCTTGACGAAGGCAACCAGAGCCGCAACGATGACGGCCGGGATGAGGACGAGCGGACCAGGCATGTTGTGATTCTCCTAAGAAGAAACGGGACCTACTCTTCAGAACATCGCCGTTGCAGTTCCCGGCCTTGCAGCGAGCGCGGGCCGGAAGCCGATTCCCGCTTGTGCAGCGCCAGGACTTGCATGATTCCGGCAAGCTGAGCGACAGAGTTCCGGTCGGTCGCCCCAGCCACCACCACGTCGTGGTCGAGCTCCTTGTCGCGGACTTAGGTGGGAACCTGCTCCAAGCCCCGATCGGTGAGCGTGCTCGCCGCGGCGCGAGCGAGGTCGAAGAACTCGCCGAGCGAACGGCCCGAGACGACGAAGAGGGCCGGCGGGACGAGGAAGGTGGCGGCGGTGAGTTTCCAAAGGAGACGCATGGCGGTGCCGGGGTGTTGGGGTTCGGTAACCTGCCTCGTCGCCCGCCTTCGGGCGATCGGGCAAACCCAGAGCGCCCAGCGCCTCCAATTTCCGGTCGATGGCTCGATTTCATCGAAAAATGGCATCCCCAGCGAGTTCCTCGAAGGCGACGCCGGGCGACCGCGCAAAGCGCCTACCCGTCAAGCGCATCACGCAGGACATCAGAATGCGCTTCCCATCCCCGAGGAACTGGGTGTGCGCCGAAGTGGGATGGCGCGTCGCAATTCAGCTCCGAGGACTCGAGCCCAACTTCCGGCTCAAGACCCGAAGCGGGCGCGGAAGAAGTCGCCAACCAGATCGCCTGCGGCTGCGTTAGCGCCGGCCTTCAAGGCGGCTTCGACAGCCTCGTCGGCGTCGCGAGACTGACAGAAATCCACCGCCGCGGCCATGGCAGCGCGGAACTTGATGTGGGCAGCGTGAAGCTTGACGAAGGCAACCAGAGCCGCAACGATAACGGCCGGGATGAGGACGAGCGGACCAGGCATGCTGTGCTTCTCCCAAGAAGACACAGGACCTACTCTTCAGAACATCAACGTTGCAGTTCACGGCCTCGCAGCGAGCACTGGCCGAAACCCGATTCCCGCGCCAGCGGCGCCAGGACTTGCGTAATTCCGGTAGGCCGAGCGGCAGAGCTCCGCTCGATCGCCCCAGCCACCACCACGCGTGATTCGAAGCTCGCCGCGCCGCTCGAGCGGATCGACGATGCCACCCCGATAGGTAGAAGAGACTATCGTGTTGTCCGAAACTTCGGCAGCATCCAGGCACCACTCCCAGACGTTGCCTGCCATATCGTAGAGACCCCACGCGTTGGGCTCGCGTGATCGCACATGATGAGGATGCGCACCATCTCTCGACCCTACGAAGACTGCATGCGCTCCGAGCGCCTTGGAGTCCATTCCGAAGGAGTAAGCCTCGGAGCTTCCGGCGCGAGCCGCAAGCTCCCACTCAGCCTCGGTCGGCAGCCGATACTCGAAGCCGCTCCACAGGCTCCCTTTGGCCTTCTCGAGTTGCGTGAGCCTCTCACAGAACTCGACAGCATCGCCCCATCCAATATGGGTCGCAGCGACATCACCGCCTTCGATTACAAATTCTCCACCCTTCCACGGCTCCGAAATCGGGCCCATGACCTCGCGCCACAGACCCTGAGACACTTCGGTCCTGGCCATCGCATACCAACGGCTCAGTTCCACTCGATGCTTCTTCTCATCCCGATCGCGACCTGGCTCATTATCCGGACTACCCATGTAGAACGCCTGAGGAGCGATCCAGACGAACTCCATTCCGACGCAACTAGCCCAAGACCTCCCCTGCTGCCGCTCAGACTGCGCTCGTGCTTCCGCTTCGAAGAGCGAGATGCGCTCGCGCAACCCCGCCAACTCGAGGTCAGCAGCTCCCTTGGCGGCCTCGAGCGCCACGACATCACGCTCCCGAGCCTGACGCATAGAGACCTCACGATCGCGGTCGGCGCCCACATCCTTGAGCTCAAGGCGTAGAGCCTCCATCGCCTGTTCAAGGCTCTGTCGCTCCTTCTCCAGTGCAGAGATACGTAGTTCCTGCTTCTCGTCTCGCTCCTGATCTGCTGCGATCCGAGCGCGCGTCTCTTCTGGGGTCTCTTCCGATGCAAGGAACTTCCGGAGCTCAGCCTGCGCTTGAGAGAATTCGCCGAACGCCCCAGTACCTCCTGGACCATCGAAGAGCCCGCTCGCGAGCAAGCGATCACCTTCCGCTGCGCGTCGAGTGCAGGCAACGAACGGGAACAAGGCTCGCAAGCGCTCGGCAACGCTCTGCTCCAGGCGGTGATAATCCGCTCGCGCCTGATGTGCCCGCACCGCCGCTGCATTCTCCGCGGCGAGCTGCGCCAGCCCGGCTTGAAGCTCGCGGAGTTCCGTCCAAGCCTCGCGGACCGATCCTCGATCGAGGAGCTCCCCAAGTGCAAGCTTCCGGCTTCCGAGAGCAGCCCAACGATCGGAGATGTAGCCCAGATCCTTCACCCAGGGCATTTCGTCGAGGACCACCCCGAGCGCGGCGCGCAGAGGCTCCACCACTTCAAGCTCGCGGCTGAGCTCGAGAGCGGCTCTGAGCTGTTTCTCGAACGCCGGCCCGATCATCAACGCGGTGTCGAGATCCTCCGCACGCAGCGCAGCGCGGAAGCGTTCCTGCTGAGCATTCCGGCCGTTCAGTGCGGCGACGACGGCGGGATGCGAGAGATTCGGTCGAAGACGCAGGGCCGCGTCGAGTTCTTCGATCGAGCGTTCGAGCGCCGCACCGCGCTCGCTCCGCACGAGCTTCCAGCCTTGGTAGCCGAGCCAGCCGAACGGGAGTAGGAGCAGACTCGCGACCACCAGGAAACGGCGGCGCTGTGCTGCCGCGCGCTGTGCTTCGAAGGAGCGCTCGATCGTCGCTGCGATGGCCGCTGCGCCCGCGCTCTTGGATTCGGGACCGACCGCCGAGATCAGCGCTCGAACTACGTCTACCGGGGCTCCCAGGGACCGGAGCCCCCTAGCCACGCGCTGCACTTCAAGATGCTCTGCGCCTGTACTGGCGATCCCACTAGACTCGAGCCGCTCTCCGCGCAGGAGAAAAATGGTCAGAGCAGCAGCACTGAACACGTCGTCGTGCGCTTCAGGTCGGCGTTCGCCGTTCAGGACATCTTCGCGGGTAAAGCCCTTGGTCCCTACGTGGTCGACGGAGCTCTCTGAAGGAAGAACGCTCTCCAACTCGCGCGCGACCCCGAAGTCGATGAAGCGCAAGCGCCCATTAGTTTCGACGAGCACGTTGTTCGGCGAGATGTCCCCATGCAGCACGCCGCGGGCATTCAAGGCCGCGACTTCGCGAAAGAGCTCACCGGAGAGCGCCAGGAGTTCGCGTATTCCGAGCGCTCGCGCCTTGGCGTAGTGGTGGATCTTCTGACCATCGATGTACTCGAGCACGAGCACCGGCTGATGGGAACCGTCCGGGCTCTCGATGCAGGAGTAGAAGCGAACGGCAGAGCTCGGCAGGTCATCGGCGCAGAGCATCTTTCGCTCGCGCTGGAGCTGCTGACGCGAACGCTCGCGCATCGGCTCGAGGATGACCTTCAGCGCCACCAGCCGCAGGGTCGTCTTCTCGCGCGCGCGGAAGACCGCGCCCGTGGCGCCTTCGTCGCCGCTGGAGGCGGACTCCAAGTTCACATAGCCAGCGCGATCGATGGCAGCGTAGGTGCTCGGCCACACGCGTTCGTTCATCGGGCGCCCCTTCAACCCAAGGAGATCGAGAGGGCGCCCCTCGGGCGCCTCAGAATCAGGCGTCGGAACATCGGAGCTCTCGGGAGCGGAGGCGCTCATCGGGCACCTCTGTTCCCGGCGTCCTTCGCATCGTCTCCGCAGGTGCGTCGCAGCTCCTCGATAGCATCTGCCTTCGCCCGATAGATGACTTTGATCGGAAGCCCCTCCTGCGCTGCGATCTCCTCGTATTCCATGGCATCGAGGTAGCGAAAGCGGATCACGCGCGCGCGAAGCGGCCAGGGTGCCGCGCGCCGATCCCATGCGGCGAGCTCGCCAAGAGCGCATTCCAGGTCGAGCTGATGGCGGCTTTCAAAATGCGCAGCACGCGACTCCACGAAGCGCCGCAGAGGATCCGCATGGTCTTTGCGTGTCTTCTTGCGCCGCAGGACATCGAGGATGTCGCGGCTGATCACCACGGAGGCATAACGCGTCAGCGCACGCAGCGAGTCGGCGCGCCAGAGAACGTCGGGGTTCTCCTCCAGGATGTCAGCGAAGAATGCGCTGACCATCGCGCTGTAGCGCACGCTGGTGTCGGACTTCGTAGCGCTGAATTCGCGTGCGAGCAGCGGTCGCAGCTCATGATCCCAGTGATCGAGGATCGCGCTCAGGATCTCGTTCCCGATGCGCTCTCGTTCGTCCTCGTCCTTGCTCGCGTGATAGCGATCGAGCAGGCGGCGGAATCCTTCTTCATCGAGCATGGGGCGTGCTCCGTCTTCCGGGCGTCGATTGTGGCGTGGATGAGAGCGCGGAGGAAGCCGAGGGCCTCCTCCGCGCAGGTTTCAGAAGCGGCGCTGGGTCTCGTCGGTCGCGGTCGGGGCCGCCGTCGCTTCCGAGGCGCGCTCGCTCGCGGCCGCTCCGGGCGTGACAGCGGGGGCAGCCGCCGCCTGCACCGCGCGCAGCCGCTCCAAGCGCTCCCAGTCGCGCGAGAGCTTCTGCGGGGCGGCGGCTCCGGGCAGGGCCTCGCGGCGCGCCTGGTTCTCCGCCTCCATCCGCCCCACTTCCTTACGCAGCGCCTCGGCCTCGGCGCCGACCTCGCCTGCGGTGGGACCCGCGAGTCCGTTCGCCTGCGTCGCCGCCACGATCTCCAGCGTCCGCCCTTCGAACTCGGCCTGCTCGCGCCGCGTGCGCAAGAGCTCGACTTCCTGCTGCCAAGCGATCAGGGCGCCTTCCATCTCCTGCAGCGCCGCCTCGCCTTCGGCCAGGCTCGTCGTAAGCTTCTCGAGCCCCGCGCGGCGGATCTCGAGCTGGCGCTGCTCGCGCTCTTCCTCCGCGAGCAGGACATCGATCTGACGCTGGAACTCGGCGAGCTCGTGCTCCGAGCCCGCGAAGCTCACGACGGCCAAACTCTGCTGCGTCGCCTGCTCCAGCACCGGCAGGGCTTCGCCGAGAAGGCGCTTGCGGCGCGCGGCGCGCTCCTCGAGCTCGTCGACCTGCGTCGAGAGCTCACCGATCTCGCGGCGCGAGAGCTGCAGGGAGACCTTCTGATCGGTGAGGCGGCGGCGTTGGAGCTCGAGATCGTGGTCGAGCTTCTTGTCGCGGACTTCGGTAGGAACCTGCTCCAGACTGCGATCGGTGATCGTGCTCGCCGCGGCGCGTGCGAGGTCGAAGAGCTCGCCGAGCGAACGGCCGGAGACGACGAAGAAAGCCGGCGGGACGAGGAAAGAGGCGGCGGTGAGCTTCCAGAGGAGGCGCATGGCGGTGCCGGGGTCTTGGGGTTCGGTGACTTGCCTCGTCGCCCGCCTTCGGGCAACCAGGCAGACCAAGGGCGCGCCACCACCGCGCTTTCCGGTCGGCGGGGACTTTTTCTTCACGAGCGAGGCACAACGAGACGAAGGGCCCACAGTCGCCGCACCGAACCTTGCAAATCTTCCGCGCCATGGAAAGATTGCAAGGATGCTGCCCCGCATCCTCGCCTCGCGCCTACAGCGCGCCCTGGCCCGGTCTCCTGTCGTCGCCCTCGTCGGTCCGCGGCAAGTCGGCAAGACGACGCTCGCCCTCGCCCACGCGGAAGCGCAGGGTGGGAAGCCCTCGCTGTACCTCGACCTCGAGCTCGACTCCGACCTCGGCAAGCTCCGCGACGCGGAGGACTACCTAGGTCGTCGGGCCGGTTCGCTGACGATCCTCGACGAGGTGCAGCGGCGGCCGGAGCTCTTCCCGCTCTTGCGCAGCCTGGTTGATCGCCGCCTGCGCGCCGGAGAGCGGGGCGCGCAGTTCCTCGTGCTCGGTTCGGCGTCTCGCGATCTCCTGCGCCAGAGCTCGGAGTCCCTCGCCGGGCGCATCGAGTACCTGGAGCTCGCGCCCCTCTCCCTGGTCGAGGTGGCGAGCTCCGGAACGCGCGAGGACATGGAGCGGCTCTGGCTCCGCGGCGGCTTCCCGCCGAGCTTCCTCGCGAGCGACGAGGAAGCGTCGTTCACGTGGCGCGGGCAGTTCCTCGCCACCTACCTCGAGCGCGATATCCCGCAGCTCGGACCGCGCATCCCGGCCGAGCAGATGCGGCGCCTGCTCTCGATGCTCGCGCTTAGCCAAGGGGAGACACTCAACGCTTCGAAGCTCGCCGCATCGATCGGCCTCTCGGGCCAGACCGTGCGGCGCTACCTCGACCTCCTGGTCGACCTCTACCTGCTGCGCGAGCTGGTTCCTTGGGCGGGGAACAGCCGCAAGCGCCTCGTGCGCGCGCCGAAGATCTACCTTCGCGACAGCGGTCTCGTGCATCGGCTCGCCGGCATCGCCGATCTCGAGGGCTTGCTCGGCCATCCTCTCTGCGGGCACTCGTGGGAGGGCTTCGCGATCGAGCAGCTCCTGGTCCATCTACCCGAACCTTGGTCGGCGAGCTTCTACCGCACCTCCGCGGGTGCGGAGATCGACCTCGTGCTCGAAGGCCCTTCGTCGCGCATCGTCGCCATCGAGATCAAGCGCTCGCTCTCACCGACGCCGCGGAAGGGCTTCGCCTTCGGTTGCGAAGATATCGGCGCGACCGAACGCTACGTCGTGATGCCTGAAGGCGAGGAGCACTCGCTGGGATCGGGTACGCGTGCGATCCCGCTGCCCGAGCTCGTGCAGAGGCTGGTCGGGGACGCCGCACCGCCGCGGTAGAACGTTGCGGCGGAGGGGATCACGTCGTCTCGATCAAGAAAGGCTCGATCATGAAGCGATCTGCCCCCGATTCGGTCGACGCCCATCTCCGCGTTGTTGCCAGTACGGCCTCCCCTGAACGCCATGGACCAATCCGATCCCGATCCGCACCGCGTCGTCATGAGCCGAGTGCTCCGGAACGGCGAGCAGGACGACGGGAGCTTTGATCTCGAGTTCTGGCGGCGCGTTGGAGCCGAAGGCATCTGGGACGCGGCGTGGAAGATGGTTCGCGAGCAGGAAGCGTTCCGAGGCGGTAGTGCGGAACCAGCGCCGATGGATCGCTCGGTGCTCGTCATCGTGCGTCGCGGCGGAGAAACGCAGCACAACGGTTCGACTTGAAGCGTCGGCAGCTCGACGGCTCATGCCGACATCTTGCGCCACTGTCACATCGATCAAATAGGTGCCAGGCCCCACTTTGATCGACGGCGAGCCGCAGTGGTCGCGGGCGACCCCGTCGATCAAAAAGGGGCCTGTCCCCTATTTGATCGACGCGGGCTCCTCGACATCCTCGGCGAGGTTCGGGGAGAGCCAGCGGCGCGCTTCGTCCAGGGTCCAGCCCTTGCGGCGCGCGTAGTCCTCGAGCTGGTCGGTGTGGATCTTGCCGACGCCGAAGTACTCGGCGAGCGGGTGCGCGAAATAGAAGCCGGAGACGGCGGCGGCGGGGAGCATCGCGTAGCTCTCGGTGAGCGTGATGCCGGCGCGCTCCGTCGCGTCGAGGAGGCGGAAGAGCGTCCCCTTCTCGGTGTGGTCAGGGCAGGCGGGATAGCCGGGGGCGGGGCGAATGCCCGTGTACTCCTCGCGGATCAGCTCGCGATTGCTGAAGTGCTCCAGGGGTGCGTAGCCCCAAAGCTCGCGGCGCACCTTCTCGTGCAGCCATTCCGCCGAAGCTTCGGCGAGGCGATCGGCGAGGGCCTTCGCGAGGATCGAGCGATAGTCGTCGTGCTGCTGCTCGTACTCGCGGACGATCGCATCGAGACCGATGCCCGCGGTGCACGCGAACCCGCCGAACCAGT
Organism: Planctomycetota bacterium; assembly: GCA_016793245.1. Taxonomy (GTDB): domain Bacteria; phylum Planctomycetota; class UBA1135; order UBA1135; family JADKAF01; genus JADKAF01. The sequence continues at coordinate 27,447 of JAEUHW010000117.1, forward strand.
CGAGCACGCCGCTCTCCTCGGGCACGAGGAAGTCGGCGAGGGCCAAGTTCGCGCGGCCGACGGGCTTCCGCGTCTGCTGGCGCAGCGTGTGGATCACCGCGAGCTCTCCGCTCTTCGCTTCGTCCTTCCAGACGACGATGTCGTCGGCGCCGCGGCGATTGGCGGGGAAGAGGCCGAGCACGGCTTGCGCCTTCAGGCGCCCGCCGGAGATCAAGTGCTCGAGCTCCTTCTTCGCGTCGGCGAAGAGGCGCTTCGCCTCCGCGCCCACGATGGGATCCTCGAAGATCGCGGGATAGGCACCCGCGAGCTCCCAGGTCTGGAAGAACGGCGTCCAGTCGATGCGCTCGACGAGCTCGCGCAGCGGGAGGTCGGTGAGCACGCGGAGGCCGAGCTGCTTCGGCCGCGGCGAGGGCTTTTCGACGCCTTGCAGCGAGTTCGCGCGCGCGTCGGCGATCGGCAAGCGCACGACGCCACTGCGCTTGCCGCGATGCGCGACGCGCAGCGCCTCGTATTCCTCGCGGATCGACTGCGCGTAGCTCGTCGCGGTCTGCGGCGAGAGGAGGTTCTGCGCGACGCCGACGGCGCGCGAGGCGTCCATCACGTGCACCACGGCGCCGCTGCGATTCGGCGCGACCTTCACCGCGGTGTGGATGCGCGAGGTCGTGGCCCCGCCGATCAAGAGCGGGAGTTCCAAGCCCTCGCGCTCCATCTCGCGCGCGACGAAGCACATCTCGTCGAGCGAAGGCGTGATCAAACCCGAGAGCCCGATGATGTCGACGTTCTCGGCGCGCGCCGTCTCCAAGATCTTCGAGCACGGCACCATGACGCCGAGGTCGAGCACCTCGTAGCCGTTGCACTGCAGAACGACACCCACGATGTTCTTGCCGATGTCGTGGACGTCGCCCTTCACGGTGGCCATCAGCACCTTGCCGGCGGCGCTGCCGCGCACGCCTTGCGCCTTGTCGGCCTCCAAGAACGGCACGAGGTCGGCCACGGCCTTCTTCATCACGCGCGCGCTCTTCACGACTTGCGGGAGGAACATCTTCCCCGCGCCGAAGAGGTCGCCGACGCGGTTCATGCCGCGCATGAGCGGGCCTTCGATCACGTCGAGCGGGCGCGGGAGGAAGCGTCTCGTTTCCTCCGTGTCGGCTTCCACGAACTCGTCGATGCCGTGAACGAGAGCGTGCTCGAGCCGCGCCTCGACCGCGAGCTCGCGCCAGCTCATGTCGACCTTGCGCTCCTTCGACTGGCCCTTCACCTGGTTCGCGATCTCGAGCAGGCGCTCGGTCGCGTCGATGCGCCGCGCGAGGACCACGTCCTCCACGCGCTCGCGGAGCTCCACTGGGATGTCTTCGTAGAGCGCGATCTGACCCGCGTTCACGATCCCCATGTCCATCCCCGCGCGCACCGCGTGGTAGAGGAACACCGCGTGGATCGCTTCGCGCACCGGGTCGTTGCCGCGGAACGAGAAGGAGACGTTGGAGACGCCGCCCGAGACGAGCGCATGGGGCAAGCGCCGCTTGATCTCGCGCACCGCCGCGATGAACGCCACCGCGTAGGCGTCGTGCTCGGCGATCCCCGTCGCGATCGCGAAGATGTTGGGATCGAAGATGATGTCCTCGGGCGGGAAGCCGACGTCGCGCGTGAGCAGGTCATAGCTCCGCCGGCAGATCTCGACCTTCCGCTCCAGCGTGTCGGCCTGGCCCTTCTCGTCGAAGGCCATCACCACGACCGCCGCGCCGTAGCGCCGGATCGCGCGCGCCTGGCGCAGGAACTCCGCCTCGCCTTCCTTCAGCGAGATCGAGTTCACGACGCCCTTCCCTTGCAAGCAGCGGAGCCCGGTCTCGAGCACCGTCCACTTGCTGGAGTCGACCATCACCGGGACCTTGGCGATGTCTGGCTCCGCCGCGAGCAAGCAGAGGAACTGCTTCATCGCGGCCTCGGAGTCGAGCATGCCCTCGTCCATGTTCACGTCGAGGATCTGCGCGCCGCTCTCGACCTGCTGGCGCGCGACGTCGAGCGCCGCCTCGTAGTCGCCGGAGAGCACGAGCTTCGCGAAGCGCTTGCTGCCGGTGACGTTCGTGCGCTCGCCCACGTTCACGAAGTTGCTCTCGGGGCGGATCGTCATCGGCTCCAGGCCCGAGAGGCGGCAGAACTTCTCGACCTCCGGCACGACGCGCGGCGGGAGCTCGCGCACGGCTTCCGCGATCGCGCGGATGTGCTCCGGCGTCGTGCCGCAGCAGCCCCCCACCAGGTTCAGGAACCCCGCCTCGCCGAACTCGCGCAGCGTCGCCGCCATCTGCTCCGGCGTCTCGTCGTACTCGGCGAACTCGTTCGGGAGACCCGCGTTCGGGTGCGTGCTGAGGTAGGTGTCCGCGATGCGCGAGAGCTCCTGCACGTAGGGCCGCAGGTCCTTCGCGCCCAGCGCGCAGTTCAGTCCGATCGCGATCGGCTGCGCGTGGCGCACCGAGGTCCAGAACGCCTCCGTGGTCTGGCCCGACAGCGTGCGTCCCGAAGCATCGGTGATCGTGCCCGAGATCATCAGCGGCAGCCGGCGCTTCAGGTGCTCGAACTCCTCCAGCGCGGCGTAGATCGCGGCCTTCGCGTTCAGCGTGTCGAAGATCGTCTCGATCAGGATCACGTGCGAGCCGCCCTCGACCAGCGCGCGCGTCGCCTCGCGATACGCGGCGACGAGCTCGTCGAAGCTCACGTTGCGGAAGCCCGGGTTGTTCACGTCGGGCGAGATCGACGCGGTGCGGTTCGTGGGCCCGAGCACGCCGGCCACGAAGCGCGGGCGATCGGGGTTGCGATCGCTCCACTCGTCGGCGAGCTCGCGCGCCAAGCGCGCGCCGTGGAAGTTGAGATCGTAGACCGCGCTCTCCAAGCCGTAGTCGGCCTGCGCGATGGTCGTCGAGTTGAAGGTGTTCGTCTCGAGCAGATCCGCGCCCGCGCGGAGATAGCCCTCGTGGATCGAACGCACGAGCTTCGGCTGCGTGAGGATCAGTAGGTCGTTGTTGCCCTTCAGGTCGCGCCCGTGGGAGCGGAAGCGCTCGCCGCGGTAGCCGGCTTCGTCCAGCTTGTACTGCTGGATCATCGTGCCCATCGCGCCGTCGAGGATCAGGATGCGCTCGCGCAAGGCATGCAGGAGCGCGTGGGAGACCGGGTCGTAGAGGCTCATCGACGGCCCTCCAGGGGGGCTTCGAGCTTGGTCGCGTGGGCGGTGATCGATTCGAAGTGCGGCGGCCGCGCTTCGCGCGAGGTGATGGCGCAGTGCTCGACGGCGAGCCCGCGGCGCTCGAGCGAAGAACGGAGCTTCGGCGGCGTCGTGCCATGCGAGAGATGTCCGTAGCGCTCGACGGGTGAATGGTGCTCGTGTTGGCGCAGCGTCGCGATCACGAGCGTTCCGCCCGGACGCAGGACACGGCAGGCCTCGTCGAGCACGAGCTCGGGGCGCGCGGTGAAGACGAGCGCGTTCAGCAGCGCCACTTGATCGAAGCTCTCGTCCGCGAGCGGAAGGCGATGCATGTCGCCCTGCGCGAAGCGGACCTTGCCGCGCTGGTGGAGGCGCCGGGCACCGGCGTGCACGACGCGCGCCGAGAGATCGACGCAGGTGATGCTGCGCGCGCGCGCCGCGAGCACCTCGGCGAGGAGGCCGTCGCCGGAGGCGACATCGAGCACGTCGCCCAGGCGCGCGAAGCCGAGCGTCGCTCTCGCGAGCGCCTCCCAGGTGCGGCCCGGCGAGTAGTGCCGGTCCATCTGCCCCGCGACGCTGTCGGCCCAGGAGGCGCCGCCGGCGCGCGCGCGCAGCACCTGCGCCACGCGGAGGCGGTCCTCCTCCAGCACCGCATCGTCGATCGCAGCGCGCGCGAGCTCCCACGCGCGGCGCGCGCTCTCGGGCATCGCCGCGTCGTTCAGCACCCAGTAGCTGGACGCCCCGTCGCGGCGATCGACGGCGAGCCCGGCGTCGCGGAGGCGGGCCAAGTGCGTCGAGACGCGCGACTGCGTGAGCCCGGTGATCGCCGTGAGCTCCGCCACCGTGAACGCCTGCTCGGCGAGCAACGCCAAGATGCGAAGGCGCGCCGGCTCGCCGAAGGTGCGAAAGAGGTCGGAGGTGGCGTCGAGGTCGGGCATCGTGGCGGGCGAGCGGTCCGGCGGCTTCATCCGCCTATGCGGATGGAAGGATAGGCGGTCCGGTGCGAGGGTCAAGCGCGCGGGAAAAATGCGCCGCCCGCGAGCGCGGCGTTCCGTCGTACCAACCGGCGCGGCATGATCCGCCTCGCCGCTCGCTGCCATCGGTCCGCCCGATCCGAGAACCCGCTTTGCGCTCCCCCTCTCTCCGCTCCCTTGCCACCGCCGCGTGCCTCCTCGTGGCGAGCGTCCTCGGCGCCGCCTGCGATGCGGAGCGAGCCTCGAGCGGCGCGGCGCGCAGAGAGGTCCTGCGCTTCTCCGCGATCCCCGACCAGAACTCGACCGAGCTGCGCGAGAAGTTCGACCGCCTCGCCACCCATCTCGCCGAGCGACTCGGCGTGCCCGTGCTCTATCAGCCCGCGACGGACTATGCGGCGAGCGTCGAGATGTTCCGCGGGGGCGACGTGCTGCTCGCGTGGTTCGGCGGGCTCACGCACTTGCAAGCCGTGGACGCGGTGCCGGGCGCGCGCGCGATCGCGCAGGGCGAAGAGGACCGCGCGTTCACCTCGACCTTCATCGCGCATCGCGACACCGGCCTCGTCCCGAGTGCTGAGTTCCCGCGCGGGATCGCCGACTTCCCCTTCGCGTTCGGCGCGGAGAGCTCGACCTCCGGGCGCCTGATGCCCGAGCACTACCTGCGCCGCGAGACCGGGCTCGATGCGCAGCGCTTCTTCCAGCACGCGCTCGTCTTCAGCGGCAGCCACGACAAGACGCTCGCCCTCGTCGCCGCGGGCAACGTGAAGTGCGGCGCGGTGAGCAGCGCGGTCTACGAAGCAAACGTGCGCGCGGGGAAGATCGACCCCGAGGTCGTGCGCGCGATCTGGGTGACGCCGCCCTTCCCCGACTACAACTTCACCGCGCACCCTGCGCTCGAGACGCGCTTCGGCGCGGGCTTCACCGCGAAGCTCGCCGCAGAGCTCCTCGCGCTGGACGATCCCGCGCTGCTCGCGGCCTTCCCCCGCCGCAAGCTGGTGGCGGCGCAGAACGCGGACTTCGAACCGCTCCGCCGCGTCGCCGTGGAGCTCGGCCTCTTGCGATGAACGGGAGCGCGCCGCACTTCGAGCTCCGCGAGCTCGCCGTGAGCTACGGCGCACGCGAAGTGCTGCGCGTACCGCAGCTCGCGCTGGAGCGCGGCTCCCTCGCGGCGATCGTCGGACCGAGCGGCGCGGGGAAGACCACCTTGCTGCGCGTGCTCGGCTTGGCGCTGCGGCCGAGCGCGGGCGAGCTCCGGCTCGACGGCCGTGCGGTGCCCGCGCTCCGCGGTCGCGCGCTCCGCGCGCAGCGCGCCGCCCTCGGCTTCGTGCACCAGGAGCTCGCCCTCGTGCCCGGCACGAGTGTCCTGCACAACGTGCTCTGCGGGCGCCTCGGTCGGAGCACGGCGCTCGGCGCGTTGCGGACCCTGCTCTACCCATCGCGCGCCGAGCGTTCGCGCGCGCACGCGCTGCTCGAACGCCTCGGCATCGCCGAGCTCCTCTATCGCGACGTGGAGCAGCTCTCCGGCGGCGAGCGCCAGCGCGTCGCGATCGCCCGCGCGCTCGCGCAGGAGCCGGAGGCGCTGCTCGTCGACGAGCCGATCGCGAGCGTCGATCCCGCGCGCGGACGCGCCGTGCTGGAGCTCTTGCTCGAGCTCGCACGCGAACGCGGCCTCACCCTCGTCGCGAGCCTGCACCACGTGGAGCTCGCGCGGGAGCTCTTCCCCCGCGTGATCGGCCTCCGCGCGGGAAGCCTCGCGCTGGATGGACCGAGCGAGCTCTTGGACGCGCGCGCGCAACGCGAGCTCTTCGCGCTGGCGCCAGGTGCGGGTCATGCGTGACGCGCAAGCATCGGCGCGCGGTCGCGCGCCCTCGGCGAGCTTCTGGCTCGCGACGTTCCTCGCCGTCGCGGCGCTCCTCGCGGCGGCACGCCTCGAGCTTTTCGCCACGCTGCACGCACTCGGCAACGTCGAGGGCGAGCTGCTCGCGCGCTTCGCGGCGGCGGCTTTCACTCCGGCGCTCGAGTACGAGAGCAGCGTCCCCGCCGGGACGATGCCGCTCTACTGGAAGGTGCTCGAGGGTCTGCGTGCGACGCTCGGCTTCGCGCTGGCGGGCCTCTCGCTGGCGCTCCTCTTCGGCTTGCCCCTCGGCGTCCTCTGCGCGCGCAGCACTTGGCGCTCTGAGGCGCGCGGCGCGTTCTCTACGGCAGCGCGCGCGCTCTGGTTCGCCTCTCGCGCGCTCGCCGTCGGCTTGCGCTCGGTGCACGAGCTGCTCTGGGCTGCCCTCTTCCTCGCCGCGCTCGGCGCGAGCCCGCTCGCCGCGGCCGTTGCCCTCGCGCTGCCCTACGCGGGGACCTTGGCGAAGGTCTTCTCCGAGCTCCTCGACGAAGCCGACGAACGCGCCGTGCGCGCGCTGGAGCACGGCGGTGCTGCGCGTTGGCAGAGCTTCGTCGCCGCGCGGCTGCCCGGAGCGCTCCCCGATCTCACGGTGTACGCGTTCTACCGCTTCGAATGCGCGCTGCGCTCGGCGGCAGTGCTCGGCTTCTTCGGCGTGCCCACGCTCGGGCTCTACATCGCGCAGGCCTTCGAGAACCAGCATCTCCGCGAGCTCTGGACCTACCTCTACGCGCTGCTCCTGCTCGTGCTGGCGGCCGAGCGCTGGAGTGGCGCCCTGCGGCGGAGGCTCAGCGCATGAACGAGTGCCAGCGTTGGAAGGCGATCCAGGCGCTGCGCCGCGCGCGGCCGCGCGCTCACTTCGTGTGCGCGAGCGCGCTCGCCTTCGCGCTGCTCGTCGCTTGGGCGTGGCTCACGGGCGGCTTCCTAGCGAGCGCCTTCGGCACGGGGAGCGCCGAACGCCTGGCGCGCTTCGCGCGCGAGCTCGAACCGCACGCGCTGCGCGACCGCGACTTCGATCTCGGCGCGGCGCTCGCGTGGTTCGCGGAGCGCGCTCACACCGTCGGCCTCGCCGCGAGCGCGAACACGCTGGCGCTCGCCGTCGCCGCGACCGCGCTCGCAGCGTTGCTCGCTTGGCCCGCGAGCTTCTTCGCCGCGCGCACCCTCGCCACGGCCGAGCCCTTCCTCGCGAACCCGCGCCCCGCGACCGAGCTCGCACGCCTCGCGTGGCGCACGCTCCGCGCGAGCGTGCGCACGGCCTTCGTGCTGCTGCGCGCGATCCCCGAGTACGTGCTCGCGTTCCTCGCCGTGGCGCTGCTCGGCCCGCTCGCGTGGGCGCTGGTCCTCGGCCTCGCGCTGCACAACGCGGGCATCCTGGGCCGCCTCGGCGCGGAGATGCTCGAGGGCGCTCCGCCGCGCGCCGCTGCCGCGCTGCGCCAAGCCGGCGCCACGCGCGCACAGATCGCCTGCGCCGCGCTCGCGCCACAGAGCGCCACGCGCTTCCTGCTCCTGCTCTTCTACCGCGGCGAGACCTGCCTCCGCGAAGCGACCGTGCTGGGCATGGTGGCGTTGCCGTCGCTGGGCTACGGCCTCGCCCAGGCGCGCGCGCGGCTCTTCTACGACGAAATGCTCTTCTTCATCGCCTGCAGCGCGCTGCTCGTGCTCGCCGGCGATCTCTTCTCCACCTGGATCCGCGCGCGCCTCGGCGCGACGCGGCGAGGTTCCTGCGCATGAGCTCGAATGAACAGTCGCTCGCCCCGCGCGAGCTCGAAGCCTTCGTCTGCGTCGCCGAGGAGCGCTCCTTCACGGGCGCGGCGCGGCGCCTCGCGACGGCGCAGTCGCTGATCAGCGCGCGCGTGATGCAGCTCGAGGAGCTCGTGGGCGCCCGGCTCTTCGATCGCGGTGCGCGTGCCTCGCGGCTCACTCCTGCGGGCGAGCTGCTGCTCCCGCGCGCGCGGCGGCTCTTGCGCTTGGAGGAGGAGACGCGGAAGGCGCTCCGCGATTTCCTGGCTCGGCCGCACGGCGTGCTGCGCCTCGCCGCTTCGTCGATCCCGGGCTCCTATCTCTTGCCGAAGCAGCTCGCGGCGCTGCGCGGAGAGCTGCCGGGTGTCCGCATCGATCTGCACCTCCTCGACTCCGAGGAAGCGCTCGCCGCGCTGCGCGCCGAGGAGGTCGAGCTCGCCGTGATCGGCGCCGCGGTGCAGTCGCCGGACGTCGTGGCCTACCCCGTCGGCGAGGACGAGATCCTGTGGGTCTGCTCGCCCACGCTCGCCAAGGAGCGCGACCCGAAGAAGCTGCCGATCATCTTGCGCGAGCCCGGATCGGGCACGCGCAGCGCCGCGATCGAGATGCTGCGCGAGAAGGGCATCGATCCCGAGTCGCTCGACTGCGTGCTCGAGATCCGCGGCAACGAGGCGCTCTGCCAGGCCGCGCGCGCGAGCTTGGGCACGACCTTCGTCTCGCGCCTCGCCGCCGCCGCCGATCTCGACCGCGGCCACTTGGTCGAGATCCCCGGGGTCTCGAAGAAGCGCGCCTTCTACCTCGTGCATCGCAGCGGCATCACGCTCTCGCCAGCGGCGCAGGCGCTGCTCCGGCTCTGCGTGCCGAAGGGCACGGCCCCGCTGCGCACGCGCCACCGCGCCTCCTGAGCCCGGCGCGGCGCGCCGCATCTCGCGGGCTCGTCGCCTACGAACGCGCAAAATCCCCCCCCGCGCCGCGGAGCGCCTCCTTGTCCCCCTGCGATCGCGTGCCAGACTTGAAGCGCGCCAGCCCTCCCCCCGAAGGTTCACGCAGACCGTCTTCGAAGCCGCGCCGCCGCGCGCGCCGCCTCCGCCCCATGTCGATCCGCCGACTCTGGTTCGTCGCGCTGGCCTCCGCCGGCGCCATCGCCCTCTCACAGCCACTCGCGGCGCAGGCCCTCGCAGGCCGGCGTGTCGTGGTCTCCCCGGGCCATGGTTACTACTGGCACTCCTCGCTCGGTTGGACCACGCAGCGCGGGGTCATCGACGGCTTGATCGAGGACGTGCACACGAACGAGATCATGTTCGATCACGTGCTGCCCTATCTCGAGGGCGCCGGCGCGAACGTGATCTCCTGCCGCGCGCGGACGCGCACCACCGAGGAGCGCGTCGTCGACAACGACCAAGGAGCACCGGCCTACTCCGAGACGGGCGTTTGGTTCACGTCGGCGTCGAGCGGCTGGAACGGCGGCAGCTATCGCTACGCGAACACGAGCCCGACCACGACCGCGACGGCGAGCTTCCGCGCGACGATGACGCGCTCCGATCGCTACCCCGTCTACGTGCACTTCCGCTCGGGCGCCAATCGCTCGACGAGCGCGCGCCTCGAGATCGACCACGCGGGTGGCACGGCCGTGCGCACCGTGGACCAGACGCGCGATGGCTCGCGCTGGGTCTTCGTCGGCGAGTTCGCGTTCCGCGCGGGCTCGAGCGCGGTCGTGCGCCTGACGAACCAGAGCTCGAGCGGCAGCGTCGTGATCGCGGACGCGGTGAAGATCGGCGACGGCGTGGGCTCGATCGTGCGCGGCGCCGGCGCCTCGGGTCGCGCGCGCTGGCTCGAGTGCTCGCGCTATCACGCGCAGTACTTCGGCGCGCCGAGCACGGTCTGGGACTCGATCTCCGGCGGCCAGGACAACGACGATGATGTCTCCTGCCGCCCGCGCTACGCGGAATGGTGGGGCGCCGATCTCTACTTCTCGCTGCACACGAACGCCGGCGGCGGCAGCGGCACGAGCTCCTACATCCACGACACGGCGCCCACCGCGGGCTCGGTGAACTTCCAGAACGCGCTGCAGGCGCGCGTCGTGCAGGACCTCCGCCAGCTCTGGGATCCCGCGTGGATCGATCGCGGGCGACTCAGCGCGAACTTCGGCGAGCTGCGCTTGCTGAGCACGATGCCGGGGTGCTTGCTGGAGCTCGCGTTCCACGACGATCTCGGCGGCGACATCGAGGCGATCCATCATCCGGAGTTCCGGCGCATCGCGGGCCGAGCGATCTACCGCGCGATCCACACCTATCTCGCGCCCGGGACGCCGTGGGTGCTCGATCCGCCGACGGCGCTCGCGTGTCGCAACGATGGTGCCGGCGGCTTGCGCGTGCTGTGGAGTCCCGTCTCGGGTGCTTCGGGCTATCGCGTGCGCGTCTCCACCGACGGCTTCGCGTGGAGCGAGCCGATCGCCGTCGCCGGCACGAGTTTCGACCTGCCGGCGCTGGGTCACGGCAGCGTGCGCTACGCGCGGGTCTCCGCGGTGAACGCCGGCGGCTTCGGCCCCGAGTCGACGCCCGTCGGCGGCTGCGTCGCCGCGAGCGGCATCGCGCCGCTGCTGCTCGTCGACGGCTTCGACCGCCGCGACCGCTACGTGAAGGAGCTCGAGAATCCGCGCGCGTGGCTGCCCGCGCACGGCGGTGCGGCGAGCGCGATCGCCAGCGCGGGCTTCGCCTTCGACGGCGCGACCAACGACGCGGTGAGCTCGCTGCTCGTCTCGCTCCCGCCCTACCGCTGCCTCGCGTGGATCCTCGGCGAGGAATCAACCGCCGACGAGACCTTCTCGGCCACCGAGCAAGCGCTGGTCGCGTTCTACCTGAACGGCGGCGGACGCCTCTTCTTCACCGGCGCCGAGGTCGGCTGGGATCTCGACAGCCAAGGCACCGCGAGCGATCGCGCGTTCTACGAGAACGTGCTCGGGCAGAACTACCTCCTCGACGACGCCGGCGTCTATCAGACGACGCCGCGCGCGAGCGGGCCGCTGGCGCCGCTGCCCGCCCTGCGCTTCGACGACGGCAGCGCCGGCATCTACGACGTCGACTATCCCGACGTCGTCGGGCCGGCACCCGGCAGCAGCGGACAAATCGTGCTCACGTACTCGAACGGCCTCGGCGCCGCGGTGCTGCGCTCCGATGGCCGCGTGCTCGGCCTCGGCTTCCCGCTCGAAGCGCTGGTCGACACCGCGCAGCGCGTGCAGCTCGCCGAGCGCGCGCTCCAGCTCCTCTGTCCGCTCGGCCTCGATCCGCTGACGCCGTTCGTGCCCGGCCAGACGATGACGCTGCGCATCGATCTGCCGAGCAGCGCAGGCGACGTCTATCTCTGCGCGGCGAGCCTGGGCTCGCTCCCGGGCATCCCGCTCGGCGATGGGCGCGCGATCCCGCTCAACTACGACCCGCTCTTCGAGCTCTCGCTGCTGCCCGCGAACCCCGTGTTCCCGCAGGCCTTCGGCTCGCTGGATGCCTTCGGCCGCGCGACGCTCGCGGTGAACCCGCCGGCCGATCCGCTGCTGCAGGGCTTCGCGTTCCACCTGGCGGCGTTCGCCATCGATCCGCCGACGGGAGTGATTTCAGGGATCTCGAGCTGGCGCCGGTTCGTCTTTTGAAGCCATCCTGAACGGCCCCACCTTCCCCGGCCCCTCGTCCCGGACCAGCTCATGCAGCGTTCCTTCGTCCTCGCGTCGTTCTGCGGCGCGCTCCTCGCCGGTGTTGCCGGAGCCCAAGTGCGCCATGCCGGCGAGCCGCTCGCCGATCGGCTCGGGCTCCCGCGCGCGATCCCGCGCTTCGATCTCCCGGCGACGCAGGTCGCGCGCCTCCGCATCGAGGACGAGCAGAGGAACCACTGGCCGCTGCGCTACGGCGAAGTCGTCCCCGCGCCGCTCGACGTGATGCAGCTCGCGCGCGTCGACTTCGACGGCGCGAGCGGCGCCATCGTCTCGCGGCTCGCGCTGCGCTCGGTCGGCGCCTACACGCTCGGCGTCGTGTTCGATCGCTTCGAGCTACCCGCGGGTTGCCAGCTCTTCTTCTACGACGCCGGCCGGCGCGAGCTCTTCGGCGCCTACGAGGGCTCGAATCGCCATCCGAACGGCGGCTTCGCCGTGGAGCCCGTGATCGGCGACGAAGTGGTGCTCGAGCTCGTGCGCGCGCCGTGGGCCGAGAGCGATCCCGTGCTCCGCGTGAGCGAGCTGATCCACGACTACCGCGACCTCCGCGACGAGCGGCTCTGGGATCGCATCACCGCGCAAGCCGAAGGCGCTTGCCGCATCGGCATCAACTGCCCCGAGGGCGCCTCGTACCAGATCGCGAAGCGCTCGGTCGTACGCACGCTCGCGGGCGGAGCGCTCTGCTCGGCATCGCTGCTGAACAATACGCGCCACGACGGGACGCCCTATCTGTTCACGGCCGAGCACTGCGGCGTCATGACCAACGCGGTGTTCCTCTTCCGCTACGAGGATCCGAGCTGCGGCTTCGCCACCGGCAACGCGAGCCGCACGATGTCGGGTGCTGCACGCCTCGCCACTTCCGCGACGCTGAACGGCGGCTACGACTCGCAGCTCTACCGGCTGAACGGCAGCGTGCCCGCGACCTACCAGCCCTTCTATGCCGGTTGGGATCGGCGCAGCACGGGCAGCACGCGGGCCGCTTCCATCGGGCACGGCGGCGGCGAGCCGAAGCAGATCGCAATCGCTGCCGGCGGGCTCCAGAACAACGGCACTTCGTGGGCGATGAACTGGACCGCCGGCATGCTGGTCGGCGGGAACTCGGGCGGACCGGTGTTCGACAACTCGCAGCGCGTGCGCGGACCGGCGTGCTGCGTCACGAGCTTCACCTGCGGCCAGCAGACTGCGCTCTACGGTCGCTTCGACCAGTTCTACCAAGCGTTCAATCTCGGGCAGTGGCTCGATCCGATCGGCAGCGGCGTGCTCTTCCTCGACGGATCGAACGGCGCCGGCGCGTGTGGCTGCGCTCCCGCCACGACGGGCTACCCGAAGATCTGCACGATCACGCCGAGCACGGTGCAGAACTGGTCGCCGACGCCGCAGCGCATCCGCTTGAGCGGCGTGTCCTTCACCGGAGCGCGGCGCCTCGAAGTCGGCAACAACGTCGTGCTGCGGCGCGACGACGGCGAGTTCACCGTGCTCGACGACTGCACGATCGAGTTCGACCTGCCGACACTCAGCGAGTGCGGCGCCGTGAACGTGCGCGTCGAGCTGCAAGGCGGCTTCGGCGCCGACTCGCAGAACCTGCAGGTGAACCTCGCCGCCACGCCCTGGCTCGCGGGCCCCGCGACCACCGAAGCCGGCCAGACCTACGCGTTCCTCTCGGGCGGCCCCGCTGGCCGCGCGAACTACACCTTCGTCTCCTTTACGACGACCCCGTCGATCCTGCCTGGCATCGCGACGCTCGACATGGGCACGGGCTTCACCGATCTCTTGCTGATCGGCAGCACCACGAGCTCGAGCTGCGGCTCCGCTCCGCTCTCGTTCCCCGTCGACGGCCCGGGCATCGTGCTCACCTTCTACCTGCAAGCGCTGGAGCTCACCCCGGGCGCCCCGCCCTTCCGCTCCTCGAACCGCCTCACGGTCCAGAAGACCCTCTGACCCATCGATCAAAAGGGGGCCAGGCCCCCATGTGATCGACGGC
>JAEUHW010000218.1 GCA_016793245.1 Planctomycetota bacterium
AAGATCGACACCTGAGAGCACGAGCCGGTCACTCGTGACTTCGAAGGTTCGGGAGAGCGCAGTCTCACCACCGGAGCGAGCAGGACGCACCCTGACGATCGGCGCTCATCGCAGATCCGCGAAGCGATGGTCCGGCCCCCCACACCTCGCCCTTCCACCATCGCGCGGAAGCGCGAGGAGTCGTACCATTCGCATCCTCACCACCTCTCGCGCTTTGCCCGCAGCCTCCTCGATGGTCCTCTCCGCAACGCCACGCTGTTACCTGCAGCCGCAGGCCGCAGACCGCATGCGTCAGAACGAGTCGCCGAGGCGGGCAGCCACCCGCCCCGTCGAGCATCGAGGCTCGCGATGAGCTTGGCCGAGCGCCACGAGCTGCTGCGCCAGGCCTTCGACGAGCTGATCGACGCTGGCCCCGAGACGCGCGAGGAGCACTTGCGCACGCTCGCGCTGCGCGACGCCGAGCTCGCGCAAGAGCTCCGTTCCCTGCTCGACGCCGATGCCGATGCGGCGGCGTTCCTCGAGCCGCCTCCGGCGGCGGAGGTCGAGCGCATGGCGCGCATCGGCTCGCCGCGCGAGGCGCGCTTCGAGAGCGAGGAAGAGCGCGAGGAGCTCGAGATCGACTCGCGGCTCGGCGCCTATCGCATCGTGCGGCGGATCGCTTCGGGCGGGATGGGCGCCGTCTATCTCGCGGCGCGCGCCGATCGGCAGTTCGAGGGCTTCGTCGCGATCAAGGTGCTGCGACGGGCGCTGAGCTCTCCGCGCACCGCGGCGCGCGCGAAGCTCGAGCGGCAGACGCTGGCCAGCCTGACCCATCCCTACATCGCGCGCTTGCTCGACGGCGGCGAGACGGAGGATGGCCGGCCGTATCTGGTGATGCAGTACATCGAGGGCGAGCCCATCGATCGCTGGTGCGCCGATCGCGCGCTGCCGATCCGCGCACGCCTCGAGCTCCTGGAGCGCGTGGCGACGGCAGTCGCGCATGCGCATCGCAAGCTGATCGTCCACCGCGACATCAAGCCCAGCAACATCCTGGTCAGCGCGGATGGCTCGCCGCATCTGCTCGACTTCGGCATCGCGCGGCTCTTGAGCGGTACGGACGGCGCGGGCCGCGAGGGCGCGACACAGATCGCGTTCACGCCGGGATACGCGAGCCCCGAGCAGCGCCGCGGCGAGCGCGTCGGCACCGGGGCGGACATCTACTCGCTCGGGCGCCTGCTGCTGGCGCTCCTGCCGAACGATCTCTCGCGCGGCGAGCGCGTGGAGCTCGAATCCGTCGTCGCGCGCGCCACGGCCGAGCGCGAAGAGCAGCGCTACGCTTCGGTCGAACACTTCAACCTCGAGCTCGAGCGCTTCCGCCGCGACCTCCCGATCGAGGCCTATGCGGGCACCTGGGCCTACCGCACGCGCAAATTCGCGCGCCGCCACGCGCTGACCTTGGCGGTCGCCGCGGGCGGCCTGCTCGGGATCCTCGCGGCGGGCTCCGCGCTCTTCGCCGCGTGGCACTCGGCCAGTGAAGATCGCCTCCGCGCGACGGAGGCGCGGAAGCGCGCCGATGCCGCGGTGCTCGAGGCCCAGGCCGCGCATGCGCTCGCGGACGAGCGCGCGGTCAAGGCGACCCGCGATGCCGCGCGCGCGAGGTCGGCGATGCAGCTCTTGCGCAGGCTCTTCCAGGCGCCTACGGCGCGCGAGCATGGACCTCACATCACCGTAGCGCAGTTTCTCGACATCGCGCGCGGCGAGCTCGCGACGCTCGAGGGTGAGAGCTCCGAAGTCGCCGCGCCGCTGCACGGCATCCTCGGCGATGCCTTGACCGGGCTCGGGCGCTTCGACGACGGCATCGCCGAGTACGAGCGCTCGCTCGAGCTCTTGCGCGCACAAAGCGGCGAAGATCACCGCGCGGTCTACGGCGCGCGCATCGACCTCGGAGAAGCCCTGTGCATGAGTCCGCGCGCCGCCGAAGGTCGCGCGCTGCTCGAGGAGACCCTCCGCGCGCTGCGCGCCCGCCCCGAGCGCTTCGCCGATCAAGACCTGCTCGAGGTCCACATCCTGCGCAGCCTCGCGCGCTGGCATCAGGTGCGCTCGGACATCGGGCGCGGACTCGAGCTCGCCCGCGAAGCCCTGGCGCTCTGCGATCGCATACCGGTGCGCGGATTGTTGCGCGCGGAGTGCTTCTCCTTGGCGGCCACGCTCGAGCTCGAGCGCGATCCGCTCTCGGCAGAGGCGCTGCCGTGGATCGAGGAATCTCTGCGCGCGTCCGAGGCCGAGGTAGGCCCCGATCATCCGTCGACCCAGGGGTTCAAGCTGAACCTCGCGTATCTGAGCTGGGCGCGCGGCGAACGAGTGCAGGCTCTCGAGATCGCGGAGCAAGTGCTGGCCGCGCGCCGCAAGAGCTACACCGCGAACCATCCCGCGCTGGTGGCACCCCTCGTCGTCGTGGGGCGCATGAAGAGCGAGCTCGGAACGCATGACGAGGCGATCGAGTTGCTGCGCGAGGCGCTGCAGATCTTCGAGCGCGCGTTCGGCGAGATCCACGAGCAGCGCCGTCCGCCGCATTTCGAGCTCGCCCTCGCCTTGAACCGCGCGGGAGAGATCGAAGAGGGCCATGCCCTCATGAGACAGCTCTTGGCGCGCAGGGAAGCGCAGCCGGAGAAGATCGACACGGATCTCTTCCATCTCTTGCTGAACGTGGGCTCTCTCGACGAAACCCAAGGGCGCTACGCCGAAGCTCTGGCGCGCTACCAGCGCGCGCTCTCGATCGCGCGCTCCCTGCGCGGAGAGAAGCACGCCGACACGGCGAAGGCCTGGGTCAACGTCGGCTCGATGCTCTTCTTCACCCGCGACTTCGCGGGCTCGGCGGAGGCGCTGGAGCGCGCCGTCGTCGTGCAGCGCGAGCTCTTGCCGCCCGGGCATCGAGCGCTCGCCCATGCGCTGCATCTCTGGAGCCGCACGGAGTTCGCGCGCGAACGCTACGAGGACGCCGCACGCCTGCTGCGCGAGACGGTGGACGTGCTGCGGCGCTCCGAGGAAACGCATCCGGCAGCGCTCGCGAAAACCCTCTTCGATCTCGCGCTCGCGCATCAGCTCCTCGGCGACGGCGCCGGCGAGCGCGCCGCCTTGGAAGAGGTGAGCGCCCTCGCGCGCTCGCGCGGGAAGCAAGGCCTCGCCGATCTGCGCATGGCCCTCCAGCGCTTGGTGCGCTGGGCCGAGACGCACGCTGCAGAGCAGCTCGCCGCGGGCTTCCGCGCGGAGCTTGAGGCGCTCTCGAAGCAGGATTGATCCTCAGCGCGCGAGCTCAGCGATTCCCCAACGCCTCGCGCAGCGCGCTCGCCACCTCGCTCTCGGC
Source organism: Planctomycetota bacterium (assembly GCA_016793245.1). Lineage (GTDB taxonomy): Bacteria > Planctomycetota > UBA1135 > UBA1135 > JADKAF01 > JADKAF01. Next base: position 3,344 of record JAEUHW010000218.1, read on the forward strand.
GAGCTCGAGCTCGGCCGCGATCTCGCGAACGCTGTCGCCGGCCAAGTGGCGCTGCACGAAGTAGCGCGCGAGGACATCGGGACCGGGAACGCGGGCCGCGGGGCAGAGCTCGCGGCGCGGGCACGCGGAGCGGAAGGCGAACGGGGACACGGAGGAACCTCGGAACCGAGATCAGGGCCGTCAGAGCACGGCCGAGGTGGCCCCTCCATCACGGCGCATCCGCGTGCACTTCGAGCGCTCGCGAGTTCTCCTCACTCCGGCAAGGCGAGCTCGAGCCCTTCCGCCGGAACCATCAAGCGACGCTCCGGCAGCTCGCCGGCGCGCGTCGTCACGCGCAAGCGCAGCTCGCCGACGGGCACCTTGCGCGAGCGGGGCACACCTGGCCTGATCCAGTCGCGCAAGATCTCGCGACCTTCGGCATCGAGCAGGATCGCGTGAACGAGCTCGCCCGGCGTGGCGAGGCGCAGGCTCAGCGCCGCTTCCGGCGCGAGCGGGAGAGTGAACGCTGCGGTGCTGGGAGCGCGCAGCTCGATCACCATCGCGCCGCCGCCGGCTCCGGAAGCTCGAACGAGATAGCGCCCCGGCGGGAGTTGCGCGACGAAGTGCTCGCCCTCCAGCTGCAAGCGCAGCTCGTGGGCCGAGAGCGCGGGATGCGCCGAGACATCGAGGGGCAACGCGCGCACCGCAAGTGCCTTCGCTTCGCCGATCGTTCCCTCGCAGCGCACCTTCAGATCGAGCGGTGCCTCGAGTGCGAGATCGCCGAGATCGAGCACGGCTCCAGGAGCGAGCACGATCTGCCGCACTACGGTGGCGTGCTCGGGAGCGGTGACGACGAGTCGCCAGGCTCCAGGCGGCTTCTTCCCGATCTCGATCCGCCCTTCGGCATCGACTTCGTTGCCCGGACCGCTGGTGCTGCTGAGGAACAACCCGACACGCGCCCCGAGGAGCGCCGTGCCGGAAGAGGCGTCGAGAACCCGCAGACGCAACGTGGCGAGCTGCTCGTCGACTCGCTCGGGAGGGATCACCAGCACCACTTCGGCTTGTCCGGGCTCGACGCGCGTCGTTGCGAGCCGAGCGTTGCGCAGAACGGCGCTGACGAAGAGCGGCCGGTTCTCGACCAGCTCGAAGTGCCCCAAGTGATCGCGCGACACCTGCGGCTTGTCGAATGAAACACCTGGTCCTTGTGCGTTGATCCAGCGCGGCACGCCATAGGGCAGATCTCGCTCCAGCGTCGAGGGGAACTCGCCGCTTGGCTCCCAGGGCGTCGCGATGGCCGCGAGCTCGCCCAGGAGCCGAAGCCCGCGCTCTTGTAGCTCGACGTGCAGGGGACGGCCCCCGGGAGCCTCGAGCTTCACCGCGAGGATCCAGGTGCGCTCCAGCACGAAGTCGCGCTCGATCTCGGCGATCGCCGGCGCGATCTCGACGCTCTCTTCGAGCTCGGCGTAGCCGGCCGCGCGCAAGCGCAGGTTCAGCGTTCCCGAAGGAAGCCCCGCCAACGCGTAGCGACCGTCGATCGCCTTCGAGAAGGATGCGACGGCCTTTGCGGCGCCAGCCGCGTAGAGCGAACCTCGTACCTCCTCGAGCGCACGCCCATCGGAGCCGCGGATGCTGCCGAAGAGGATCGTGCCTTCGAGCGGTGCTTTCTCGGCGTCCTCGCGCGCGGCCGTCGGAGCGACCGCACGCGACGTCGCTGCCTCCGACGGAGCGCGCTCGCCGCGCTCGGGTTCGGGCGCAGACGACGTTCGCGAGCTTGGGCTCGTGGTCGCGTGCTGCAAATGCGACGCGGGCGGAGCTTGCTTCTCGGGGGCGATCGTCTCGGCGGCGATCGATCGAGGTACCGCTTCGGCTGGCTCGGTGCTCCAGATCCGCCACGCCACGAATCCGTTCGCGAGAGCGAGCACGAGCGCCAAGAAGCGCAAGGCCATCAACGGAGGACGCGAGGAGGAAGGGGTGCTCATGGCACTTGGATCTCCGGTGTCGTTGCGCTGACCTCGAGCTCGAAGCTCCGGAGGAGCCCGCCTTCTCCTCTGCGGATCTCGATCGTCACGCGCCCCGGCGGCAGATCGAGCCAAGACCGATAGGTGACTCCGCCGACCGTCAACTCATCGATCGGAACGCCCGCGGCGTCGAGCGCCGTGACTACATACCAG
>JAEUHW010000232.1 GCA_016793245.1 Planctomycetota bacterium
CCGCTGGAAGAGCGACGTGCCGCTCGGCAACGTGGCCTACTTGATGGCGGATGGCACGCTGCTCCGCGCGGGGCGCCAAGGCGACAACAAGATCTTCCGCGGCGGAGGCGAGGGCGGGCGCATCCAGAAGCTCGATGTCGAAGGCCAGGTCATCTGGGACTTCGTCTGGTCGAACGAGGAGTACCTGCATCACCACGACATCAAGGCGCTGCCGAACGGCAACGTGCTCTTCCTCTCGTGGGAGAAGAAGACGAAAGCCGAGGCGATCGCCGCGGGGCGCGATCCGCGCTTCTTGAAGGGCGAGTGGTTCTGGCCCGATGCCGTCTTCGAAGTGAAGCCGGTGCTGCCGAACGGCGGCGAGATCGTGTGGGAATGGCACGCGTGGGATCACCTGATCCAGGATCGCGACGAGGGAGCGCAGAACTTCGGCGTCGTCGAGGAGCATCCCGAGCGCATCGACATCAATGCCGACTGGATGCGCTTCGAGGTGAAGGAAGATCCGAAGGCCGATGCCGAGACGGCGGAGCGCTTGCGCGCGCTCGGCTACGTCGGCGGGCCGCCGGCGGGGGATCGTCCCGCGGGGGAACGCGGCACGGGAGCTGCTCCCGCGGCGCCGAGCGGAACCGGTGGTCCGGGCGGGCCCGGTGGTCCCGGCATGGGCGCGATGGGCGGTGGCGGCGCCGACTGGATGCACTCGAACGCCGTCGACTACCACGCGGGGTTCGATCAGATCCTGATCAGCGTGAAGCACCTGAACGAGATCTGGGTGATCGATCACTCGACGACTACCGAGCAAGCGCGTAGCAGCCAAGGTGGGCGCTACGGCAAGGGCGGCGATCTCCTCTATCGCTGGGGTAACCCGGTCGCGTACCGCGGCGGCACTCCCGAGCAGCGCCAGCTCTTCGAGCAGCACAACGCGCACTGGATCCCCGCCGCTCGTCCCGGCGCCGGCCACATCCTCGTCTTCAACAACGGCTCGCCGCGCGAAGGACGCGCTTGGTCCTCGGCCGATGAGATCGCGCTGCCCGTCGATGCCGAGGGCCGCTACGCGCCGCGCCGCGAGGACGGCTTGCTCGGACCCGAGCAGGCGCTCTGGTCGTACACCGCACCCAAGAAGGAAGACTTCTTCTCGAGCTTCATCTCCGGCGTGCAGCGTCTGCCCAACGGCAACACGCTGATCTGCGAAGGCGAGACGCGGCGCGTCTTCGAGGTCACACCGGAAGGCGCGACGGTCTGGGAGTGGGTGATGCCGCTCGCGCTGATCGGCAGCGACGCTCCGCCCGGCGGTCCGGGCGCTGCTCCCGGCGGACCGGGCGGTCGCGGTCCCGGCGGCCGCGGCCCGCGCGGCGGCCTCTTTCGCGCCGAACGCCTCTCTCCCGACCACCCCGGCCTCGCCGCCCTCCGCGCCGCCGGCCATCCGCTGTCGATCAAATAGGGGTCAGACCCCTCTCTGATCGATATCGATCAGGAAGGGGTCAGACCCCTTTTTGATCGACGGGCTTTGGCGCGCTTCTTGGCGGCGCGCTTCAGCGGCTGGACGACGTTGATCTTCAGGACCTGCCAGGTGGCGAGCCCGAGCACCACGCCGCTCGCGGCGAGAGGCGACGCTTCCAGGATGTCGCTCCGCAGCCCCGTCAGTCCCGGGGTCCCGAGCAGCACGAGAGCGGTCGCGATGCCGATCGCCGCGCAGCCCAGCACGAAGAGCCGCTCGGTGTAGAGGACGTCAGCCCAGCTCACGGGAGCCTCGCTGGGGTCCGGCTGATACGGGCTCCAGCGGGGGATCCAGCGGCGCACCGAAGCGCAGTATTGATCGTAAGGGGCGCCGAAGAGCGCGCGCAGCTCGCGTTCCTCGTGCTTGGCGATGACGGTGTAGGCCGCGAGCCAGGCGAGCAGCACGAGGGGCACGCATTCGGCGGAGCGCAGCAGCGCGCAGGCGCTCACCGCGACGAAGGCGTTGCCGAGATAGAGCGGGTTGCGGAGGTAACCGAAGATACCGCTGGTGAGCAGCGAGCGAGCCCCCGCCGTGTGCACGCGCGCGCGGCTTCCGATCTGGCGTACGCCCGTGAGGCGCAGCGCGACGCCGAGCGAAAGCAGCACGAGCGCAAGGGCGAGCTGCGGAACGCCGCGATCGGAGCCGGCGAGCAGCGTCGCCGGGAGTATCGCGAGCACGACGAGCACGCCGCGATGGCGGAAGAGGAGCGCGGACAAGGGGACCTCTCGAGGGGAGTGGGGGAGGAGGGAGCGAGAGCGAAGGTCAGTGGCCGAGCTTCTCCACGGCCTCGCTCAGCGCCGGCGCGCGCCGCGTCGAGTAGCGCAGGTGCACGATGGCGAGGGAGAGGAGCAGAGCCGCGGCGACGCCGAGCCGCACCGTCGAAGCCGATCGGACGCCTGCGCCGAGCAGTGCGTAGACCAGCGTCTCGGGGAAGGTGCCGAGCGTCGTGCCGAGGAGGAAGTGGCCCGTGCGCACGCGGCTGGCCGCGTAGAGCAAGTTGGTGGCGAAGTTGTTGCCGATCGGGCAGATGCGGATCACCACGTTGCTCGCGACGGGCCGGCGCTCGAGCCACGCGAGCACGTTGGCGAAGCGCCCGCCGCGCAGCGCATCGCGGCCGATCCAGCGCGCCCAGGCGAAGACGAGCAGCGAGCCCGCGGTGGTGGCGAGCTGCGCGAGCGCGGAGCCGACCCATTCGCCGTAGAGCAAGCCCGCCAACGTCGCGAACGCGATGCGCGGGGCGCCGATGCCGATGCCCACGGAGGCGAGCACGACGAACGCGATCGGCGCGGCAGCACCCCAGGCGTCGAGCGCGCGCTGCAGCTCTTGCAGCCCGTTCTCGTTCCACAGCTCGCGCAGCGGTGTCAGGTGCACCAGCGAGAGGCAGCCGGCGAAGAGTGAGAGGAGCAGCGCGCCGCGCCAGCGTCCTCGAGGAGCCTTCGACGCCTGCGATGGCGCGACCTCCACGCGGTCGACGCTCGCGATGCGGCTCGAGCTCTCGACCATGCGTCGCGCGGGGAACGCGCGTCTTCGATACCAGCGCATCGCGAGGCAGTCGAGGATCCCGCGCCACGCGCGATTGCCGATGCCGTAGTGGCTCTTGCCGGCGATGCGATGGCGATGCTGCACCGGCATCTCCTCCACGCGGAAGCCCTGCACCTGCGCCAGCGTCGCGAAGAAGCGATGCATGCCGTTGAACACCGGCATCTCGGCGACGACCTCGCGGCGGAAGACGCGCGCGGCGCAGCCCGCGTCGGTGACGGGGACTCCGGTCACGCCGTTGCGGAAGCCGTTGCCGATCTTGCTGGAGACGCGGCGGATCCAGGTGTCGTGGCGCTTGCTGCGCACGCCGCACACCGCATCGCAGCGCTCCAGTCGACGCAGCATCAGCGGCAGATCCGCGGGATCGTTCTGACCATCGGCGTCGAGCGTCGCGAGGACCGCGGCGCGCGCAGCGCGGAAGCCGGTGACGAGCGCTGCGCTCTGCCCGCAGCGGAGCGCGTGACGCGCGAGGCGCACGCGCGCGTCCTCGCGGCCGAGCCGCTCGATCACCGCGACGGTGTCGTCGCTGCTCGCGTCATCGACGGCGACGATCTCCCAGGCGATGCCGTGCGTATCGAGCGCGCTGCGGATCTCCGCGACGAGCTTCGGCAAGCTGCCGCTCTCGTCATGGCACGGCAGAACGACGCTCAGCATCGGCGGGACGGCTTCCGAGGTCATTTCGCGCGCTCCTCCAGGTCACGCAGCGCGCGCGGGATCTCCTCCCGCGGATCGCTGCCTTCGGTCGGGATGTGCACCCACTCATCCGCTCGTTGGATCGCGGTCCGCCACGACGCATCGCGTAGCTCGCCGGCCTTCCACTGCCGCAGATGGTGGTCGATGCCGTCTTCCCAGACCATCCAGAACCCGAGCACGAACGCGATCCCGGAGCGGGCGAAGCGAGGTGCATCGCCGTTCCAGGCGGCGCGCAGCGCCAGGACCAGGAGCGCCATGCCCGCGGCGAGCATGCCAAGAGCCGCGGGCCATCCACCAGGTAGCCAGAGTCCGTAGACCGCGCCGACGACGACCAGGACGGCGACGCCGGCCAAGCCGAGGAAGAGCGCGAAGAAGCGCAGCCAGCGGGTCGCCGGGAGATCGCGCGCGCCGAGCAGTTCTCGCGCCGTCTGCGCGAGCACCAGCGCCAGCGCCGGCAGCATCGGCAGCAGGTAGTGCTTCTGCTTCTGCGGCAGCGCGGAGAAGCCGACGAAGATCGCGAGCGCGACCAGCCACGGCCAGCGCTGCTCCGCCGACATGCTGCGCAGGCCCGGCCAAGCGCGCTTCGACAGAAAGAGCAGGGCGAGGAAGATCGCCGGAGACGCTGCCTGGGGTAGCACCGCCAGGAAGAAGGTGAACGAGCGATAGTGGCGCGCGCTCGTCTCCAGGTCAGGCGCCTTCACTCCCAGAGGCAAGAGCGCGATCTGCACGAGCTGCTCGCGCGCTTCCCCGCCGCGCAGCGCGATGGCGCCCCACCACGCGAAGCCGAGCAGCAGGGCGAGCGCGATCCAGCGGGAGTTCCTCCAGCGCAGCGCTTCGCGCCAGGCGCCGCGGAGCCAGAGATCGACCGCGATCGGGAGGCCCAGCACGAACAGCGCCGCCGTCGCCTTGGCGAGGAACGCGATCGTCACGCAGAGGGCGAACAGAGGGAGAACGCCCCGGCGTCGCCGATCGACGAGCTCCGGCCACAGCAGGAATGCCGCCGTGCACGCCGCCGCGAGCGGCATCTCCGCGACCCCGCGCCGCCCCAGCGCCACGAACGACTCCATCGCCGCGATGAGCCCCGCGGCGAGCAGCCCGAGGCCGGGACCTCCGAGCTGCCGACCCCAGCGATAGGTGAGGAGCACCAGCAGCAGGCCGGCGAGCGCCGACGGGAGCCGCAGGGCGAGCGGCGTCGGACCGAGGCCGAGCTCGGCGAGTCCCGCGGAGAGCCAATACGAGAGCGGCGGCTTCTGGAGCCGGAGCTCGTCGCCCATGCGCGGCACGAGCCAATCTCCGCTCGCGACCATGGTGCGCATCACCACGTCGACGCGGTGCTCGGCCGTCACATCGACGGGCGCCTCTCCTAGCCGGAAGAGGAGCACCGCCGCGACGGCCGTGAGCAGCAGAGCGAGCCAGGCACGCTCTTGCGGCGACGCGGAGGGGACCGCGCTCGAGGACATTCCTGCGCGCTCGTTGCAGCTTCTACAACGGCCGCGCCTCGGTGGATCGCATCAGCGCGAGGAGCGGAGCCGCGGCGAAGCGCCGGGCTGCGCTCCCCTTATCAATCGGCGTGCCAGTCTTCGAATGAAAAATCCCTAATGGGACGGAGAGCCGAGTTGCCGGGGCAACCCGCCGCTCCGTTCGCTCTTCGCGCATCCACCCCCCACGGTCGAACCGCGCTATCGATCAAGTAGGGGTCAGACCCCTCCTTGATCGA
>JAEUHW010000229.1 GCA_016793245.1 Planctomycetota bacterium
GATCGACGACGCCGTCGATCCGTTCGGGGCCTGGCCCCTATTTGATCGACGGCTACCAGGCGACGGGGCGGTAGTCCTTCAGGAACTGGCCCCAGACGTGGGTGCCGGTCGCGAAGCCGCTGAAGATCGGGTCCACGATGCGGGCGGCGCCGTCGACGATGTCGAGCGGGGGATGGAAGCCGTGCTCAGCGGTCTTCCGCGCGGCGATCTCGGCGGGGTCCTCGTCGGTGACCCAGCCGGTGTCGACGCTGTTCATGTGGATGCCGTCGCGCACGTAGTCCTGCGCGGAGGTGCGCGTCATCATGTTGAGCGCGGCCTTCGCCATGTTCGTGTGCGGGTGCTTGTCGGTCTTGAAGCTGCGGTAGAACTGCCCTTCCATCGCCGAGACGTTGACGATGTGCTTGTCGCGCGTGGGCACGCGCAGCATCAGGGGCTTCAGGCGCGCGTTGAGGACGAACGGCGCCACCGCGTTCACGAGCTGGACCTCGAGGAGCTCGATCGTGCTCACCTCGGCGAGTGGCATGCGCCAGGTGTTGTGGCGGCGGAGATCGATCTGCTGGAGGTCCTGATCGAGCTGGCCGCCGGGGAAGAGCGCCTCGCTGCGCACGAGGTCCTCGGCGAGCAGCGCGCGCTGCGAGAGCTCGGGAGCGTCGTGTTGGCCGAGGCCCAGCAGCGCGACGGGCAGCTCGCTCGTGCGCAAGTTCTCGTGCGAGCGCAGGATCGCCTGCGCGCCCGCGGGCAGCGAGCGCAGCTCCGCGCGCTCCGCCTCCATCAGATGCGCGTAGAACCCGGCTGGGCGCCGCACGGTCTGGCACGCGTTGTTGATGAGGAAGTCGAGGCGCGATAGCGAGAGATCGAGATGCTTCGCGAAGGCCTCCACGCTCGGCGTGTGCCGCAGATCGAGGCCATGCACCTGCAGCCGCTCGCGCCAGCTCTCGAAGTCCGCCTCGCGCGCGTAGCGCAGCGCCGCGTCGTGGGGGAAGCGCGTGGTGGCGATCACCGTGCAGCCTGCGCGCAGCAGCAGTACGCTCGCTTGATAGCCGATCTTCACGCGCGCGCCGGTGACGACGGCGACTCTCCCGCGGAGGTCCGCGCTCTGGGTCCGCTTCGCGTAGTTGAGCTCGCCACAGCTCGGGCAGAGCGAGTCGTAGAAGAAGTGCAGCTCGCGGTAGTCGGCCTTGCAGATGTAGCAGCTCCGCGCCTCGCGCACCTCGGCGCGCTCGCGCGGCGGCTCGGCGAGCCGCGCATCGATGTCGGCGCCGGGCTCGACGGGCGGGGGCGCGAGCGGCGTCGGGAACACCGCTTCCTGCCGGAGCTTCCGGATCCCGCGCTCGGCGAGCTGGCGCTCGTCGGCGTCGCGGAGCTGCTCCTTCCGCGCGCGGCGCGCCTCGCGGAAGAACTCGCGCTTCTTCCACGGGTCCGGACGCGAGAGCCGCCCTGCGGACTCGAGCAAGCGCCGCCGCAGGTCTTCACCCAAGTGATAGAGCACGCCGCGATCGGCGTTCGCTTCCTCGAGGAAGGCGAGCGCCGCCTCGGCGCGGCGGATGAGCTCTTCGGCGGTGGGTTCAGGCTCGGGCGCGTTCACGGGGCGGAGAAGATAGCACGCAGATACGCCGTGCTCGCCGTCCGCCGTCTCGCGCTCAGCGCGGCCGAAGGTAGCCATCGACCCAGCCGCGCGAGCCCTGCGGCGGGATCGCGTCCGCGAGCGCCTGGCCATCGGCCAGCTCGAACGCGACGGCGAAGGGGAACTCGCCCGGCGGCGCGTGCTGCGTATAGCGGCCTTCGCCGCGGAAGCCTCCGAGGGCCACGAGATCGCAGCGCGTGACCACACCGTCGCGGACCTCGACACGACCGCGCAGCTCTCCGTGGTAGCGGCGTGCTTCGCCCGCGTCCTTCTCGGTCGCGAGCTCGAAGCGGCCTTCGATCACGCCGTTCACGATGCGCGCGTGCAGCGTGCGCACCTCTTGCTTCGCCCACATCGGCGGCTCGCCGCGCGTGTTGTCGACGAAGTGGAAGCGCGCGAGTCGCTCGAGCGCGCTCGCTGGGAACGCCCCGCGCGCGAGCTCCGCGTGCTCATCGCGCGTGAGCCAGAGGTTGTCGCGGCCGAGCGAGCGCTGCATCGCTCGTTGGACCTCGTCCGTCGGCTCGGGATAGCCGCCGAGCACCTGCGAGCGCACGCGCAGCACGAGCCCGCCCTCCGGCGGCCGCGGCGCATAGCGCGCCTCGCGTTCCCCGCGCGGCCGCGGAGCGACCTCCACTCGAGAGGCCTCGGAGCTCGCGAAGCGCTCCCGCGCTTCGCGCAGGAGCCGCAGCAGCTTCTCCGGGTTGCGATTGTTGTTGTACAGCAGGAGCTCACCCGCGGCGGTCGCGACGTAGAAGCCCTGCGTCGTCGCTTGCATGTCCGCGCGCGGGCCCTGCTTCGCGAACGCGCGATAGAACTCACCCCACGCGTCCTGCTCGCGCCGTTCATACGCCTGGTCCAACGCGACCGGCACGAAGTGCGCGCGCAGCAGCTCCAAGATCTCGGGGTGAGCGAAGGTCGACGCACGGTCGACGATGCCGTTGTTTCAAGTGCAGGCGAGCGGATGCCCGTCCATCGCCCAGACGAAGAGCGGCTTCTTCGCCGCGGCGGCCTCCTGCTGCGCGGCGAGGAGGTCGATCCGCCACGGCACGCTCTCCCAGGTCTCCGGCGGCGCGGCGCAGAGCTGCGCATGCAGCGCGGAGAAGCGCGCGTCGTCGAGCGCGAGCTCGCGGGCGATCTGTGCTGCGACATCGCAGGAGAGGAGCAGGGCGCCGACGAACGCACGCATGGCGATGCGAGAGATTCGTGAAGTGGCTGCTCGCGGCGTCGCGCCGAGGTCGGTTCGTAGATTCATGGGAGCCAGGATCGATCGAGTGTGACCCGATCGCCTCGAGTACGTTGCAGGAACTGCGTGCGGTGGGGAATCCCCGAGCTTCGCGGCGCGAGGGTGATCAGAGCCAGCGCAGCCGAGTGACCTCGAGATTCGTGAGTCGGAGAGGGTTCCCCAGGAGAGCTTGCCAGTAGATCGGCGCTCCGAGTAGTGCCGGCGAGAATGGCACGGAGAGCGCGAGGCTCCCCGTTCCCGAAGCGTCCAGTGCGCCGGAGGCGATCCAGGCGAAGGACGCGGGGGCCAAACGCAGCTCGCCGATGCCGGGGATGGCGAACGGCGGCATGGCCAGACCGGGGGAGCATCCGAGGGCGAACGGCGCACCGATCGCGCCATCGATGTCGAAGACGAGCGGCCTGCCGATCCCCGGTGAGCTGCGCCATTGGAGCTGCAGCGAGTGATTCGCCTGAACTCGTGGAGCGCCGTCGCCGACCAGCAGCAGATCGATGTCGCCATCGCCATCCCAGTCCGCCGCGGCCGCGGCGCGCACGGCGCGATCACAGCCGACGAGCGCGTCGCGATCGACGAGGAACCGGCCCGCACCATCGTTGCGATAGACTTGCGTTCGCTCGAGGCCGAGATGGTTGGCGCAGACGACGTCGAGATCTCGGTCGCCATCCAGGTCGACCATCGCGATCTGGGTGGTATAGGCGCGATCTGTCGGCCAATCGATGGTTCGCGCCTCCGCGAAGAACCCGTTGCCATCGTTCAGATAGAGGCGATTGGGCTGCGGAGTCGAACGATTGCCACCGCCGAAGACGGCATCGACATCACCGTCGCTGTCGACATCTCCGCAGGCCACGGAGAAGAAGGTATCGCGGTGGTCCGGGAAGAACGCTCCGATCCGCTCGCGGAAGCGGCCGGACCCATCTCCGAGGAGCACGCGCTTGCTCCCTGTCGATGCGCCAGCGAGCACGGCGTCGAGGACGCCGTCTCCATCGACGTCCGCGAGGCAGAGATCTCTGGAGCTGGACATCCCTGGCAAGGCGTTCGATTGCTCCTGATAACCTGCTCCTTGGCGCAGGAAGACGCGTGCCGTCCCGTTCCGCGTGACGAAGCCGAGGTCGAGTGCCCCATCCCCGTTCAGGTCTCCGGTCGCGACGGCGTGCGCGTCGAGATCTGCGGGCAGCGCGTTCGGGAGCACGGAGAAGACCCCTCCTGCATTCCTGTGGATCTGCGATGGGCGATTCCACGGAGGTGCCGCGAGCACGTTCGCCTGAACCGCGTCGAGATCTCCGTCGCCGTCCAGATCGGCCAGAGCGAGGTCCGCGGCGGCTCCGAAGTCCGTGGTCAGCGAGCCGGCTGGAATGCTGACGAGGCGATCTTCGGCGTCGCGCCGCAGCACGGCAAAGGCACCTCCCGCGGTCGGTGCGAGCACGGCTTCGGCGTGCCCATCCCCGTCGAGGTCGCCCGCGGCACAGGTCAGGGCTGGAAAGGGAATCGGGACGTCGCGGGCGGAAACGTCGTTCAGCACTCCGCGGCCGTCGTTCCAGAGGAGCCGCGCCTCTGCTCCGGTGGCGAACACCACGAGATCCGGGTCGCCGTCGAGCTGGCTGTCGAAGATCACGCCGCTCGTTCCGCCCACCTGTCGAATCGTCGCGGTCTCGCGCGCAAAGCGCCCCGTGCCGTCGTTCCTCAGGACACCGAACTCTCCGCCAGAGCGCAGGTAGGCGAGGTCGGAGTCGCCATCCCTGTCCCAATCGGCAACGAGGAGGTCGGTCGCATCGCCAGGCCATTGCGCGATGTTGGGGCTGCCGTCCCAGAAACGACCATCGCCGAAGCTCATGTGGAGGCGGATCCCCGTGCTCTCGAGGACGGCGATGTCGACATCGCCGTCGCCGTCGGCATCGAAGACCGCCGCGCGCAGCGGCTCGGCTTGTTCCCTGGGTAGGGCGCCGACCAATTCTCGGAAGCGACCGGAGCCGTCGTTGAGGTAGATGCGGTCCTGCCCGTCCAGGACGGAGGAGAAGGGCGCGATGGCCTTGAAGAGGTCGAGGTCGCCGTCGCGGTCGACATCCAGGAGACGCACGATGCGCGTGTCATCCATCGCCGAGGGCAGACTCGCGGTGGCATCGACGAAGCTCGCGCCGCCGAGATTCACGAAGAGAAGGTCCTGTGCACGTTCGATTCGCGGCGGTTGGGCAGGGCTGGGATACCAGATGTGCGGACTCACGCCATAGATCAGGTCGATGTCGCCGTCTCCGTCGAGATCGCCAGTGGCGATGGAATTCGTGCGCGTCTGATCATCGGTCGGGATGCGAGCGGTGATCTCGGTAAAGGCGCCCGCGCCTTCGTTGCGCCAAGCTCGATCGAGTCCTCCGACACAGGAGGAGGAATTGGAGGCGCATTCGAGCGTGTCTTGGGCCACGAGCAGATCGAGATCGCCGTCGGCATCGAGATCGGCGAGCTGCGTCGCCCGTACGCGAAGTCCGAGAGGGGCGATGGCGATGGGATGGCGCCGCAGCTCACCGCCCGCTCGTCCGGTCCAGAGCTCCGCTCGCCCTGACGCCGTGCCGAGGATGAGGTCGGCGAGGCCATCGCCGTCGATGTCCCCACTCGTTGCCGCAGGTACGCTCTCGCGGAGGATGGGAAGTCCGCGGCGGGTTTCTTCGAAGCTCGGGCGCTGAGCGAGGCCGACGGAGGGAACCCCGGCCGTGGCCCAGAGGCCGAGGGCGAGAATGGAGCGAAGAGAGGCGAACATGCTGCGGCGAGCCTCCTCCGGCTCTGGGCGTCGACGTCTTCGTTCCCGAACCATAGCTGCCTGCCGGACCGCTGGTCACGCTCCCGCCCGAAGATGAGCGGAACTGCGTATCGACGCCCTCCTGGCGAAGTCGCAGGCTCGGCGCTCTCGAGCAGGTCCCTTCGGTCTCGCATGGGTGGCGCGACCCTGGCCTGGGGCGCGCGGCGGCTCGGATCGATCGACGGCCGCGAGTAAGCATCCGCCACCGAGGCGCCTGAGACCGCCATCGACATCGAACCGACCGAGGCCTTCGCATCGCCAGCGAGGATGTCGTCGCGCTGCGGTGAGCGGCGATCTGATCATGAGGGCTCGGTGCCCGCCGGCGCCGTCATCCATGCGTGGAGTGCGTGCGGCGACGACAGCGAGCATGCCGAGCGCGCTTGCACCAACGGCGAGTTGCTGCTACGGCGGGGTTCAAGAGCTCGAGGAGCCAGGAGTTCCTCGCCATGCCGAGCTCGCCTGCGAAGCGAGCGGAGAACGACTTCACCGCACGAGGATCGCGATGACCACCGAGCGCTTCCCCGACTCCCCCGATCTCCCGAAGCTCGGCAAGGCCGAGTTCGCGGCCGAGGAATCCGCGCTGCGCGAGCAACTCCTCGCGCGTCAGCGCGAGCTGCGCGCGGCGGGCGCGCGCTCGATCCTCGTCATCGTCTCGGGGGTCGAGAGCGCCGGGAAGAGCGAGGTCGTGAATCGCTTGAACGAGTGGCTCGACGCGCGCGGTGTGCGCACGGTCGCGTTCTGGGACGAGTCCGACGAGGAGCGCGAGCGCCCGCGGGCTTGGCGCTTCTGGCGCGAGCTGCCGCCGCGTGGATCGATCGGCATCTTCTTCGGCTCGTGGTACACGCGGCCCATCGTGGAGCGCGTGTTCCGCCGGAGCTCGCGCGAGGAGCTCGAACGAGAGCTCGCGGAGATCGCTTCCGTCGAGCGCTTGCTCGCCGCGGACGGCACCGTGCTGGTGAAGCTCTGGTTCCACTTGAGCGAGGAAGCGCAGGAGCGGCGGCTCGAGCGCTTGGCGCGCGAAGGGGCGCGCGCGCTGACGCCGTGGGAGAAGCGCTTCCGCTCGCGTTACCGCCGCTTCGCCAAGGTGTCCGCGCGCGCGCTCGACGCGACCGATGCCTCGCACGCACCGTGGCACGTGATCGACGCCGCGGATCGGCGGCGGCGCGATCTCGCGGCGGGGAAGATCCTGCTCGCCGCGCTCGAGCGCGCGGTGCAGCCGCTGGAGCACGAGCCGGAGAACGCGACCCTCGTCGCGCGTGCGGTCGCACCCGCGCGCTCGCCGATCCTCGCTGCGGTGGATCTCTCGAGCACCTTGGAGGAGGCCGAGTATCGCGAACGCCTCGTCACCGCGCGCGCCGCGCTCGATCGCCTCACCTGGAAGGCGCACGAACGCAAGCGCTCGACCGTCGTCGTCTTCGAGGGTTGGGATGCGGCGGGGAAGGGCGGTGCGATCCGGCGCTTGAGCTCCGCGATCGACGCGCGGCTCTGCCGCGTGATCCCGATCGCGGCGCCGAGCGACGAGGAGCGCGCGCAGCACTATCTCTGGCGCTTCTGGCGTCATGTGCCGCGCGCTGGCTATGTCACCGTCTTCGATCGCTCGTGGTACGGCCGCGTGCTCGTCGAGCGCGTCGAGGGGCTCGCCAGCGCCGCGGAGTGGTCGCGCGCCTACGACGAGATCGCGCACTTCGAACGCGAGCTCTCGCGCGGCGGGATCCTCGTGCAGAAGCTCTGGTTGCACGTCTCGCCCGAGGAGCAGCTCCGGCGCTTCGAGGAGCGCGCCGCGAGCGCGCGTAAGCAGCACAAGATCGGGGCGGAGGACTGGCGGAACCGCGCGCGTTGGAGCGAGTACGAGATCGCGCTGCAGGAGATGTTCACGCACACTTCGATCCCGGAGGCGCCGTGGGAGATCGTCGCCGCGAACGACAAGCGCTGGGCGCGCGTGCAGGTGCTCGAGACCTTGGTGCGGCGGCTCGAAGCGGCGCTCTGAGGCGCGCGTCGCTCGGCGTGCGGCACCAGCGCTACGCGTGACGCCGTCCGCGCACGAGATAGGGCTCGAGCGTCCCGGAGCGACCGCGCAGCACGACCGGCGGGAGCGCCGTGGCCTCGAACTCGTCGCGCACGAGCGCCCACGTCGCGGCGCCGATCGCGATCTCGTCGGCGTGCGCGACCGTCGATTGCAGCCGACTCGCGATGTTCACTGTGTCGCCGATCACGGTGTAGTCGAGGCGCTGCTCGGCGCCGATGTCGCCGACGATCGCGGTGCCGGTGTTGATCCCGACGTGTAGAGAAAGCCGGCGTTCCGGCGGCTCGGTCTCGTTCAACACGCGGAGCCGCTCCTGCATGTCGAGGGCGGCGCGCACCGCGCGGGAGGCGTGGTCGGGCTGCGCGAGCGGCGCGCCGAAGAAGGCCATCACCGCGTCGCCGAGGAACTTGTCGAGCGTTCCGCCCGCGGCGAAGACCGCTTGGGTGAGCTGCTCCAGGATGCGGTTCAGCACTTGCGTCACCTCGCGAGCCGGGAGCTGCTCGGCGAAGCGGGTGAAGCCCGCGAGGTCGGCGAAGAGCACGGTGAGCTCGCGTTCCTCCGACTGCATCACGCCACCCGCGCGCTCGGCGGCACTCGCGATACGCGCGACGACGCTCGGCGCGTGATAACGACCGAGCCGTTCACGAACGCGTCGTTCGTGCTCCAAGCTGGCGCGGATCTGCGCGCGTTCGAGTGCCGCGGCGCCGATCGTGGAGAGGATCGAGAGCACGCCGAGCTCGGTTGCGCCGAAGGCTGCGCCGCTCGTGCTGCGATCGACGTAGAGGAGACCGCCGACGCGGCCGCCATGGCAGAGTGGCGCGCACATGGCCGAGGCGATGTGCTGCGCGCGGATGCTCTCGGCGAGCGAGAAGCGCTCGTCCGCGGCGGCGTCCCCGACGAGCACGGCCTGCTTCGAGCGCAGCGCTTCCTCGGCGATGTGCCGGCTCACGGCCTGACCGCTCGCGGCGACGCCCGGCAGCACGTGTTCCCAACGCGGCACGAGGCGGCCCGAGCTCGGATCGACGAGCAGCACGGTGGCGCGCTCGGCGGGCAGGTGCTCGAAGACCAAGGCGAGGAGGCTCTGCAGCGCGGCGTCGAGCTCGTCGTGCCCGAGCAAGGTCTCGGTCGCGCGATGGAAGAGGCGCAGCAAGGTGCGCGCTTCGCCGAGAGGCGTGCGCTCGCGTTCGGGCAGCACCTGCGCCACGAGCTTCTCGAAGCTCGCGACATCGAGCCCCGGTCCGGCGCACACCATGCTGTCGGACAGCGCGCGCGCCGCGCTCGGCGCGTCGATCCAGCAGAGCAGCTCGCAGTCGTCGATCTGGATGCGGTCGCCGTCCTGCAGCGCGTGCTCGGCGATGCGCGCGCCCGCGATCCAGGTCCCGTTCGCGCTGTGCAGGTCGCGGAGGATCCAGCGGCCCTGCTCGAAGCAGAGCTCGGCGTGCTCGCGGGAGACCTCGTCGTGCGGGATCACGATGCCGCAGCCTTCGCGGCGCCCGATGCGGAGGCCGGTCGGTGGGACCTCGGTCCAGCGCACTTGGTCGCCGACGGGGTGGCGCAGGAGGAGCTTCGGCGGGCTGGTCATGCTCAAGGTGTTCGCGCTCTCGGAGTCGGTCGGTCGCGGCTCGAGGGCCGACGCGGGATCGTAGCGGGATCCTCCGAGGCGCGGCATGTGCACGCGGGCGTAGCTGGCTTCGTCTCCGAGAAATCCCGGAGCGTCCGCGCGCCCGGCAGCGTAGGAAGCGCGTCCCGGATTCCCTCTGCGAGTCCTCTCGTGCGTTCCTTCGTTCTCTCGACCCTGCTCCTCTCGTTGCTGGCCGCCGCTCCCGCGGCTGCTCAATCCGCGAACTACGGCCTCCTCGGCTCGCCCTGCACCGGCGGGCGCCTCGATCCGGGCGCCGGCCCGGTCCCCTTGATCCCGATCGGCCTGCCGCAGCTCGGCTCGGTCTTCCAGATCGAGACCGAGAGCAGCGGGCGCGGCATCACCGGCATCGGCCGCCAGGTGTTCCTCTTCACCGGCCTCTCCGACACGAGCTTCGGCGGGATCCCGCTGCCGCTCGATCTCTCGATCCTCTTCCCCACGGCGAACGTCTGCGGCGCGCTGCAGACCTCGATCGAGCTCCAGCAGAGCGTGCCGTCGACGGGGAACCCCGCGATCAACGCGCGCCTCTCGTTCCCGATCCCGCGCGACCCGTCGCTCCGCGGCCTGCTCTTCTTCCAGCAGGTCCTCTCGCTGGAGTCCTCGACCTTCGGCCCGCCGTTCCTCGGCGTCGCCGTGAGCGCCCTCGCCATCGGCACCGTCGGCACCTAGCCATCGATCAAAAAGGGGTCTGACCCCTATTTGATCGATGCGGTCGCTCGCGACCACTGCGGATCGCCATCGATCAAATAGGGGTCAGACCCCTATTTGATCGATGCGATCACTGGACGGTGATGCGGAGCGCGGGAGTGGCGTCCAGGCCTTGGGTTGCGCAGGGGCTGGCGAAGATCGCTTGCAGGTGCGTCGTCGCGCCGAGGTACGCGGGGTTGTTCGCGATCGGCACGTCGAGATGGACGTAGCCATCGACGTCGCTCGCGATGGGCACGTTCAGGAAGACCTGCGCGGGATCGATCCAGAGCTCGATGCCGGCGACCGGGAGCGCGTTCGCGAGACCGGCGAAGGAGGCGAAGAGCAGGCCGCTCGCGTTGCCCGGCGCGTTCGCCGCGGTGATCGCGAAGCCGCTCGCGCCGAGGCGGGGCTGCTCGCTGACGCCGATCTCGATCCCGCCGTTGCACGCAGGGAACGAGCGGCCGTTCACTTCCGCGCCCGTCGGCAGGAGCTCCATCGATGCGACGAAGGCATCGAAGACGCCGCCGGCGTAGTTCGGCGCCCAGCTTCCGCTGGTCGTCGGGAAGCCCTGGCCCATCGTGAGGCCGGTGAACGCGAGCGCGCTGCGCCCATCCCACGCGCCGTCGATCGCGATGTCCTGGAGGAACCCGCCGAGATAGGTCGCGTAGTGCAAGTCGCGCGCACCGCGCGAGCCCATCTGCACGCGCGCGATGGCGATGTCCTCGCCGAAGGGACCCTGCGCGTAGCTCGTGTCGTACGCGCCGATCGTCGCCGGGAAGTCGGTCGAGTCGGTGCGGATCAGCAGGTTCACGTAGCCCGATGGCGAGAGCACCGAACGAATGACGTCGTCCTTGCCGCTGCCGCCGAGGTAGCTCGCGTAGCTCAAGCTCCCGCCGCCGCCGTCGACTTGCGCGATCACCGCGTCGTCGCCGCCGTTCGGCGTGCCGTCGAGCGCGTTCGCCGTGGAGGGGAAGTTCGTCGAGCTCGAGGTGCCGGTCACGACGAAGCCGCCGGCCGGCAGCTTGTGCAGCGAGCCCGCGGTCTCCTCGCCATCGCCGCCGAGGAAGGTGCCCCAGAGCAACGAGCTCCCGCTCGCGCTGAGCGCGCAGAGGAAGAGATCCGCCGCGCCGTTGCCGCGATGCACGGGCTGGAACGCGCCGGGCGTCGTGGGGAAATTCGTCGACGCGGTGCGGCCGAAGATCGCGAGGTTCCCGCGCGGTCCGAGCTCGAGGTCGACCTCGATCATGCTCGCGAGATCGAACGGGTTGGAGAACTTGCCGTCCTCGTCGTTGCCGCCGAGATAGGTCGCCCACGTGAGGTCGGAGGCGCCGTTGCCGTTCGGGCTGAGCCGCGCGAGCCAGAGGTCCGTCATCCCGCCGCCGTAGGTCGTTTGATAAGCGCCCGTGGTCACCGGGAAGTTCGTAGAGTCGGTGCAGCCCGCGAGCACGACGTCGTTGCCGAAGAGCTCGAGCTCGAGCGCCCAGTCGAGGCCCGTGCCGCCGAGGTAGGTGCCGTAGTTCAGGCTCTGCCCGTTCGCCGAGATCTCGGCGTAGAAGACCTCCTGGAACGAGAAGTTGAACGTGCGGTTGTAGGCCCCGGGCGTGGTGGGGAAGTTCGTCGAGGTCGTTCCGCCGCAGAAGTGGATGTCGCCCGCCGCATCGAACGCCGCGTCGAACGGACCTTCGCCGCCGTCGCCGCCGACGTAGGTCGCCCACCGCAGCGTGCTGCCGTCCGCGGCGAAGCGCGCGATCAAGTTGTCGGAGGAACCGCCGCCCGTCGCAGGCTGATACGTGCCGAGTGCGGGCGGGAACGCGTCGGCAGACGTCGTGAGGCCGACGCAGAGCAGATCGCCATCCGCGTAGCGCAGGAGCTTCCACCCGAACTCGTCCGCCGTGCCGCCGAGGTAGCTCGACCAGACGAGGCCGGGGTCGACGACGAGGGCCAAGCTCTCATCGCGGAGCGGCGCTGCGAAACCGAAGCGCTCGCCATCCAGTACGGTGAAGCGGCAGTCGACCGCGCGCTGCGTTCCGTCCGGCAGCACTTCCCACGTGCGCGGCGCCTTCTGCACGAGCTCGCCGAGCTCGGTCTCGATCACGAGCGCGCCGCTCGCATCGACGCGCAGCGCGCGATGACCGGCGCAGCGCAGAGCGAAGCTCTCGAGCTCGGCGCCGGGCTCCAGCAGCACGTCGTACTCGAGGACGCCGCCGCCGTCGCGCACGCGGAGATCGATGCCCGGCTGCACGCCGCTCCAGCGCAGGCTCGCGTAACTGGGCACGCCGCTCTGCCAAGAGCTCGAGGTCCCGCGTAGGAAGTTCCATTGCGCGGCCTGGGCCGTCTCGCCGCGCAGCTCGGCCGAGGGCAAGGCGCCCTCGATCTCGAGGCGCACCGCCGAGCGCTTCGCGCCGGCGCCGAGATCGAGCGTGATCGCGTCGCGCTCGAAGTGCGCGCTGAGCTCCTCGCGCCGCAGCACGTAGGCGGCGGGGGAGGCGAATTGCCCGCGGTTCTCGACGAAGGCGAGCGGCGCGCGCTGGAGGGGCGAGCCATCCGAGAAGCGCTCGGCGTCGGCCGTCGCCACCGCCGGGTTCGGGCCGGCGAGCGAGGGGCGGGGGGAGCGGTCCGCGGAGACCAGGGCCAGGGTCAAGGCGGCGCCGGCCGCACCGAGCGGCAGGCAGAGGTTGCGCAGGGACATGCAGGGTCTCGAACGAGGAAGTGGGGGGCGGCTGCCCTCCAGGGAGGGGGGCGAGAGCATACGCGGCACAGCCGTTCCCCGCGAAGGGGCGGTGTGGCGCGAGTTCCGAGAGGAACTACGGCGATCGTTCGCGCGCGGAGGTTCCCTTCGCCTTCGGGATCGCCCGCGCTCGCATCCACTCGCGGGGCCGAAGCGAAGGGCGGCGGCCGTGCGCGGCTCTGCCGCACCTCACTCCGGACGCCTTCGAGGACCCGATGAACTTCTCCGTCACTCCCGTTCCGCTGGTCTTCGCTCTGGCGCTCGCCGTACCGCGCGCGCTTCCCGGCCAAGAACTCGCCGCACCCGCGGCCAACGCGAGCGAGTCCCGCTCCGAAGGCGCGACCTGGCCCCAGTGGCGCGGCCCGGCGCGCGACGGGCACTTCCGCGGCGCGGCCTGGCCCGAGCGCTTGAACGCGGAGAAGGTGAAGCGCCTCTGGCGCGTGGAGCTCGACAAGAGCTACGCCTCGCCGGTCGTCTCCGAGACGACGGTGTTCACCGTCGAGACGAAGAGCGAAGAGGAGGAGGTCGTGAAGGCCTTCTCCCGCGCCGAAGGCAAGCTGCTCTGGCAGACCTCGTGGAAGGGCGCGATGACGGTGCCTTTCTTCGCCGCGCGGAACGGCTCGTGGGTGCGCTCCTCGCCCGCCTTCGACGGGAACAGCCTCTACGTCGGCGGCATGCGCGATGTCTTGGTGTGCCTCGACGCCGTTTCGGGCGAGATCCGCTGGCGCCTCGACTTCCCCGAGCAAATGAAGACGAAGCTCCCCGACTTCGGCTTCGTGTGCTCGCCCCTCGTCGTCGGCGATCATCTCTACGTGCAGGCCGGCGAAGGGCTCGCCAAGGTCGAGAAGAAGACCGGCAAGGTCGTCTGGCGCGGCCTCCGCGACGGCGGCGGCATGAACGGCTCGGCGTTCTCCTCGCCCGTGCTCGCGAAGCTCGCGGGCCAGGAGCAGCTCGTCGTGCTCTCGCGCACGCATCTCCACGGCGTCGATCTCGCGGAAGGCAAGTCGCTCTGGAGCCTCGAGGTCCCGAGCTTCCGCGGCATGAACATCCTGACGCCGCAGATCGTGGGCGACGACGGCGTCTTCACCGCGCCCTACGGCGGGAAGTCGCAGCTCGTGAAGCTCAGCGCCTCCGACGATGGCATCTCCGCCGCACCGGCCTGGCAGAACAAGATCCAGGGCTACATGTGCTCGCCGGTCGTCGTCGACGGGCACGCGTACTACTTCACGCGCGCCAATCGCTTCACCTGCGTGCGCCTCGCCGATGGCGAGGAACGCTGGACCTCGGGCCCGACCGGCAACGAGTACTGGTCGCTGATCGCGCAGGGCCGCCGCATCCTCGCGCTCTCGAACGACGGCGAGCTGCGCCTGCTCGAGGCGAACCCCGAGGCCTACACGGTGATCGACGAGCTGCCGCTGGTCGAAGCCGAGAGCTGGGCGCACCTCGCCGCGGTCGATGGCTTGCTCGTCATCCGCGAGCTGAAGGCGCTCTCTTGCTTCGCTTGGAAGTAGCGCTGGACTTCGCGCGACGCGGGGCCGGCGCCTTCGCTCTCGCCGTGGCCTTCTTCTTCGGCGCGATCAACGCGTAGCTGGTCTCCACGTAGCCGCGCACGGCGCTCCAGTCGACCGCGCCGACGAGCTTCATCGCGACCCAGCCGTGCTTGCCCACGTACGGGGCCGGGCAGCACCGCTCGTCCGCCGCGATGAGCGCCGCCGCGGCGGGCTTCTCCAACTTGAAGCCGAGCACGGCCTCGCCGCCGATCTCCTCGCAGCCCGCGAAGATCTTGCCGGAGACCTTGTAGTGGGGCTTGCCGAAGGAGAGCGATTCCTCGGTGTCGGGGAGGGCCAAGCAGAGCGCACGCACGCGCTCGGCCGCGCTGATCTTCTTCGCCATGGGGAGCTACTCCGGAGTGGGGCACCGAGCATAAGATCCGCCCTCGGCATCCCACCACCCGAGGTCGCGACTTGGCTCCCCGCATCGGCAGCGTCCCCTTCCTCGTCGGCCGTCCGCTGGTCGAGCCGCTCGCGGAGCACGAGGACGTGCTGCTCGAGGTCCCGTCCCTCCTGATCGAGCGCCTTCGCCGCGGCGAGCTCGACGTCGCGTTGGCGTCCACGATCGAGCTCTTCCGCACGCCGGGAACGGCCTGCGTGCGCGGCCCCGGCATCGTGGCCGAGCAGCGCGTGATGAGCGTCCAGCTCTTCTCGCGCGTGCCCTTCGAGGAGATCCGCTCGCTCGCGTGGGATCCCGCGAGCCGCACCGGACAAGCGCTCTCGCACGTCCTGCTCTCGGAGCGCGAGCGTCCGGCGTGTCGCTTCCTCCCGCTCGCCGTGGGCGAGGATCCCGCGCGCGCCGACGCCGACGCCTTCCTGCAGATCGGCGACGCGGCCCTGCGCTATACGCTCGGTGCGACTCCGCTGCCGCGCGGTGTGCAATGGAACTACGACTTGGCGACGCTCTGGCGCGAGCGCACGGGCCTGCCGTTCGTCTTCGCCGTGTGGGTCGTGCGCCCGGGGGCGGAGCTCGGCGATCTGCCGCAGCGCTTGCGCACCGCACGCGACCGCGGCGTCGAGCGCTTGGAGTCGCTCGTGCAGCGCGCGGCGCGCGAGCTCGCGTTGCCGGTCGAAGGCGTGCGCGATTATCTGACGCGCGCGTGCTCGTGGGATCTCGAGCGACCCGGCGTGCTCGACGGCCTCCGGCTCTTCGGGCGGAAGGCGGCCGAACACGGGCTCGTGCCGGTGCGCGCGGAGCTCGAGCTCGTCGGTTGAACGTCGAGCTCCACGAGCACTCCTGCAACGATCAGAAGCGCAGCTCGACGCTCGCCGGCGTCGAGGCGAAGGTCACGCTGCCGGTGCTGAAGTCCAGCACGAGGAACGCGTGGTGCGCGACGATCGTCGCGGGCAGGAACACCGCACCGGGCGGCACCGCGAACGCGACGTTCGCGCGGCCGTTGCCATCTAGAGTGCCGAGGCTCGGGAAGAGCGTCGGCGCGTTCGGCACGACGAGCGTGAACTCGAAGTACGG
>JAEUHW010000284.1 GCA_016793245.1 Planctomycetota bacterium
GCCCGGCAAGCTGAACGTCTTCGTCGGCGAGGCTACGAACTGGCGCACCGGCCTCGCGCTGCACGGGGCTCTTCGGTACCGCTCCCTCTGGCCCGGCGTGGACCTCGTCGTGCACGGTCGCGAGGGCGAGCTGCAGTACGACCTGCACTTCCAGCCTAGCGCCGATCTCACGCAGGTCGCCCTTCGCGTCGAGGGCGCCGACACGGTGCGAATCGACGCGGAAGGCGCGATGGTCCTCGCCACGGAGCTGGGCGAGCTATGCCAGCAGCCGCCGCTCACATGGGAGGTCGCCGCGGACGGCTCGCGCGTTGTCGTGCCGTCGGCCTTCGAGCTGCGCGAGGATGGGAGCTACGGGTTCTGCGTCGAGCGGAGCGATACTTCGCGGCCCCTCGTCGTCGATCCCGTGCTGGTCTGGGGAACCTACTTCGGCGGCTCGGGCAACGACAACGTCCAAGGCGTCGCAGTCGATGACAGCGCCGCGGTGTACGTGACGGGATTGACGAATGGATTGCCGCACATCACCTCGGGCGCCTACAGCTCGTCCATCAACGGGAGCGAGGCCTACATAGCCAAGCTAGATCCCAGCCAGAGCGGCGCGGCGCAGCTCATTTGGTGCACCTACCTAGGCGGTGCCGGGAATGACAGCGGCACATCGATCGCCGTTCGCGCTTCGGGGACGGTCGTCGTCGCTGGGGTGGCCGTCAATTCCGGGTCGTTTCCGATCACGGCAAACGCTTACCGGGCAACGAACGGGAACTTCTTTCTCTCCGAGATCAGTGCCGACGGCACGGCGTTGATCTATTCGAGCTACATCGACCTATGGCCGCGTCTGATCCAGCTCGGCGAGAACGGCACCGTGTACATCGGGGATTACGGCAGCAGTCCGTATGCGTCCTATCCGACGACTCCAGGCGCGCTGCAGACGAGCTCTGCGGGTGACGACTTGTACTTCGCCAAGCTCGATCTGAGCCTCGTCGGCTCGGCGCAGCTCGTATGGGCGTCGTTCCTCGGCGGTGCCGACGCGTATGCGCTGGTCGACTTCGAGGTCTCGAGCACCGAGCCCGGGGTGTTCTCCTTCGTTGGCCACGGCCCTGGGGTGGGGTACCCCGTCACCCATGCCTCCGGTTCGATCTCTGGTTGGGACTGCTTCCTCGGTCGCATCGACACCAATCAGGTCGGAGCTGCGCAGCTCCGTTTCTTTCATGCGTTCGGAGTGGACACTTCCGACGTTGCTATCGGGCTCGTCGTCGCGCCTGACCAAACGACCTACGTCGCCAGTCAGATGTTCGGAAACACGAACAATCATCCCCGATTAACGCGGTTCTCCGGGGATGGATCCACCGTGCTTCAGTCTTGGAACTGGGCACCAGGCTTCGGAGGATCGATGGGTGAAGGTGACCTGCACCTATCGGCGGATGGCACGGTCACGCTGGTCTGCAAGACGCTGAGCGGAATCCTGCCTGTCACGCCGGACGCGGTGCAGTCTACCCCGATGGGCGGGTGGGATCTTTGCATCGCGCAGCTCGATGTGGTGGGCCAGCAAGTTCTCTTCTGCTCGTATCTGGGGGGCGCCAACGCTGAGATCTACCGCACGGGAAGCTCACATCTCTCCGACAACCTCCTGACGCTTGGATTCGAAACGGGCGGCGGGCTCGCGACCCCAAGCGCGTTCCAGCCCTCGAGAATCGGACTCTTCGAAGGCTATATCGCCCGTCTGGAGCTGCCCTTCGGTGCCCCACCCGCGACCGGCGTCGGACCTCGCGACGTGGAGCTGCTGGATCTCGATGGCGACGGCGACCTCGACGCGGCGACGGCGAACGAGATCTCGAGCAACGTGAGCCTGCGCACGAACGACGGCCAGGGCGCGCTGAGCAGCGAGGAGACCTTCGAGCTCACGGCCGGCGATAGCGGGCCGATCGCGCTCGCCCGCTGCGACTTGGACAACGACGGCGCGCGCGATGACCTCGCGGTGGCTTGCGAAGGCTCGGACACCGTGGTGCTCGTGACCGATCCCTCCAGCACCTCGCGCGCACTGAGCTCGCTCGCGATCGGCGGCGCGCGCGCCTCCAGCGTGGCGTGCGGCGACCTCGATGCGAACCCCTCGGACGACGTCGTGGTCGGCCGCGAAGGGCTGCCCTTCGTCGGCGGCTCCGGGATCGGGGTCAGTTTGAACGGCGCCGCGTTCACGAGCGTGCTGATCCCTGCGCCGCATCCGACGCAAGTCGTGAAGGTGGCGCTCGGCGACCTCGACGGCGATGGTGACTTGGACCTCGCGGCCGTCGCGCGCGGTGGCAGCGACGAGCTCTTGCTCTTCGCCGGCGACGGCAGCGGAGCCCTCGCTTTCGCCGGTGCGCTGGCGCTCAGCTCGAGCGGCCTCGCGAGCGGCCTTGCGCTCAGCGATCTCGATCGCGACGGTCGAAGCGACCTCTGCGTCGTGCAGCCCGTGCTCTTCCCGCCGTCGCAGACGCTGCGCGTCTACCGGAGGACGAGCAGCGGTGCGCTCTCGTCGAGTCTCTTCGCCGCGGCGGTGGATGTCGCGACGAGCGGCGCCCTCGCGATCGATCTGGCCACAGGAGACCTGGAGCAAGATTCGATCAGCGGCTTCCTCTCGCGCGTCGATCTAGCGCAAGCGAATGCGGGCGACGGCAGCGTCACGCTGCGCCATGGCTTCACCGGCGCGAGCTTCGTCTCGAGCACGAGCCCGAGCGCGGGGACGAATCCCGTCGCGGTCGCGATCGGCGACCTGAACGGCGACGGCTGCGACGACCTCGTGGTAGCGAACCAAGGCAGCAGCGATCTCAGCGTCGTCCTGACGACAGCGCCCGCGCTCGCGCAGAGCTACGGCGCAGGCTGCGGCGGTCCCTTGCTCGCGGGCGTAGGCTCACCGACGCTCGGCAACCCCGCCTTCGGTGTGCAGGTATCGAACGCTCGCGCGATCGCGCCGGCGATCTTCTTCTACGGCTTGGCGCCCGCGAGCGTCCCGCTGCCGCCGAGTGCCTGCAGCGTGCTCTTCGGCGGCTCGCTCGGGAGCTTGCTCGCGTTCACCGGCAGCAGCGGTGCGGCGACGCTCAGCTTCTCCGTGCCGAACGATCCCTTCCTCCGCGGCGCGGACCTCTACTTCCAGTGCGCGGTCTTCCGGAGCCCCGGCGGAGCGTTCTCCGGAACGCTCGATCTCAGCAACGGGCTGCGCTTGCAGGTCGGTGCGTAGGCTCGACCTGGCTCTCGGAATCGCGGACGGAGCGTCGGATCGGCGACCGGCTCGGGTCGCCGATCCGCTCTTGTCCATGCCGAGCAGATCGAAAGGAAGTCCGAAAGTGCAGCAGCGACGAGCCTCGATGCCGTTCTTCGTGGGCGCATTCGAAAGCTCGAATCGCTGCGCTCATGGAAACTCTCGATCCTCCTCCCCATGACGAAGCCGCCGAGGAGGCCGCGCTCGACGAGCTCTTCGAGCTCGCGATCCAGCTGCGGGGCCGCGGCGAAGAGCCGGAGCTCGCCGCTTGGCTCGTGGGGCGCGAGCACCTTCGCGAGCGAGCGCAGCGAGTCGTCGAACTCGCGGCTTCGATCGCGGTCGCTTCCGAACCGAAGCGCGCCTCACGTCCGCAGATCGCGGGGTTCGAGCTTCTGACCGAGGTCGGGCGCGGGGGGATGGGGATCGTCTATCGCGCACGACAGACGGCTCTCGGTCGCATCGTCGCGCTGAAGATCCTCGCACCGGCGTGGTCGATCTCGGAACGTTCGCGCCAGCGCTTCTTGGCCGAGGCGCGCGCTCTGGCGCGGCTGCATCATCCGGAGATCGTCGCGATCCACGACATCTTGGTCTCGGACGAGCTCTGTGCCTATGTGATGGAGTGGATCGACGGCGCGACCCTGGCCGAGAGGATCGCCGCGCGCGATCCGCGCCTCGACGCTCCGGGAGTGGCGCGTCTCGGCGTCGCGATCGCGAATGCGCTCGAGGCCGTGCACCGCGCCGGGATCGTCCACCGCGATGTGAAGCCGAGCAACATCCTGCTGCGCGCCGATGGACGGCCCGTGCTCTCGGACTTCGGGCTCGTGCGCGATGCGGAGCAGAGCTTCCACACGGCGAGCGGCGAGTTCGTCGGCACGGCGGCCTTCGCAGCGCCCGAGCAGATTCGAGGCGAGCAAGAGCAGGTCGGCCCTTGGAGCGACGTGTATGCCCTCGGCATCACGTTGTTCACCGCGCTGGCGGGAGAGACGCCGTTCGGCCGCAACTCCTCGAGTCGGCGCTTCCTCCGGCGCATCGAACATGGCGAGGGGACCTCCTTGCGGAAGCTCGTGCCCGCCGTACCGCGCGACCTGGAGACCATCCTCGCGAAGGCGATCGAGAGGGAGCCGCGCCAGCGCTACGCGAGCGCGCGCGAGCTCGCGGAGGACCTCGGGCGCTTCCTGCGCTGCGAGCCGATCCGCGCACGACCGGTGAGCGTTCCGGCGCGCTTGCTGCGCTGGGTCCTGCGCAGCCCTCGCCTCGCCGCGGCTCTGGCGGCGCTGCTCCTCTCGCTGAGCGCCGGCCTGGCCGTCGCGCTCGTGCTCCTGCGCCGCTCGGAGGACGAGCGCGAGCACGCCGAGCAACGCGCGTACTCGGCGCACCTCGCCGCAGCGGAAGCGGCGCTCCGCGCCAACGATCCCGTAGATGCGCGCATGCACTTGCAGCTCGCGCCGGAGCGGTATCGGCACTGGGAATGGCGCTACCTCGAAGCACGGCTGGATCCCAGCCGTACGCTCGGAAGTCACGATGAGCTCGTGAACGGCCTCGCCGTCGATCCCCTGGGCCAACGCTGCGCCACGGCGTCGGCGGATCGCAGCATCCGCGTCTGGGAGATCGAAGGCGGTGAGCTGCTCCGGCATCTCGCGCACCCCGCGCCCGCGTTCGCCGTGTCGTGGAGTCGCGATGGCGCGCTCTTCGCCACGGGCTGCGAAGCCTGCGTCAAGCTCTGGGACGGGGTGAGCCTCGACTTGCTCGCGACCTTCCCCGTGGATGATCCGACGCGCGCCCTGCTCTTCGATCCACGGTCGGATCGGCTCGCCATCGGCGCGAAATCCGGCCAGCTCGAGCTCTACGAAAGCGCAGCGCTTCGTGAACAGGCCGAGCTCGTTGCAGAGCTGCGGCCGGAGCGCGTCGCTCGCTGGCCGACGCCGCTGATGCGCTGGAAACGCGAGAGCAGCGTGATCCATGCCCTGGCGTTCGGCGTCGGCGACGTGCTCGCTTCGACCAGCATGGGCGGCATCTGGATCTGGAGTCCGTCGCAACGCCGCTCGCTCGCAACGCTGCCCATCGCCGGCAATGCCTGGGGACTGTGCTTCGATCCTCTAGGCCAGCGCGTGGCAGCGGGTGCGAACGACGGCGTGATCCGCGTCTTCGATCTCGCGCGAGGTGGCGCACCGCAAGAGTTCCACGGCCACACGGGGCGCGTGACCTCGCTCGCCTGGAGCACCGATGGCAGGCAACTCGCGTCCGCGTCTCTGGATCGAACGCTCCGCGTCTGGGAAGCGGATGGGCGCCCCGCGAGCATTCACCTCGGTCACTCGGGCGGTGTGCGCTGCCTTGCGTTCTTGCCCGGCAATCGCCGCATCATCTCCGCTGCCGGTGACCGCACGGACTGCACGGTGCGACTCTGGGATGTCGTCGGAGAAGGCGTTCGCCGGTTGCAGATGCCGGGCGGCCATCGTTCGGTGCACATCGTGGCCGCGCCGGAGCGCCGCTGGTGCGCTAGCTTCTCTTACGCCCCGGAGCAGATCTTTCTCGCGACCGGCAGTCTCGATCGGAATGACCTTACCTGGCGTCGGGTCGTCGCACGCACGAGCTCTCTGGAGCTCGACGTCAGTCCGGACGGCCGCTCCGTCGTGCTCGCCGCGGAAGAGGGTGCGCTGCTCTTCGACTTCGAGGAGTTGCAGCGCAGAGCGCCAGAAGGTGAGCAGGAGCTGGAGAGCCTGAAGCCCTCGGTCGTGCTGCGCACCGGTTCCGCTCCCGCGAGCGCCGTAGCTTTTGGTCCAGATCATCTACTGCTCGTCGGTCACCGCGACGGCTCGCTGGTGCTCTGGGATTGCGCGGAGGCGCGGATCTTGGAACGGCACTCGATCGCCGGCGGGCCGATTCTGGATGCCGTGATCAGCGCCGACGGCGAGCGTTTCGCGGCGCTCACCTCCACGCGCTGCGAAGTGTACGACCAGGCTACCGGTGCCCTCGGCGACTCGGGGTGGTCCCTGGTCGAGGGGACGGCGATCGGACTCAGCCGCGACGGTCGGCTCCTGGCTTTCGCGAACGGCGCGAAGGAGCCGCGGATCACGGTGCGCGACCTCGGCGCCGGACGAGAGCTCGGCGAGATCCGCGGGCCGACGGATGTCGTGACGGGGCTTGCCTTCAGCCCCGACGGGGCACGCCTCGCGGCGAGCAGCGAAGATCGCGTGCTGCGCCTCTGGGATCCAGCCAGCGGGATGTTGGCGCTCACGCTCCACGACCAGGGCTATCGGATGAAGTCGGTGGCCTGGAGCACCAGCGGAGAAGAGCTCTTGAGCAGCGGTCGCGACGGCTCGATCCTCATACGCTCCGCAACAAGGAAGACGGTGCGTGCGGACTGACCGCTCCCTCCTCCTCTCCCTCCTGGCGCCTCGCCGCGGGCGCGCAGTAGGATCCCGAGCATGGAACCACCGCCCGATCTCGCAGACCCGGAGGCTTGGACCGGTCTCGTATGTGCGGCGAATCCAGCGGCTCTGCTGGTTTCCATCTCGATACGCATGGGCCTCGAGCTGCGCCACCGAATCACCGCCGAAGACATCCTGCAAGAGACGCTGCTCAAGGCCTGGGCTGCGCGGGCGACCTTCGCGTGGGAGGACACGCCCTCGTTCCGCCGTTGGCTCTTGCGGATCGCCGACAACTGCATCGCCGATCATCGAGACCGCGAGCGAGCCGACAAGCGCGATCACCGCCGCATCGCTGCGCTGCGCATCGGCGTCAAGGACACGAGTTCCGAGGAGGGCGGCTCCGGGGCGTTCGAGCCCTGGGGCAGCACGACCCCGAGTCGTCTGGCCTCGGAGCGAGAGCGCGCGCAACGCATGCATACAGCTCTCGAGGCGCTCCCGGACGACGTGCGCGAGGTCGTGCGACTGCGGCTCTTCGATGAGCGTACCTTGGAGGAGATCGCCGAGAGTTTGGGCATCGGGATCTCGGCGGTTCGGCATCGCCTCCGCAAAGGAGCGGAGCTGTACAGTCGCCTCATCGGAATGGATCCCGTGCCGACCCCATCTCCTCTGCCGCGACCGTCCTCTTGAGCCTTCGATCTCGCGCGCAGATCGCCCTCGTGAGCTCGAGCTTCTCTATCGATTCTCATCACCATGAACTTATCGGAAGAGTCGGACGACGAGGCCTCGCTGGATGAGCTCTTCGAGCTGGCGATCCGTGCACGATCGTCTGGCGCGCCTTTGGATGTCGAAAGCTGGCTTGCGGGGCGCGAGCATCTGCGCGCGCGAGCGAACGATGCCATCGCTGTCGCCCGAGCTGTGACCGCAGCCGCTCCGCCGAGGACCGGCGCGCTGTCGGGGCAGCACTTCCCCGGCATCACCGTGCTGGAGGAGATCGGGCGCGGCGGCAGCGGCGTCGTGTACCGCGCGGAGCAGAAGGCGCTCGGTCGCGTCGTGGCGCTGAAGGTGCTCTCGCCGGCGCTCGCCGCGTCCGCGCATGCGCGCGAGCGCTTCCTGCGCGAAGCGCGCGCGCTCGGGCGCGTGCGGCATCCCCAAGTCGTCGCGATCTACGATGTCTTCGCCTCGGAGGAGATCTGCGCCTACTCGATGGAGTGGATCGAGGGTTCGACGCTGGCCAAACGCCTCGCGGCGAGCGTCGGTCCCCTCGAGGCGCGCGAGGTCGCGCAGTTCGGAGCGCAGATCGCGCGCGCTCTGGTCGCGGTGCATGCCGCGGGTCTCGTGCACCGCGACGTGAAACCGTCGAATCTCCTCCTGCGCGCCGACGGCTCGCCGGTTCTCGGCGACTTCGGCCTCGTGCGCGACGAGGAGCAGTCCGCGCATACCGCGACGGGCGAGTTCCTCGGCACGGCAGCGTACGCTGCACCGGAGCAGCTCCGCGGCGAGCAGGCCGCGATCGGACCGTGGAGCGATGTCTACTCGCTCGGTGTCACGCTCTACGTCGCGCTGGCCGATGCGATGCCGTTCGGCCGAACGAGCTCCAGCGCCGAGATCCTGCGGCGCATCGAGAGCGGCCGGCGAGCCGCTCTCCGGAAGCTGAATCCCCGCGTGCCTCGCGACTTGGAGACGATCCTCGCGAAGGCGATGGAGCCTGTGCCCGCCCGGCGCTATGCGAGTGCCGCGGAGCTCGCCGACGACTTGGAGCGCTTGCTGCGCTTCGAGCCCGTGCGAGCGAAGCCGGCAGGTGTTCTCCTCAGGCTTCAGCGCTGGATGGAGCGCAGCCCGCAGCTCGCGCTGGCCTTGCTCGCGCTCGTCGCCACTCTTGCACTCGGCAGCGCGGTCGCGATCTCGCTCGCGCTCGA
>JAEUHW010000289.1 GCA_016793245.1 Planctomycetota bacterium
CACGCGCGCTTCCCCGCGGAGCAAGTCTTCCGACCGCCGCAGATGCTGCGCGACCTCGTCGCGAAGAAGCGCTACGGACGGAAGAGCGGGCAAGGGTTCTATCTCTGGGAAGGCGACAAGAAGCAATGAACGCGAGACCCCTGTCCGCACCGAGCCGCTGCAACACGTTGCGCCGCGCCTCCGCTCTTTGGCTCCTCGCTTGCGTCACCGCGCCCGCGCTCGTTGCGCAAGAAGGCGGCGCGCCCGCACCGCAGGCGCAGGAGGGCCTCGACGTCCAGCTCGTCGCCGGGCGCGATCGACTGATCTACCCCGGTCGCAAGATCGAGAAGGTGCGCGTCGGCATTCGCGTCACCTTCGGCGCGAACTCCCCGTCGTTCCATCCGGGGATGCTGACCGCGCAATCGCTGCGCTGGGTCGACGCCGGCGGCGCCGAGCATCCGATCGATACCACCGCACCGACCGGCGACGCCGCTGCGGTGCCCGTGGGGACTTCGATGCGCGCGCAGCTCCAGCTCGACGCGCCGGCCTTCTCCGCGGACGGCAAGGACTTCGAGCTGCGCTGGGTCTGGCCGGGCGTGCCTTCGAAGTCGCTGGCGTTCCGCTCCGCGCGCGCCGTTGCGACCGAGGCCCTGCCGGACTTCGAGAAGATCGAGCTCGAGGCGCTGAACCGTTCGCTGGTGCGCCTGCGCCTCGCGAAGGTCGGGGCCGACGGCTCGAAGACGCCGCTCGGCGACTTGCTCTACGCGTTGGAGCTCGACGGCGATGGTCTCGAGCTCGGGCGCTACTTCCTGAAGAACGCCATCAGCGGGAACCAGCTCGACGGCCTGCCGGTGTTCCACCTGGATGCCCAGGGCTGGATGCAGGCCGGGAAGCCCATCGATGGCACCGGTCAGCTTCCGATCGGGTTCCTGGGGCGCCTCATCGTTCCGCCGAAGGCGGTGACGACCTACGAGCGCGGGGACCTGGTCGCGGTCGCGACCCTGCTCGGCGGGGGAGCGAATCCGACCCGCAACATGTGGTACGGCCAGCTCCTCGTGCCGTTCGTCGCGCAGAAGACCGGCCCGGGTGGCGAAGGCCCGATCTCGCGCCGCCTCGGCAAGGTCGTCGCGGGCGCCGAGCTCCTGGACGAGCTGGCGAAGCTGCGTACCGTGAAGGACAGCACCCCTCCCGTGTCGCGCCCCGTCGACCTCGTCGTCATCGACGATGTCGAGTATCTGGCCTTCGATTCGTAAGCCGACGCACCTAGCGGGGCTGCGCCCCAGCCCCGCTAGCATGTTGGCCGGTTCAACGGCTGACGCCGTTGAGACACGAGTCCTTGGGCTGGAAACTTGACTCGAGTACAACGACTCTCGTGGCCCCAAGGACCATAGCGCTCCCAGCGCACCGAGGACTTTCTCATGCTCACTACCACCCTCTCCCTCGCGCTGCTGGCTCTCGCTGCGGCGCCTTCCATTTCGATCGACCCCAAGGCCGATGCCAAGATCGACCTCGAGCTGAAGCTCGACTCCGCGAAGGTCGTGCTCGCCGTGACGATCGCGTCCCGCGACGGCAAGGAGTTCAGCTTCTCGCCCGCGTGGCTCGCGGCGTCGAACGTCACGATCCAGACCGCCGGCGGTCCGGTCGCGCTCGAAGGCGCCTCCGACGGCCCGGCCGTGACGCTGCCCGGCGGCGCGCAGATCTACCGCGAGATCGATCTCTCCGCGCAGCGGGCGGCGATCGAGACCGGCGCCGAGATCCGTTGGAAGAGCGGGGCTCTCGAGCTCGGCCCGCTGCGCAGCGGCCGCATCCTCCCGACGGTGGCCGGCCCGAACGGCAACGAGGATGAAGCGCGCGCTTACTTCGGCAAGCTGACGAACCAGGAGCTCTCGCAGTACCTGGTCACGCTGCGCACGACGATGGGCGACATGAAGGCCGAGTTCTATCCGGACAAGGCTCCGAACCACGTGAAGAACTTCCTCGCTCTGAGCCTCTCGGGCTTCTACAAGGGCAAGGTCTTCCACCGCGTGATCAAGGGCTTCATGATCCAGGGCGGCTGCCCGCAGGGCACCGGGATGGGCAGCCACGGCCCGCGCGTGAACCTCGAGAGCTCCGATCTGAAGCACGACCGCGGCGTCCTCTCGATGGCTCGCACCAACGATCCGAACTCGGCGACCTGCCAGTTCTTCATCGTGCATCAGCCGTCGACGCACCTCGACAAGACCTACAGCGCGTTCGGCAAGCTGGTCAGCGGCTTCGACGTGCTGGACAAGATCGGCACGACCCCGACCGGCGCGCAGGATCGCCCGATCACCGAGGTGAAGATCCTCGACGTGATCGTCGAGTCGAAGTCGCAGCAGGCGGCGACGAAGATCAGCAACTGATCTGCATAACCATGATCTGATCGTGCGGAAGAAGGGCGCTCAGCGGCGCCCTTCTTTCGCTTCCGGAGTTCCTTGCGCAGCGTTCGCGCGCGCACAGCCCGAGGAAGTTGCACCGATGAACCCGCAGAACTTGATCGTCGAGAAGTCGGGCGGCATCGCCGTCGTGCAGGTGAATCGCCCGAAG
>JAEUHW010000299.1 GCA_016793245.1 Planctomycetota bacterium
TCGACGGTGGCGCCGAGCTCCGCGCGCTGCGCGAGGACCAAGCCCTTCGGCGCGGAGAGCGCTGCCGCTTTCGCGGCGCGCGCGACGCCGGTCAGCTCGAGCGGCTTCGCGGCGGGATCCTGCGGAACGGCGAGCGCGAGCACGAAGGCGCAGAGCGGGGTGGCGAACATCATGGACTCCGAACGAAGGGCGGGTGGCGGGAGAGCAGCGTCGCAGGGGAAGCGCCGCTGCTCAAGCTCGGCCGCGCGGACCCAAGCGCACGGCCGAGCTTGGCTCCCCCGAACGTCGGATCTCGAGGAGCTCTTCCCGGCAACGCAATTCGAGCCCGGTCTCCGCGCTCGGGATCCATCCGTCGTCCGCTGCGCCCACGGCTTCGTAGGCGGTGGCGGCGAGCCGCAGCACCTCGACGCGCCGCGTATCGCGCTCGACGATCCAGACTTCACGCACGTCGAGCTCGGCGTAGAACCCGAGCTTCGCGCGCGTCTCGTCGCCGGGGCTCTCGATCTCGATCACGACGTTCGGTCCGCCGTCGAAGTACTCATCGCGATCGATCGAGCGACGATCGGCGAGCAAGAGCACGAGGTCGGGGATGCGGAAGTCCTCGGGCCAGCGGCCCGGTCGTGCGACGTTGATCTGGTGGAAGACCTCGCCGTGCCCGCGCGGCGACCACTCCGTGAGGAGATAGGACTCGAGGCTTCCTTCCAGCGCTTGATGGGATCGAGAAGGCGCGGGGGCCATGTGCAGCACGCCCGCCCAACGCTCGTCGTAGCGATCGAGCCCCGTCCCCTTTCTCCACGCAAGACGATCGCGCGGAGGCTCTGCGGTGGCCTTGTTCATGGGCGGTTCCTCGGGGGCAACGGACATCGACGACTCGAGAAGTGGCGCAGGATTCCGAGAGCGGCTTCGCGAGCACCATTCTGGCGCCCCTGCCGCCCTCGCGCCTAGACTGCCCGGGCCCTCTCCTTCGATCCGGAGCTCCATGTCCGCACGCAGCCATCTCCCGCTCCTCACCGCACTTCTCGGCACGCTCGCCACGGGGACGATGCTCTCCGCGCAGGAGCCGCTCGCGCTCTTCGACGGCCAGAGCCTCGCAGGTTGGACCACGAGCGGCGGTCGCTACGACGGGCCCGCGCTGTGGTCGGTCGAGGAAGGCGCGATCACCGGGCGCCAAGGGCCTGCCAAGGAAGGCGGCCTCATCTATACCGAGCGCTTCTGGCACTCCTTCGACCTCCGCTTCGAAACGAAGATCGACTACCCCTTCGACTCCGGCGTCTTCCTGCGCATGGTCCCGCCGAGCTGGGAGAAGGGCGAAGGAGCGGATCGGGCGCGCGGCGGTAAGGGTCTGCAGGTGACGCTCGATCACCGGCCCGGCGGCGAGATCGCCGGCATCTACGCCGACGGCTGGCTGCACCACTGCCCCGAGGGCGAGAAGGTCTACAAGCAAGGCGAGTGGAACCAGGTGCGCGTGCGCATGTACGGCACCACCCCGCGCATCGAGGTCTGGATCAACGGCCAGAAGACCACCGACTACGAGCTGCCCGCGGATGCCAAGGGCTACGCGCCGAGCGGCCGCATCGGGCTCCAGGTGCACGGCGGCGAGAACGTGCCCGCGACGCAGACCGCGCGCTTCAAGAACGTCACGTTGCTCGAGCTCCCGGTCTTCGATCGCGCGCAGTTCTCGCTCGACGAGCAGAACGCGCTGCAGCCGAACGATGCCGCGCAGGCGCAGGGCTGGACGAACCTGGTCGACCCGCAGCTCTCGCAGTGGCAGCCGGACGGCGACGGCAAGGGCTACGCCTTCCGCGACGGCCTGCTCGCGCTGCTCGTCGAAGGCGGCTCGCACCACCTCGCGACCAAGAAGGACTTCCGCGACTTCGCGCTGCGCTTCGACTTCAAGATCGCCAAGATGGCGAACTCGGGTCTCTTCCTCCGCGCCGCGCGCGACGGCTCGAACCCCGCGTTCTCCGGCTGCGAGATCCAGATCCTCGACGACTACAACTGGGAGACGACGACCAACTCGAAGCTGGCACCCTACCAGTTCACCGGCGGCCTCTACGGCTCGCTGCCGCCCGGCGTGAAGACGGCCTTCTATCCCCTCGGTCGCTGGAACACCTACGAGATCGTCTACCGCGGCTCGCGCTTGAGCGTCCGCCTGAACGGCGAGCTGCTCCACGATGTCGATACCCACGCGGTGAAGGGCGAGCCGCCGTTCGCGAAGCGCGCGACGACCGGCTTCATCGGCCTCCAGCGCCATGCGCCGGGCGGCATCGAGGGCGACGCCTTCGCCTGGTTCAAGAACGTCTACATCCGCGAGCTGCCGCAGGACGGCTAGCCTTCTCCCTCACTGTACAGAAAAGGTGCCAGGCACCTTTTCTGTACAGTGAGGGAGAGAGAGGGACGGAATCCGGGGCGCGGTGTGACCGCGGCGGAGCGTGGGCGTCGGCAGGGGACTCGGCCGCCACTTTCGGCGGCGAACCTGGAGACGCGCTCATGAAGTGCTTCACCCTTGGCTACGGCGGTCGGAGCCCCGCCGAGTTGATCGATCTGCTTACGCGCGCCGGCATCCGCACCGTCGTCGACATCCGCTCGGCGCCGCAGCGCTCCTATCTCGGCATCTTCTCGCGGCAGAAGAACCCGGAGAGCGGCATCGAGGGGCTGCTCGGCCGCGCGGGGATCGCGTATCTCGCGCTGCCCGAGCTCGCGAACGAGTTCCGCGAGCACGAGGATTGGCGGGAGCGCTATGCGCGCTTCCTAGGGCGGCGCGGCAAGAAGCTCGTGAAGCCGCTGCTCGAGGTCGCGGAGCCGATCGCCTTGCTCTGCGCGGAGAAGAAGGTGGGCGAGTGCCATCGGGAGCAGCTCGCGGCGTACCTGCGGAAGCAGTGGCCGGGGCTCGAGGTGGTGCATCTCTGAGCGCGCGTTCGCGCTCACTCCAGAACCTCGACCCCCTGCCAAGCCTTGCTCGCGATCATCACGAACAGCACATCGCCGGCGAAGAAGAGCCCGACGAGCAGGACGATCCAGATCCAGGGGTTGCGGCGGAAGAAGGCGCGCATGGCTTGGGCTCGATTCAAGGCTAGGGACCGATGAACTGGAGCTCGACGTCGACGGTCTCGGCGCCGTCCTTGCCGGTCACGGTGACGAGGATGGGGAAGCGGCCCTTGTACTCGTCGCGGAGGAGCGTCGCGGTGAGCGCGACGTCGGTGCTGGCGAGGGCGGGGAGCACGATCTCGCTCGCGGCGAGCTCGAAGGCGAAGGAGGGGCCGGGAGAACCTTGCGGCAGCGCGGCCTTCAGCGCGTAGCGCTGCTCCTGATCGGTCTTGTTGCGGACGTGCACGGTGAGGACGTTCCGCAGCGTGCCTTCGACGAGCATGTACGGGAGGCCGCGCGCGCGGCGCTGGGTGGCCTCGAAGCTGTTGCGCCCCGACGCGGTGAGGAGGAAGACGGTGAGGCCGACCAGCCCGAGTGCCGCGTAGAAGAAGAGGCGCGGGCGCACGATGCGCCGCGGCTTGCCCTCGAAGGCATTCTTCGAGTCGTAGCGGACCAGGCCTTCCGGCTTGCCGATCTTCCGCATCACGTCGTCGCAGGCGTCGATGCAGTTCATGCAGCCGACGCACTCGAGCTGCAAGCCGTTTCGGATGTCGATGCCGGTCGGGCACGCCGCGACGCAGTTCATGCAGTCGATGCAGTCGCCCTTGCCTTCGGCGGCTTGGCCCTTCGCGGGCTTCGCGCGCGGCTCACCGCGGCGCTGGTCGTAGCCGATGATGACGGTGTCGTCGTCGATGAG
>JAEUHW010000322.1 GCA_016793245.1 Planctomycetota bacterium
CCCGCGGATCGTTCGTCGCACCACGCACCACCCGCTGCGCGCGCTGCAGCGCGCGCGCCGGCTCCGAGAGCTCTTGCTCCGCGAGCGCCTCGTAGAGCGCGGCGATGAGCGGCACGGTCGCAGCGCTGTCGATCGACCAGAGGGTCGCGATCACGCTCGGCACTCCGAGGCGCTGGAACGCCGCGGGCAGCGCGAGCTCGCGCGCGGCGCCCTTCTTACCGGCGGCGCCGCTCTCGCACGCGGAGAGCACGACGAGCGCATTCGCTGCCGCTCCTCGCGGCCACGTGCGCAGCACGGTTTCCAGATCGAGCAGCCCGGGCTCCTGCGGTGCGGAAGCTTCGGGCGCGAGCGCGATCCCCGCGGCCTGTGGGCGCCACTCTTCCGCGCGCCGTCCGTGCGAGGCGAGATGCACGAGGCGCTTCGACGCCGCTCGCTCGGCGACGCGCGACGCGGTGGCCTCGGTTCCGAGCAAGGACTCCACGCCGACGCCGCGCGCGCCGAGGATCGCCGCGACGAGATGCAGCTCCGCGGCGGTCTCCGGGATCTCCGCGAGGCGCGGCGCGGCGAGCGGCTGCGGTTGCTCCGCGCTCGCGCCCTGCGCGCTGCGCGCGAACGCCTGCGCCTCCACCGCGGAGCGATCGGCGCGGAGGAACGCCGGCGCGCCGACGAGCAGCGCCGCACTCGCCGTGGAGCTCGCCGAGCGGCGTGCCGGCTCTTGGCGCAAGGCGCGCAGCGTCGCGAGCGAGCGAACGCGCGAGAGGGGCGGCGCGACCTCGAGCACGAAGCGCGGCGCGCTGGCGTCACCGTCCACGATCAACGCCTCGAGCGGCAGCTCGGCGAGCGGCCCGTCGAGCACGAGCGCGATCGCGCGCGCTTCGGCGCAGCCTTCGAGCACTGCGTTCGGCAAGAGCTGCGCACCGAGCGCGCGCAGAGGCTCGTCGAGCGCGGACAGCGGCTGCGCGGGATCGCGCAGCGCGCTCAGCGCACGAGCGACGAGGGCGGCGAGCTCGGCGGTGGCGCGCGCGTCTCGCGCCAGTGGTTCGGCGCGGAGCTCGTTGGCCTCGGGCGAGAGCCACAGCAGATCGACGCGCTCGGCGGACCATGCGAAGCACCAGAGCGCGACGGTGTTCCCGAGCGCTTCGCGCAGCTCGCTCGCGCGCAGCGGCGCCGCCGCGGGCCGCGCGTCGCGCAAGGCCTGCGACGCCGCGCGCTCGGCGAGCCATTCCTGCTGGAGCAGATCGGCGAGCGCATGCTGCCGTGCGGTGAGCTCGCGCTCCAGCGCGGCATCGCTCGAGCGCGCGTGTACGAGCGCCTCGATCTCGGCGTGCAGCGCGCTCTTCCGCGCCCGCAGCTCGCGCAGCTTCTCGCGCGGCCCGGCTTCGAGCTCGGCGGGGGCGAAGAGCGCGAGCAGCGCGCTGGCCCGCGAGCGCTCGCGCACTTCGAACGCGCGGGCGATCTCACCGCGTTGGAGCAGGAGATCACTCCACGCGGAGGCGATCGCTTCGATCTCCGCGTGCGCCGCGACATCGAGGCGTGCGCTCAGCTCGCCTTCGTCGACGAGCCGCTGCTCGAAGTGCAGGAACGCGCGCTCCCAGCGCGCGAGCGCCTCCTCCGGCCTGCCGAGCCGCGCGAAGCAGCGGCCGAGCGCATGATCGTCGAGCGCGACGTAGGCGTGCTCGGCACCGAAGCGCGCGACATCGCGCGCGCGCAGCTCTTCGAGCAACGCCGCGGCGGCGCTGGCGTCCCCGCGACGGAGCAGGTGCTCTGCGCGGCGCGCGCGCAGCGTGTCGAGCCGGCGCTCGTCGCCGCTGCGTCGGGCGAGCTCTTCCGCCGCGTGCAGCTCGCGCTCGGCTTCCTCGAACGCGCCCGCGCTCTCCTCGAGGCTCGCGCGCGTGAGATGGAGATGCAGGAGGGCGGTCTCGCGACCGCCCTCATCCTCTGCTGCCGCCAGCACCGCTTCGGCCGCGCGCGCGTGCTCGTCGGCGAGCTCGTTCGCGCCGACGGCGCGATGGAGATCCGCGAGCGAGCGCAGCACTTCGAAGAGCACGCGCCCGCCGACTTCGGCTTCCTCGTAGATGCGCAGCGCACCCGCCGCGAATTGCCGCGCGCGCTCGAGCTCGCCGAGCGCGCGGCAGGCGCCAGCGAGATCGTTCAGCACCGAGGCGTAGCGCGGGTGCCGCTCCGCGCCCGCGGCGGCGAGGCCGGCCCGCGCGGCCTCCAGACGCGTCAGGGCCTGCATCGCGTCGCCGGCGAGCTGCAGCAGCAGTTGGCCTTCGAGATGCACCGGCAACCAGCGCAGCGAAAGCTCGTCGCCGGAGAGCGCGGCGAAAGAGTTCGCCGCTTCACGGCAGATCTCGAGGCGCGCATCGATCGCGGCGGCGTCTCGCTCGCCGCGGGCCACGAGCAAGGGGAACTCGCGCGCGAGTGCTGCGCGCGCTTCGTCGGCGCGCTGCGCCTTCGCCCGCAGCTCCGGCGTCGCCTGCTCCCAGGCCAGCGCCGCGCGATGCAGACGCGCCGCCTCCGCGATCTCCCAGCGCGGATCGAGCAAGCGCTCGCGCTCCGCGACTCCGGAGGTGTAGCCCGCGCGCTCGATCAAGGCGATTGCCTTCGCGGCGCTCTCGGCCGACGCGCCGCGGCGCAGCGCTTTCTCGATCTCGGCGACGCCGTCGCGCAGCTCCGCGCGCGGCACGCGCGCACCGATCTTGCGCTCGCCTTCGGCGGGCAGGATCTCGAGCGGGCGCAGCGCGATCACGCAGCCGAAGGAGGCGCGCAGCGCTTCGGCGCCCGCGCGCGCGTCGCGTGCTTCGCGCACGATCCGCTGCACGCGGTCTTCCTCCGCGCGACCGAGCGGATGCGTCGCGACCATCGAGAGCAGCCAGAGCGTGCGTCCCGCTCTCGCCTCGGGCACGCGGTAGCGCGTGAGCGCCACGCGCTGCTCCGCGACGCGCAGCGCGACCTCGCTCAAGGTCGCGACGCTCCCGCTCTCGCGCTCGATTACGGCGAACCACGCATGGGCGTCCTCCGGCACCGCGGCCGAGAGCACGAGTTCGCTGCCTGCGCGCGCGACGATGGCCTCGCGCGCGGCGCCTCCCGGACCTCGGAGCGTGCCCCCGAGATCGCCGATCACGCTGAGCTGCGTCGCGAGCGCGAAGCCCTCGCTCACGAAGTGCGAGGGACGGGAGCGCAGCGCGAAGAAGAGCAGCGCGCCGCCGCCGATGAGCAGCACGGCTGCTGCGGCGAGCCAACGGCGCGAGCGCACGAGGCGCAGCGTGGGCGAAGGCGTGCGCTGCTCGAGCGGAAGTGGAGCGGGCGCGACTTCGCGCGGCGCGACGCGCAGCGCCGGTGCGGCCGTGCTCTCCGCTTCGAGCGTCGGCGCAGCGAGCCCCTGCGCCAGCTCGCGGGCGAAGGCTCGCGCGCGCGGTTCGCGCTCGAGCAGCGCGCGCACTTGCGCTTCTTCCTCCGGCAGCAGCGCGCCGTCGAAGTAGGCGACGAAGGTCTCGAAGCTCGGCCAGTCCACCGGCCAATTCTCCGGGCCGGGTAGGTCCGGCATCTCGTGCGGATCCATCGCGGCGCTCATGGCGGCTCCTGCGCGCTCAGCGGCGCAATCGCTCCCTGCGGAAGGCGGCGCCGGCGCGGCAGGCGGCGGCGCTGCGCGCGACAGAACGCGCGGGTCGTCTCGAACAAGATCGCGTTCGCGGCGCTGAGCTCGAGCTCCAAGCTCTGCTGCAGTCGCAGGTACTCCTTCGGCTTCACGCGGAGGAGGAGCGCTTCCTTCGCCGCGTTCGCGAGCGCGTTCGCTCCGCGCTCGCGCCGCCGCGAGAAGGTCGAAGGCGGGATCGCGAGGCGGGCGGCGAGGTCCTGGTGCGGACGTCGCGAGAGCGTCGCGTGAACGTAGGCCTCGAGATCGCGTTCGGGCACGGCGCCGCTCGTGGCGGCTTCGTCGAGCGCGCGCCTGAGGACGG
Source organism: Planctomycetota bacterium (assembly GCA_016793245.1). Classification (GTDB taxonomy): domain Bacteria; phylum Planctomycetota; class UBA1135; order UBA1135; family JADKAF01; genus JADKAF01. Next base: position 3,963 of record JAEUHW010000322.1, read on the forward strand.
GCGCCACATCGGATAGCTCGGCGGCGACTTCGCGCCGTGCATCGGCCGCCGGCTCCGGAGCGCGCGACGGCTCCTCTCCGTCGTTCGCGCGAAGATCGGCTTCGGAGACGACCTTGCGGCGCGCGCTCGCGCGCCCGCGGGAGCGCAGGTCGTGCCACGCGATGCCCGCGGCCCAGCTCTCGAGCGAGGTCTTCGCTTCGTAGCCGAGGAAGCCGGGCTCACCGCTCCGGCGGAAGGCGCCGAAGAGCAGGTTCTCGAGCAGCTCCTGGGCGCTCGTCTCGGCGAGCTCGGGCGCGGCGCCGAGGCGGCGGTAGCCGCGGCGGAGATGGACGAGGAGCTCGGCGTGGAGCACGGGGAGTACGGCATCTCGGTCGCCGTGGCGGAACGCGATCGCGAGGAGGAAGTCCGCGGCCGGCAGAGCGGAGATCGCGCGCTCGAGCGACGAGGGGTCGGGGACGACGCCGGCTGCGCGTAGTCGCACGGCGAGCGCCTCGATTGCACGCCGGGCGAAGGAATTCGCATCCAGTCCGAAATCGCCGCGCTTCGCCGCTCCCTCGCGGAATAGATGCAAGAGCCGAGGGCGCAGGGAAACGACCCAGGAATCGATTTCCGAGATCGGCTCTTCAGGCGTCAACGAGGAGTCCTAGGTGCTTGGCTGTCCGTACGCGGGCATCCCCCGAGCGCCGCGATCGCGCTCGTCGCGGCCGAGTATAGGTCGCTGCGAGCCGGGAACCAACCCGCCCAGGTCCCACGCATGTCTTCTGTCTCCACTCGCGCTCGCATCGGCTGCCTCGGTGTCGCCGTCGCCCTGTTGCTTTGTTCCGATGCAAGCGCGCAGATCCCGCGCCGCGCTCGCGCGGTTCCGACTGGAGGGATCCTCACGCAGGCGGCCTCGGCGCTCTGCCAAGAGGAGAACTTCCTCTTCGTCGGGCAGACCACGGAGGGCTTGCCCGGCGTGAGCTATCGCATCGGCGAGGAGAACGGCGCGAGCTGGACCGCGGCGCAACGCAAGTTCGTGGACTCCGCGAGCCAAGGGCTCGATCCGACCGTCGTCATCGTGAACGAGGAGGTCTTCCTCTGTTGGGTCGAGCGCCGCGCCACGCCGACGGGCAACATCGATGCGATGTGGTTCGATGTTTCGCCGAACGAAGGCGAGATCTGGAACGGCATCCGCCCGATGAACCCGCCGAGCTTCACCGGCACGCGCACGATCGAGCGCTATGTCGTCGCCGCCGATCCCGGCGCGCAGAGTCGGCGTCTGGTCGTGGCGACGCTGACCCGCGATGTCGCGACCGGCGCGCGCGAGCTCCTGCTGCATCGCAGCACGAACTTGGGCGCGAGCTTCGCCGCGCCGCTCGCGGTCTCGACCAGCGCGGCGAACGCGGGTGCGATCCCGAGCTTCGATGTCGAGCTCTCGGACACCGCCGCGCACGTGGCGTGGCTCGAGGAGCGCCCGAGCAGCGGGGCCGGCCGCGTCGAGCTCTTCCAGCGCCGCCTCGCGCATGCGAGCGGTGGCTTCGACGCCGAGCGGCTCGTCCGCAGCGGGAGCTTCGCGCCTTCCGCGGAGCCCATCGACCTCGCCGTGGATGGCAGCGCCTTGGCGGTGGCCTGGCTCGAAGCGCAACCCGCGGGGCGCGAAGCGCTCTTCGTCGCGAGCTCGCTCGATGCCGGCGCGAGCTTCGTCGCGCCGCGCGAAGTGGGGGCGGCGAACGCATCGGCGTCTTCTCCCGAGCTCGCCGTGGATCGCGCGGCGGGCGAAGCGCTGCTCGCGTGGAGCGAGACGCGCAGCGGTTCCGCACGCGTGCTTGCGCGCCGCGCGCCGCTCGCCGGCGGCACACTCGGCGCCGAAGCGGAGCCCTTCGGGCTCGGCGTCAGCGCGCCGCGTCTGGTGCGCGGGGCCGCGGACACCGGGCGCGTGCTGCTCACCGCGGTGCGCCCGGGCGCCGTGCTCGGCAGCATCACCGAAGGCGCGGGCGCCGCCTTCACCGCACCCTTCGAGTTGCTCTCGCTCCCGAACAACGAGAGCGTGCGTCCCGCCGCGAGCGCCTTCTATGCTTTCGAACGCGACTTCGTGCTGAGCTGGGTCGCGGGTTCCGGCGCGAGCGCGCGGCAGCTCGTGGGCGGCGTGCGGCCCCAGACCGTCGCGATCCGCGGCGGCGCGATCCAAGCCGGCGCGCCGCTGGTCTTCGATCTCTTCGGTTTCCCGGCCGATCCGAGCGGCGTCTACTCGCAGGTCCTGCTCGCCTTCGATGAGGGCACGACGATCTTCCCGGGCCTCTTGCCCGAAGTCGGGCTCGACTTCGACTCGCTCTTCGTGGCGTCTCTGCAGGTGCCCGCGTGGCAGGGCTTCCTCGATGCGAGCGGCCGGCGTTCGACGCTGCCGATCGGCGTGCCGCTCGAGCTCCGCGGGCAAGCGCTGTGGGTCGCGGCCGTCGCGCTGAATTCGCGCTTCGAGCTCGTGGTCAACGATGCGCGCGAAGAGCTCGTGCGCTGAGCGCGATTTAGAGCAGCGCGCTCGCGAGAGCGATGGCCGAGCCCGTGAGCAAGGCGAGCGCGCAGAGCAGCGCGGCGGCGATCTGCCAGCGCGGCGGGCGCGCTTCCGCGGGCACGAAGCGCACGACGCACCAGAGATTCAGGAACGCGT
>JAEUHW010000349.1 GCA_016793245.1 Planctomycetota bacterium
TCGGCTTCGACGAGGCAGAGGTGGCAGCGGTAGAGCCCGCGCTCCTCTCCGCAGTGCGGCACGATGTGCGCTCCCGGAAGGAGCATCGAGAAGCCCGCGGTGACGCAGCCTGGCAGCGTTCCCAGGATCTCCATCGTGCGCGGGCAGCGCGATGCGTTGAGTTGGTACTGCTCCGGAAGCCCCGCGTACTTGCCCTCCTCGTAGCGCCCGCCGCTGAAGAAGGGAAAGATGCGCCAACCGTCCTGCCCGTAGAGATCGTGCTCGACCCACGGCTGGAACTCGCCCGGATCGAGGGCGAGCAGCTCGGCCCGGATCACGGCGGTGTTCCGGGCGAGGGTGCGAGCGAACGCGAACGCCGTGGGATCGTGGAACATCGCGGTGGACCTTCGGCGAGGGACCGTGCATGCAACGCGCCGATGACGCGGGCTCCGGTTCTAGACGATCGCGCCGCCCCTCGCTCGAGAGCCGGAGAGGCGATCCGCGGACTTGCGACTCGAACGGATCGGAAGGTGGAAGGGGGATGCGAGCGATTGCCGTCGCTCAACCGAGGGGAAGGACACCGCCGTCCTCGAGCCGACGCGTGGGTCGATGGCGAAGCCGCTCCGACCCGCTTCGTCGTGGCGCGGTGGGATGCCGAGTTCGAAGAGTTGCGCGGCGCTACGGAACACGAGATCGAGAGCCGCCCGCTCGTTCTCGGGCGGGGACCGTGCATCGGATCCTCGATTCGCTCGCGCGCACTCGTCGAGAGCTCAGCTCGCCAGCGCCGCCGCGGCCTTCGAGGCCCGCGCGAAACGCCGCTCCACTTCTTCCCAGTGCAGGTTCTGGAAGAAGGCGTCGATGTACTTCGCCGCCGCCGCGCCGTAGTCCATCTGGAACGAGTGCTCGTACATGTCCATCACGAGCAGCGGCACCGCGCAGGCGCTCGCTTGCGTGTGATGTCCGGACCAGTGCGTGCCGAGCGTTTGCGCGCGGAGGTCGAAGTCCAGCGTCACCCATCCGCTGCCGCCGGCGAGTCCGGCTCCCGTCGCGCGGAACTCCTGCTCCCAACGCGCGAAGCTGCCATAGCGTGCGCCGAGCGCCGTCGCGATCTCGCCCGCTGGTTTCCCATCGCCGCCCAGGTTCCCGAAGTAGAGCTCGTGGAGCACCTTCGAGTTCGCGAACGTGAGCTCGCGCTCCTTCAGTCCCGCGACGAGGAAGGGCGGAGCGTCCTTGCCGAGTGCCCTGAGCTCGACCTCGACCTTGTTCAGATTGCGGACGGTACCGCCGTAGTTGTTCTCGTGGTGCGAGCGGATCAGGCGTTCGGAGAGGCCGCGGAGCTTCGCAGCGTCGAAGGCCAGCGGCATGGGCTGATGGGCGCCCGGTTCCTGCGGTTCGGCGTGCGCCACCGCGAGCTCGTCGAGCGGTGTCGATGCGAAGAGCGGCAGCGCCGTGGCTGCCGCTCCACCGGCAGCGAAGAAGGTGCGGCGTGAGAGAGCGGAGACCTGAGCGGGTTCGCGGGACGGCATGCGTGGATCCTCGGTGCGGGAGAGGGGCGAGCGAGCGTGCGCTTCGTGCGGCACGGCGCCGTGTTCGCGCGCGAGCTGCTCCTCGTGCTCGACACGCGCTCGAGCATGGAGTCGAGTGTATCCGCGGAACCCCGGCTTCTACGCGAGCCGCGTCGAGCGTCGCAGCGTTCTTAAATCGGCGTTAGCATCGCGGCGAACTCATCCCTCATCGCTTGCCCACGGCGCAGCATCGGCCATGAGCGAGTGTGCGTGCGCAGCGGTCGTCGAGCGCTGCTCTCGTCGCTATCGCGCCGAGCCGGACTTGCCCGCCTTCGCGGTGTAGCGGAGCGAAGGCTCGCTCGCCCAACCGCGCTCGCCGATGCGCACCAGGATCGGGAGCGTGACCGGCGTGCCGGGCTTCGGCACGTCGTCGCTCGTCAATCCGCGGACGGCCCACGGGCTGCTCCAGGAACCCGACTTCAGATCGGCGCTCAAGGTCCAGAGGCCGGTGCGCTTCTCCAGCTCGAGCTTGGCACGACCGGTCGGGATCGCGCCGCGCTCGGTCGCTCCCTTGCCCTTCTCGTCGAGCAGCAGCACGAGCGTCGCGCCGGCGAAGTCCACGTGCAGCTCCTGTCCCGCGGGGAAGAACCCAGCGCCCAGGTCCAGCGCAGCGGTGAACGAGCAGGCATCGGCGTTCGGCTTGGAGAAGGAGAGCTTCGCCTGCGGCTTCGAGACCTCGGCCGAAGGCGAGACTTCGAAGGCGCCGATATCGCTCCCGTCGGAGCCGCTCGCGTTGGTGATGGACGGATCGTCGAAGGTCCGGGGCAAGCCGCGCTGATCCTCGGTGAGCGGATTGCCGAAGGTCGCGCGGTTCCCCGCATCGATCGCCGGGCTGCCGGGCAGCAGCGCATGCGTGAACCCGAGCCCGCCGTGATCCTGCAGGGGACCGAGCAGCGGATCGATGAGCACGCGATCGGTGGCGTGGCCGAGCAAGCTGCGCACGTCATCGCTGCTCAGGTTGTAGCCCAGCGATCGCACCTGGCCGCTCTGATTCTCCAAGGTCACGCCGGGGGACGCCGTCGCGAAGATGCTGTCCGCGAGGTCGAGCTCGGCGACGCCGCCGAAGCGCCCGTCGTTCACGATGTTGCCGTTGGCGGAGGTGTTGGCGCTGAACGTGCATCCGTTGATCTCGAGCTCCGCGAGGCCGCTCCACGCGCCGTCGTTGTAGATCGCACCGGCTCCGCCGGCCGAGTTCCCGCTCACGGTGCAGCTCTCGAGGGTGAGGGTCGCGTCTCCGGGGCTCGCGCCGAGGTTGTAGACGCCGCCGCCGTAGTTCGCCGAGTTCTCGCTCAACGTACAGCGGAACATCTGTACGGTCCCGAAGGTCGTCCCGCCGCCGTTGAAGATCGCGCCGCCGAGGTCGGCCCCGTTCGCGCGGAGCCAGCTGGTCGAGATCAGGATCGTGCCGTTCTCGTTGTAGATGCCGCCGCCGGATCCGTTCGCGCCGTTCGCGGAGAGGACGCAATCGACGATCGACAGCGAGACGCCGCTCGCGTTGTAGATGCCGGCGCCGTGCTGGCTCGTGTGATTCGCGGTGATCGCGCACTCCTCGAGCTGGATCGTGCTGCCGGCGATGCTGCCGATCTTGATCCCGGCGCCC
>JAEUHW010000246.1 GCA_016793245.1 Planctomycetota bacterium
GCGCAGAAGTCCGCGCGCGTGAGCTCTGGCCCGAGGCGCAGGGTAGGAGCACCGACGAGGAAGTGGCCCGTGGCGAGCTCGAAGCTCGTAGGGCTCGGCTCGCGGGGCTCGGAGCGTCGATCGCGGGGGTTCTCTGGCGACTCGTTCATCGGAGCCTTGCTCGCGCTCGAGGAGCGCAGGTGGCGTAACAACTCGCTCATCGTGGCGTGCGGCTCGCGGCGTGGGAAGCACGCGCAACTACGCGAGGGGAGATCGACCGATGAGCGCGCCTCGGAGCGCCGCGGTTGCCTTCGCGCTCGCGTCCAGCCAATCTGACGCCTCACTCTCGCCAGGAAGGATGACCATGGCCGTCCAGAAGGATTCGTCCGGGCACCGCAGCGTGCACGTCGACACCGTCGTGAAGGGCTCGCCCGAGCAGGTCTGGAACGCGATCGCGACCGGGCCGGGGATCTCGGCCTGGTTCGTGCCGACGCAGATGGAGGGGCGCGTCGGTGGCGCGCTCTCGCTCGACTTCGGCGGCGGCATGGTCTCGTCGGCGAAGGTCGTCGCGTGGAACCCGCCCCGGAGCTTCACCGCCGAAGACGAGTCCTGGTTGCCCGGGGGACCGAAGGTCGCGACGGAGTGGAGCGTGCAGCCCGAGGGCGCCGGCACGTGCCGCGTGCGCGTCGTGCATCGCATGCACGCGAGCAGCGACGAGTGGGATGCGCACCTCGAGGGCACGGAGACTGGCTGGCCCGGCTACTTCCGCGTCCTGCGCGAGTACCTGGAGCATCATGCGGGCGCGGCATCCGCGTCGTTCGTGCTGATGGCGCCGTCCGGCGACGATGGCGAGGCGCTGTGGACGAAGTTCGCCGGCGCGCTCGGGATCCCCTCGCCGCGGGTCGGAACGAAGGTGCAGGTGAAGAGCGGCGCGGGCGCGGTGATCGCCGGGACGGTGAAGGCCGTCGACGATCTGCCGCAGGGGAAGGGCGTCATGATCGCCGTGACGGAGCCCGCGCCCGGCATCGTGCTCGCGAGTGCCATGGACTGCATGGGCATGCGCATGGCGACGCTGCAGGGCTTCTTCTACGGTCCGCGTGCGGCGGCCGCGGCGGCGCAGAAGCCGGCGTGGGAAGCGTGGCTGCACACCTTCTGTCCGCCGCCGAGCGACGCGGCGCCGCCGGCGTCGTGAGCTCGCGCGTTCCGCTGGTCGCTCTAGCGCGGAGGCATCGGGAGCTGGAAGCGCTGCTCGCCGGGGAGATCGAGGATCTCGATCTCCTGCGGTGATTCGACGCCGCGGTAGGAGGTCAGCGTCGATGAGTCGCTCTGCTCGTGGACCTCGAGGCTCCAGCGGACGCGGTAGCGACCGGGTGAGCCGATCTCGAAGCGCTGGCCGAGGAGATCGTCGAGACGCACTCTCTCCTGCACGCGGAGCTCGGGTCGTGCTTCGTCGATGAGCTCGAGATGCGCCCACACGGAGCGACAGCCGGGCGGCAAGCTGGGATTCGGCTCGAGTCCCAAGATCACGGAGAGGCCCGGTTGGAGGTGGAGCTCGCGGCCTTGCTCCACGCGCTCGAGATGCAGCGCGCGCGTCCCGGGCACGCGGATCACGAGATCGATCGGGCCGGGAGGAGACACGAGCAGGTGGAGCTTGCGATGAAACTGATCGGTCTGCCACTTGGCGTCCGTGTCGCCACTGCGGCGCCAGTCGACGTAGGCGTTGCGCCCTTCGCGCCCCTCCGGAAGGACGAGATCGAAACCGAAGCAGGTCAGGTGCGCGCGGAGATCGAGAGGATCGAGGCGTGGATCGGAAGGTGCCTGGTCGGGGCGCACCTCGATGCCCTCTAGCTCTGCGAAGCTCTCCGTCATCACAGGCGACGACCGGACCTGCAGCTCGTAGGTGCCGGGGAGCAGACCTCCGAACACGATCTTCTCTCCTTCGGCGCGACCGAAGATGGGCCGGGTGAGCCCTAGCTTGCGCGAGCTCAGAGAGAAGTGATGCGCGAACTGCACGAGCTCCGACGGTAGGGGGCGGATCTCGAGGCGCTTGCCGTGCGTCGCCGAGAGCACGACCTCGCGCGTCCCCGGGGCGAAGCGGGCCCAGGGTGACTGTCTCGCGCCGCTATCGATGCGCGCCTCCACGAAGGCGACCTTGGCGAAGGCCGGAGCCTCGACTCGGTAGGAGAAGTGACCGCCTGCCTTCGACCAGGTGTTGAAGGGCCGCGGATCTTCGAGGAGCGCCTCGTCCTGGCCCAGGAAGCGGAAGTGCACCGCCATTCGCTCGGTGCCTTGGCCATCGATCATCGCTATCCCCGCGAGCGCGAGAGGATCCTCCGCCAAGCGGAGCTCTCCGGCATCGAAGAGCCCATCGGCCAAGGGATACGCGACCTTTGTCGCGCCGCTGCCGTAGTCGGGAGCACGGACCTGGATCTCCAGTTCCTGTCCCTGCTCCGTCGGACCCGTCACGCGCAGGTAGAGCTCACCCGCGGAACCGCTCGTGCCACCGGTGCTCTGACGTCCGTGCACGGAGGTCACCTCCATGGTGAAGAAGGCCCGTGCGAGCGGCTCACCGCGGGCGCGGGTCAATCGCAGCTTCAGGCTGCGCAGGCCGCGGTCGAAGCGCATCTCGGCTTCACGGAACTCGTCGGCCTCGCGCAGAGGCTCGAGCTCGATCGAGCCGTCGAGGCAAGCGACGGGATGAGCCGTCGCTTGCAGGGGGATGCCGAGTTGCACGTAGCGAAACTCCGAGCATCCATCGCGGATCGGCACGAGATCCGAGCTGGCGCGCAAGGAGGAGCTCGCGTCGTTGGACTCCTCTACGGCCGAACGTAGCGTTGCGTACCCTTCTCTTCCGGGGCGACCTTCCGGATCGACCACGCGCAGGAGCACGCGCCCGCACGGCGGCAGTTGCAGCAGGACCTCTGCTCCGAGATCGAGCTCCTTCGAGAGCGGAGCGGGAGTGAGCGAGCCCACGAAGCCGAGCACCGTGGCCTCGAGGGCTCGCTCGCTCTGCCCGAGCGTCGCAGCAGCTTCCTGCCACGAAGCGCGGCCATCGGTGTCGCAGCGCATCTTCCAGATCGGTTGCAGCGGCACGCCTTTCGGAGTGAGAGGCCGTACGGCGACCTCGATGCCTGCGACGGGAGCTCCAGCGGCATCGATGACGCGCAGGCGCAGCGCAGGAACCGAGAGCCCCTCGGCGCTCACAGCGCTGCGCTCCTCTCTCGACTCGACCGCGTGGAGAAGCGGTTCGCCCTCGACGGCCGGCATGTGCGCGGTGAGTCGATTCTCGGTAGAGCCCTGGAGCTCCTCCGCGAGATCGAACCAGTCCGGAGCGAAGAGCCAAGCGCCGAAGCAGCCCCCCAAGGCGATGACGACGATCCCGATCGCGAGCTTGGTCTTCATGGCGAGAGCTCCGGTTGCGAACGCGAGACTGGAAGTCGCCGCTATGCCCACAGGCGTCGTCAGCGCTTCGACGGTGGCTCCGGCGAGCGGCAGCAACGCGACCCTCCATTCGCTCCCGTGAGCGCGCTCCAGCTTCTCTCGCAGCGCCGCCAGGGCGCGCTTCAGCCGCGTGCGCACGGTCTCGACGGGCAATTCGAGGCGACGTGCGATGACCCGCGGCGGAGCCTGCTCCCAGAAGCGCATGAAGAGCACGACGCGCTGCGTCTCCGGGAGCGCCGCGACGGCGCGCGCGATCTGGCTCTCGAGGTCCATCCGCTCGGCGATCGCGTGCGCGGAAGGGACGGCTTCCTCGTGCGCGGCGGCGCGCTCGCGCTTCGCCCGGCGCGATCGGACGACGCGCTCGCGGTTCAGACCGCGCAGCAGCACGCGCTTCAGCCAAGCGCGAACGGTAGGGCCGGGGCGCGGGGGGCGTTGCAGCGCGGCGAGGCAGGTCTCCTGCACCGCGTCGTCGCCCGCCCCGGCATCGGCGACGAGCGCGCGCGCGACGCGCCGCAGCCACTCGACGTGCTCGACGAGGCGGAGCTCGGTCGAAGCCTCGGGCGAGGTCTCGGTGAGCTCGGGGGCGATGCGGTCATCCTCGCGCATGCCCTCGATTGTCCGCGGCGGGCGGAATCGGTTCAGGGGTTCCGGAGGAACAGCGAAGGAGCGGCTCGAGCCGTGAGCGCAGCCATCAGGGCTGCAGCCGCAGCGGAGCCGGAGAAGCGCCGCAAGCGAAGGGGTCGCTCGACGTTTCTTTCATGGCGCCGTCGGCCCCGCGTTGCTGCGCGACGACGCGATAGGTCGTGCCTCGAGGGGCCTGGAACACGTAGCGGCCTTCGGCATCGCTCACGGCAATACCGAACCGCTCTTCATCGACGAGCAATCGGAGCCGCACCTTCGCGGCGGGGCGCCCGTCCGGATGGAGCACCAAACCTGTGATCTGCTCCGTCTCGCGGAGCTTCAGGGTGATCCGATCCTTCCCCGGTCGAGCCTCGATGCGCGTCGAGAGTGTCAGGGTCCCGGCCAGCTCAGGAGGGGGAGAGGCGATGACGAGCATCTTCTCGTCGACGAGCTCCTCGAAACGCGCGATCCCTTGCGCGTCGGTGTTCTTCATCGTCGGCTTCCCTCGCACGCCCAAGGTCACGACTGCGCCGGCGACCGGACGACCCGCGGGGTCTTCGACGCGGACTTCGAGGGAGCCATCGGCAGGCTGAGATTCGGCGCGCAGGAGGAGCTGCGCTGCAGGGGCCACGATCCCAGCCAGCTCACCTCGCCAAGGAGAGTTCTCCTTCTGCATGCCCCGCAGTCTCCCACTCCCGATCGGGACCCCGCGCCATCCGGCGAGGCGCAGCGTGTAGGTCTCGCCTCGAGCGGCTTGAATGGAGAAGTCGCCGTTCGCGTCGGCGTAGGCGTTCTGGGTTTCTCCACTTGCGGGCAGAGCCTCGATCAAGAGATCGGGGATCTTCGCGCCCGCGGCATCGACGACGCTGCCCTCGATCCGCGCGAGACGGCGCAAGACGGCGCGGAGCTCTTGTCCAGTGGGTTGCACTTCGCTCAGACGGACGGGGAGATACTCGTCGGGGCCGCTCATCACCTCCAGGGTTACCTTGCCCTCGGGTAGCGAGCGCAAGGTGCAGGAGCCCGCGGCGTCCGTGAACGCGGAAGCGCGATGGGCCTTCTCTGCGATCGTGGCGCTCGCCGTGACACGGGCTCTGGCGATAGGAACTTCGAGATCATCCACCACGAGCACGCGAAGACTCACACCAGCGGAGAGGCGGAGCTCGAGGTCCTCGAGATCCTGTGCCGGGGTAAGCTCGACTTGCTGCGAGATCTCGGGCGCTCCATCGACGTGCAGCGTCAAGCGATAGCTCCCCGGCGCGAGCTCGCCGAAGGCGAAGCGACCGAGGTCATCGGAGAGGCGCTGCTCCTCCACGCCGTAGCCGTCTTGGGCGAAGGCCGTGGCGGTGGGGCGCAGGCGTCCGCGATCCGCGTTGTGACCGGAGAGGGCGACGCGCGCGCGGGCGAGCGGAGTCCCCTCGGGATCGAGGGCGCGGCCCGCGATGCGACGCGCGGGGGGCAGGACGAGGTCCCCGAGCTCGAGGAGCTTCCGCTCCGGCGCGGGATCGAAGTCGAGCAGTAAGCGCGCGTGGCCCTCGGCGCGGACGATGAGCGTGTGCGGGAGATCGCGGCGCAAGCTCGAGAGCTCGAAGACCCCGTCCGGTCCACTCGTCGTCGAGCGCTGATCTATCTCTTGCTGACCGTCACCCCAACCCGAAGCGACGGCGGAGACGAGCGCTCCGCCGAGCGGAACCTTCGTCGCGGAGAGGACGCGGCCGCGCGCGCGATCGCCGCGCACGAGCTCGAAGTCGAGCGGCCCCTCCTCCGGAACACGCTTGCCCATGCGGCCGTAGCCGTCGGCGATGACGTGCAGATCGTCGCTGCCGTTCCCGGTGTAGCCGGGGAGCTCGTAGCTGCCGTCGGCACGCGAGGTGACGTAGCGATCGAGCACCCAGTTCTCGCCGACGCGCGCGTTCGCGATCGGCTCCTTGGTCTCGGCGTCGAGGATCCGTCCGCGCACGATGCGCCCCGTGGGCATCACGACCTCGACGGTCGTTCGCGGAGCCTCGCCGACCACGACTCGCATCCAAGCGGGCTTCCCGAGCACGGCGTGCTCGCAGCGCAATCGCCCTGCTCCCGGAGGCAGCGCATCGAGGACACAACGGCCTTCGGCGTCGGTCGTGCCGCGCCGCGCGTCGTAGGCGCCGTTCCAGCTCAGGCGCCAGAAGCGCACGCGCACCTCGGGGACCGGCTGACCGGCTTCGTCGCGCGCGATCACCTCGAGCGCGGCCGCCGGCTGCAGCGTCACGACGACGCGTTCGCCGGCCTGAAAGTCGGCGAGCTCTTGCAACGCGAAGCCCTTTGCTCCGACGCGCAGCGTCACGGAACGGCCGCGCTCGAGACGCAAGCGGAAGCTGCCATCGCCAGCGGAGCGCGTCTCGGTGAGCGAGCGTTCCTCGTCGCTCGCTTCCGGATGCAGTCCACCCATGCTCCGCCAGGGGAACACGACCGCGGAGACGAGGGCGTTAGCGATGGGCTGCGCCTCGCGATCCTGCACGATCCCGTGCAGATCGAGCGCGCGGTCGATGGAACCCGTCGCGTCCTGCGACCCCGGCGCGATCTCCGCGGGCGCACGTTGGATCGGCGTGCGTGGCGCGGGATCGTTGGCGGCGGCGTTCGCGTGTGCGCCTTCCTGCTCTCGCGCTGGCGCCAGCTCGCTCGCTGGTGCAAGAGACGGAGCGGTACCGCGACCCAAGTCGAAGTAGATCCAGAGAGCGGCGAGCGCAGCGGCGACGAGGGTCGCGAGAGCCAGATAGCGTGGTCGAGTCGTGCTCATGACCAGACGATGCGAGCGGGGGAAATCAGCGTCAAGTCCGAGCGGGAAGCGCGCGTTCGCGTCGCCCGGCGCGCATCCAAGCCCCGAGCAACGCCAGCGTCATCAGCGCACCCAACGCACGGCGCCAGCCGGCGGCGAACACGATCGCGCCGTTCGTGACGAGCAACAGCACCGCTCCGCGCCAGAGCCAGCGTCGCGCGGTCGAGGGAGCTGTGTTCCAGCGCCAGAGCTCGAAGGCCCAGAGCGCCAGGAACGCGTAGTTCACGTAGAGCCCGAAGCTCGCGTCGAGCCCGTAGATCTCGCGCGTCTGTCGCGCCGTCGCTTCCAGCGCCGAGCTGTGCTGCCAGCCATGCACGAGGTCGAACGCGAGCAGCACGTGTGCCACGAGGAACAGCCAACCCGCGCACGACGCTCCGCGCGCCCACGTCCGCGCCGGTCGCGAGCGCGCGAGCTCGCCGAGGGCGAGCAGCGCGAGCGCGAGCCAGATCGCGAGGTAGAGCAGCGCGTTCATCCGAGCGTGCGCGGCTCCGCCGGGGACTCGCTCGTCTGCGGCGTCGGCAAGCTGACGAGCAAGGCGGCGAGCGCGAGCAGCGCGACGGCGAGGGCCAGGATGCGGAACATCACCGCGTGGCTCCCCGTCGCCTCGACGCAGAGCGCGAGCAGGAGCGGACCGACCGCGGAGCCGAGCACGGTCAGCGCTTGCGCGGCGCCTTGGATGCGCCCGAGATGTCGCCGCCCGAAGACCGCGGGCCACACGCTGAAGAAGTGCACCATGACGATGCCGCCGCTGATGCCCATCGCCGCGGCCCAGAGCATCACGGCCGTGAGCGATCCGAGCTGGGGCAGGACACCCACGCCCAGGGCGAGCAGCACCAGCGCGCCGGCCATCAAGCGCACGAACGAGACCTGGCGCGTGAGCCAGCCGCCGAGGAAGTTGCCGACCAGCGAGAAGAGCGCCGTGATGGCGAGCGACTGGTAGTAGATGTCGTAGCCGAAGCCGAGCTCCGCCAAGATCGCTTCGTTGAAGAGGCCGATGCCGGAAGCGACCAGACCATACAGTGCGGCCCCGAGCGCGAAGACCCAGAACGCCCCTGTTCGCACTGCTTCCGCGAGGGAGAGGCCCTCCGCGTTTCGAGCTTCCGGTTCGTCGGCGAGCGAGTCGCTGGTCGGTGGACCGCGACGCGCGAGGATCCACGCCAAGGGCGCCAAGCCGAAGCCCAACGCCACGGCGATCGCGAGCCACGCTGCACGCCAGCCGTAGCTCTCGACCATCGCGCCGACGGCGGGGAAGGCCATCATGAAGCCGATCGACAGCGCGATGCTGTAGAGCGCCATCGCGCGATCGATCCGTTGCCGGAACCAGAGCCCGACGATCGCGATGCTGACGACCGAGAGCGCACCTTGCCCCACGGCGCGCGTCGCGGTGAGTGCCACGGCGAGGGGGAACCAGCTCGTCACTTGGCTCATCGCCGCGACGACGAGTGAGAGCGTCGCCGCGACGCAGGTCAGCACCAGGCGCGGGCCGTAGCGATCGAGCAGCCGACCGATGCCGAGCGCGCCGCATGCGCCCAGGATCGTGGCCCAGAGGTTCAAGCTCGCGTAGCTCACGCGGTCGAGCGCGAGGTCGGTGAGCAGCGGTTCGGTGATGAGGCCGAGCCCTTGCGTGCGCGCGGGGAGCGTGCCGACCATCGCGAGCGCGGCGAGGGTGAGGAGGGGCCAGCCAGGGGTGGGGCGGGGGGGCGCGGGCATGGAGGGAAGAAGGTGGAGCGCGCTTCGCGTGGAGTCACCGCACATCGCATGAGCGGCGCGTGAGTCTAGTCGATGCTCGGCCTACGGAGCTTGGAGCGCGATCTCCGCATCTTCTGCTCCTCCTCCTTCGTCGCGATCTGGACGTCCTCGAAGCGAAGCACGCGAGGCCCGATGCGGTGCTCCAACCACACCCTCATGCGTGCGGAGACGTAGATGCGGCGGGTCTCCGTTCCGCCGAAGAGATCGGCGCCGTTCCACGTGGAGGGATGCAACACGATCCGGCCCCCGATGCGCTGGCCCTTCCGCAGGAACCTGGACTCGTGC
>JAEUHW010000251.1 GCA_016793245.1 Planctomycetota bacterium
CGCGCTTCGCGCGCCAGGCGAGCGCGCCGAGGAAGGCGAGCACGGCGAAGACGAGCAGCGTCGCCGCGGGGCGCCGCAGACACGCGGTGATCGAACGCGCGAGCATCGCTTCTCCGCCCTCAGCGCCGATCGCTCACGGAGCGCAGCGAGGGAGCACCCGAGCGCTCGGCCTGCGCATCGAGCAGGAACGCCGCGCGGCGCGCGAAGAGCACGCCCGCATCCAGGCTCTCGGCGAACGCCGCTCCCGCGACATCGCGCAGCGCGCGCACGACGACGACGCGCACTCCGTCGTTCGCCCCGGCGCGCTCCGCCTCCGGTCCGAGCTCGAGCTCGATCGCGCGATAGGCGATCTCGCCGTCCTCGGGCAGCGCGCGCAAGAGCCGCGGAGTGTCTCCGGTGCTGCTCAGCGCATAGGCGACGGCGCGGCCGCCGCGCCGCAGCACCGCTTCGCTCGGGAGGACGAGTGCCGGCTCGGGCGCACGCTCGGCGGAGAGCACGTTGCCGCTCGCATCGAGCGGGAGCGCGAAGAGGACCGCGACGCGGCGACCCGCGAGCCAAGCGGCGCCGTCGATCTCGGAGCCCGCTTCGAAGTCGAGGCGCGCGGTCGCGCGCTGCGTCGCGGCATCGAGCTGGGGTGCTAGCCACTCGAGGCGCGCGCTCCGCGCGACGCTCGCGGAGCCGCTGGCGAGACGCACTTCGGCGCGCGCGCCGCGCGCGAGCGACGCGCGCTCCTCGGCCGAGAGCTCGAGCTCGATGCGGAGACGGCTCGGGTCGGCGATCACGAGCAGCTCGTCCCCCGCTTGCACCGCCGCGCCGACGCGCGCGCGCTGCGCGACGACGACGCCGGCGCGCGGAGCGCGGAGCCGCAGGCGGCCATCGCCGTTGCCGCGCGCTTCGAGCGTCTTGCGCTCCGCTTCGTCGCAGCCGAGATCGGCGAGCCGCAGTGCCGCCGCGTTCAAGTAATCGCGCGTGCTGCCGATCTCGGGGAGGTTGTCGCTGCGCGCGCCGGCGGCGCGCCACGCGACGAGGTAATCCGTCTGGGCCGCGAGCAAGGTCGGTGAGCTGAGCTCCAGCGCGATCTCACCGGCGGCGAGCGACGCTCCGCCGCTCTCCGCTGGAGCCACCTCGACCGTACCCGCGACGCGCGCGATCAAGCGCTGCTGCGCGCGCTCGTCGTAAGCGAGCACACCGTAGAGCTCGCGGCGCCAGACGAGGGGCGCGCGCTCGAGCGGTACCGCGTCGAAGCCGAGGCGCTCGCGATCGCCGCGCGTGAGCACGAGGCCCGGCGCCACGGCCTCGAGCTCCATGGAGCAGACCGGGCAACGGAGATCGCGCGGGCGCTCCTCGAGCAAGACGCAGAACATCGGGCACGCGTAGCGCGTGCCGGCAGGATCTGCGTCGCTCCGCGGCGCATCGACGTAGACGCAGCGCGCCGGCAGGAGCAGGAGCGACACCAAGCCCCCGAGCAACGCCAACCAACCGGCGCGCAGGAGCCACGGCGAACTCTCGCTCATGATGCGCTCGGCCGCTGGCGGAAGACGAAGCACCAGTGCTTCACCGTGTCGGGCAGCACCTTCACGACGCCGGAGAACGGCGTCATCGCGCGCAGGACCCCCGCGGGATCGACGAAGAGCAGGAACGGCGGTCGATCGTCGCCGATCCCGTCGTCCTGCGGCGTCAGGCGGAGATCGGCGGTCCACGCATGGGGCACGAGCTCGAAGCCGCTCTCGGCGCCGAGCTTCGCGGCGAGCTCGGCGCGCCCGGCCTCGTCGAGCGCGGCGGGGAAGAGCACGATCTTCCGCTGCGGCAGCGCGTACGGCGCGATCGCGGTCTTCAGCCGATCCGCGGCGCGCTGCGCGCTCACCACGATCTGCCGTCGATCGAGCGCTTCGCCCGCCGCCGGCGCTTGCACGAAGATCGCGAGCGTGCCGCGCGCGTGCAGCGGGACGCCGCGCACGGCGCGATTCGCGAGCTCGACCATGCTGGTCTTCGCGCCCGCGCGATCGAGCTCGAAACCGCGGGGTGCCACGAGCTCCTCGTACGCACCGCCCGAGAGATCCAGGCGTTCCACCGTCGGCGCTTCGATGCGCACGGCGCCCTGCCCCATCGCGAAGCCGATATGGCCTTCGATCGGCTGGCCGTCGACGGTGTGGTAGGTGCCGATGTACTGCCCGTGGACCCAAGCATGCGCGCGCGCGCCGTCGACCCACAGCACGACCTCGAAGGAAGAGGTGGGCCGGCCGAAGTCGACGTTGCGCGAGGAGAGCGCGCCGCCGAGATGGCCATCGCGGACGCGCAGGCCATGCAGCGAGACGTGCACCGATTCCAGCGCGGCGAGCTCCTCCTTCTGCCCGATGGCGTAGAGGAAGTCCCCCGCGCTGAAGTGCAGCCGCAGGTTCCGATCGCGTCGCCCGTAGCCGAGCACGATCGCGCCCGAGTTGAACGAAGTCGTGAAGTGCACCTTCAAGCGCAGCGTGTAGCGCCCCGCGGCGATCCACTCGCGCGAGCGCACGAACGCGTCGCGCTGATGCGACGCGCGATCGAAGCCGCCCGTGCCCTCGCGCGGGGCCTTCCGGCCGACGAAGAGATCCGCGTCGGGAGTCTCGTACCAGAGCTCCTTCACTCGGCGCTCCTCGTAGCCCGTGAGGTCGTCCTCGACCCAGCCGTGGAGGCCGAGGCGCCGCGCGGGCAGATCGAGCGCGTGCGCGGCGTTCGCCGCGGGCGGCGCGGGATCAGGGAGCTCCGCCCCCCACCAGCGCGCGAGCAACGCGGCGCGGCGCGCCAGCGCGTAGCTGGCACCCGCGAGCGAGCGCGCGCGATACGCGGCGGCGGCTTCCTCCAGCGCGGCGACGTGAGCCGCGAGCGGCGCGAGCGCCGTCGGCAAGGTGCGCGGCCCGCTCCTCGCGATCCACGGCGAGCGCGCGCGATCGAGCTCGCGCGTCATCCACGCGGCCTCGCCGAGCTTCTTCGCCTCGCAGAGCGCGGCCAGCGACTGCGCTTCTTCGCTCGACCACTCATCGACCGTGCGCGCCCAGGCGTAGGCGGCGGCCGCGGCATCCGCGTTGCCGCGCGCGAGCAGCAGTGCCGCGGCGAAGCTCGCCTGATCTTGTCCGAACCAGGGCTCCGCGCGCTCGCGTTCCCAGCTCCACGCCTCGTCCTCGTACACGTAGCCTTCGCTCGGAGGCTTCGACATCTTCACCTGATAGCGCTCGGTCCACGGTGCGTGGCTCTGCCAGTAGAAGCCGCGCAAGAACGTCGCGAAGCCCTGCGCGAAGCTCGCGAAGTCCTTCGGGCGCCCGTCGACGCCATCGCAGAAGCACGCCTCGAACCAGCCCTTCGGATTGCCGAGTCCCTTGCGTACCTCGGTCATGAACGTGAGCAGCTTCGGCTCGAAGAGCCGCTTCGCCCCGGGCTCCCAGGTGGAGAGATAGACCCACAGCGCGTAGCCCGCGCTGTAGTTGTCGCGATAGTCGCGGAGCTTCCCGGTGACGAGTTCCTCGAGCTTCCCGGCGTCGCCGTAGCCTTTGATGAACGCGGCCTCGATGCCGCCGAAGGACGCGTGGCCCGGCGTGAAGCTGGTGTCGAACGACGAGCCGTAGGCACCCCCGGTCCACACCGCGCGGCCTTCCATCATCCACGCGGGGAGACCCGGATAGATCGCGCCGTCGAAGCGATGCGTGAGCTCGTGCGTGAGCGTACGCCCGAGCCCTTCGATCGTGCCGCAGGTGAACTTCACCGTCGTCACGTCGCCGCCCTGGAAGCCGCCGGCCCACCAGAAGGGTGCCCCTTCCTCTTCCAGCCCGAACGATTCGGGCACGATGCGCACGAGCCCCGGTCGACCGACGAAGGGATCCTTGCCGTACCAGTCGACGAGGCGCCGATGATGGCGCTCCACCGTGTCGGCGGCTCCGAGCAGCGTCGCGTGTCCGCACGAGGTCTCGAGGCGGTAGAGCCCTTCCGGCGAGACGGCGATCCCCGGCCACGCGAAGTCGCGATGCTCGTCCGAGAAGCGCTCGCGCTCCTCGCGTTCCATCGCATCGAGCGCATCGACCGAGAGCGGCTCGCCCTGCTTCGCGCGCAGCTCCGCGCGCAATCGCTCGAGCGCGCTCGCGACGCGCTGCGAGACCTTCGAGAGATCCGGCGGCGTCGGCCCCTTCAAGTCCTGGAACACGCCCTGCGCGCAGAGCCCGCGCAGCAGCCGCGCCGCCTTGATCCCGTTCGCGAGGTCCTTCGCCGCGAGGGCACGCGTGAGCTCGGCCTCGAGCGCCTCGATCACCTCGCTCCACGGCGGCTCGAAGCGCGCGAGCGCGCGATCGAGCGCGCTCGCGGTCTCGGCGAGCGCCGGAGCTTCCTCCACCAGCGCGCGCCCGACCTCGCGCGCCCACAGCGACTCGAGATAGGCCGCCGCGCCGCGGAGGCCCTTCGCGGGCTTCCTCGCTTGCGCCCAAGCGACCAGCGCGCGCAGTGCTTCGGCGCGCGTCGCGGCCAAGCGCTCGGGGAACGCGTCCTCGCCGAGCGCGCTCGCGGCGAGCTCCTTCGGCGCCTTCCCCTTCCCCTTCGCATCGCACGCGGCTCCCCACCACGCGTGCGCCCAGAGCGCGCGCGCATCGGCGTCGGTGCCGCTCGCGCGGAACAGCGCCTCCAAGACCTCGGGTGCGTGTGGGTGCCGCCAGGCGACGCGCGCGAGGTGCGAACGCGCGCGCGTCAGCGCCTCCGGATCGGAGGCGCTGGCCGCGAGCTCTTCCAGTGCGGCCTTCCAGGCGCGCTGCTCGGCGCTGCCTTCGGCGGGCAGAGCGCGCGCGGCGGGCTCCGGCACCCCGATCTCCTGCGCCGCCGCGGGCGCGTGCAGCAGGAGGAAGCAAGGCAACACGGCGCGCAGAGCGGAGGACTTCATGGAGGCGTGGTCGCGGCCGAAACACGGGGCGGAGCGGGGCATCATCTCCGCCGCGAGGCGGCGTCGCCAGCGCTCGCCTTGCTGCCGCGGCGCTGCCCGGGCAGGATCCGCGCGGCTCGCTATCCGTCTCGATGACCGCGCCGAGCCGAAGTCAGGGAGGCCCAGGTGAAGCAACGCCGCGGAGCTTGGTGGATCGTCGCAGCGCTCGCGGCGATCGCGTCGTTCGTCTGGCTGTCGTTCCGCGAGGACGATGCGCCGGCAGCGTCGCCCGGCCTGCGCAACGCGACCACGGAAGCGCCTGCGGCGACGCCGCCGCTGCAGGCACCCCTCGCCCGTGAGACGCGGAGCAGCTCCGATGCCCTCGTGGAGGCTGCGAGCGATGAGACGCCAGCCTCAGCGAAGGCGCCGGAGACGGCAGCCGCGTCTCCGGACGACTACGTGATCGAGGTGCTCGATCACCAGGGCGCACCGATGCGAGACGCGATCGTCCAGGTACGTCTCGAGATCCTGGGCCTCACGGATCCCAAATTCTCGCTCTTCGGCACGCATCGCTGCGACCCACCGCCCGCTCCGCCGCAGATCCGCGTGCCGCGAGCCTCCATTCTGCGCAGCCTCGAACTCGCCGCAGAGACGACTCGCTCGTACGGCGCGGCGCGGGGCTTCGAGCTCAGCTTCGGACTCCGCGATCCGCTCGCACCTTGCGCACGACGACGCGTGACCGGAGCCGAGGACGAAGAACGTAAGATCGTGCTGCAGCTCGAGCCCACCGCACGTGTGCGTGTGGAAGCCTACGACGCCACCGGTCGATCCCTTGCTCGCGAGTTGCGCTTCGTCCTACGCCGGCCCCTGGCGAGAGAGGCCAGCTTCATGGATCGGGTGAGTGCGAAGTCTGCGATGGGCTTCCACGTGTTCTCGTTGGTCCCGCTCGGAGCGGAGCTCGAGGCCGTGGTCGAGGATCCGAGCGGCGCGATGCTCGAGACGGTTCTGCGCATCGAGAGCCCCGCTGTCGCAGGAACGGAGCTCACCGTGCCTTTGCGGATGGAGCACGAGGCGCCCCGACTCTCTGGGCGCTTGCTCGATGCCCAAGGCACACCGCTGCGGAACGCAGAATTCGAGTTCTCAGCCCACCGCCAGTGGAGCAACGTGGGCGCTTCCGGGCAGACCGATGGCGAGGGCCGCTTCGCCCTCTTCCTCGGCGCGAACCTGCGAGAGTTCGGGCAACCCGAAGCGCTCGGGTTCCGTTGGAAGCCCACGAGTCGAGCAACGCGACCGGACGGCGAGGAGGCACAGGAGCTGCGCATCGTCGCTCCGACCTATCCAGAGTCGGGGATTCTCGACCTCGGAGATCTGCACCTCGGCGTACCTGGCCAGGAGTCCCTGCTCGCCGCGGGCCTCGTGGTCGACGAAGCCGGCCAGCCCCTGGCGAACGTCGCTCTCCAGCTCTGGGACGTCTGGCCGCCGAAGCAGACCGGTCCGTGGGACGACTGGCGCGTGTTGAACGGAGAGAGGTTCCGAACGAACGCGGAAGGGCAGTTCGAGATCCGATCCAAGGAGCAGGTCCGCGCGCTCCGCATCGCCCCGAGGCTCGAAGAGCACTACGCCGCCAATCCGCTCACCGTCGATCCGGGCACGCGCGATCTCCGTTTGGTCTTGGGTCGCGCGTATCGAATCTCGGGACTCGTGCTGCTGCCTGCGGGCGCGGAGCGCTCTCCGTGGCATGTCTCTCCGCACGATGGCAAGAACGCGCGGATTCCCGTCGAACTGAGCGCTGACGGATCCTTCGTCACCGAAGCGCTGAAGCCCGGGAGCTATCGCATCGACGTGCTGCTCGACGGCGACTTAATCCACCGAGTCCCGGCCGTGGCCGTCGGTGATCCTGCGCAGCCGAGCGATCCGCGCTTGAATCCGCTCGATCTGCGCGAGGCTCTTCGGCGCTGGTCCCTCCGCGTGCTAGGACCCGCGGGAGAGCCCTGGACTGCACAGCCGATCCACCTCCTACCGACGACGGCGATCCCCATCGTCGCGAGTCCGAGGCCCGAGGAAGGCGGACGCTTCCGCGCCTGGTTGCCGAGCGAAGCAACCCAGCTGCGAGTCATCGTCGAAGGCGCGCAATCCGGGGTCCTCGCGTGGAGCGAGGGCGAGCAAGTCGTGCAGCTCACGGCGGCAAGCACGCATCGACTCGAGATCGCGGGCCTCGACGGCGTCCCGCCCGACGTCTCGGTCTCCTTCGGCTTCACGCTGCCTGCGGGAGAGGATCCGCATCCCGCGGACATCATCCGCGCGCGAGCGATCTCCGGCGTCGCGAAGGTCCAGAACGGGATGATCCTCGAGCGCGGCATTCCCTTGCCGGGTCGTACCTTCGTGATCTTTCACGTGAGATCCCTCGTAGCAGATCACTACGTGCAGCTCCCGCCGGTGGCCCTCGACATCCCCGAGGTGCCCAGCGCGGAGCCGCTGCGCGTCGCCCCCGCGCCGGGCACTCTCGAGAATGCGCTCGCGGAGCTGCGTCGACGCGCGCAGCGCTGAACGCGGTCTACCCAGATTCGAGATCGCGAGAGCGGTGATCCTGCGTCCGCGCGTCGAGCGAGCGGCGCAGGACCCCTGCCCCGCTCGCTCCGCGCGACTGAGGAAACGCCGCCGCGCGCTACGGCGTCGGCTGCACCGTGAGCCGCAGCGCATCCGTAGCGCTCAGCCCCTGCGCCCCGCAGCCATCGATCCACAGGTACTGCGCCGCGAGAGATGCGCCGAGGATGGTCGGATCGATCGCGAGCGGCAGCGGCGCTAGGGTGTGCCCGTGCGCATCCGAGCCGGCGAAGGCGCTGACGAAGAGCGGCGCCGTCGGATCGACCCAGAGCTCGATGCCGACGATCGGCAGACCGACGGGCAGCGTGCCGAGGCTCAGCAGCAGCGAGCCCGCCGTGCTCTGCGGCGCGCGCGCACCGTCGAGCGCGAAGCTCGCGTTCCCGATATGGGGCTGCGAGCGCACGCCGATCAGCGGGCGACCGGCGCAGCCCTCACTCGGGCGACCGACGCGTTCGACGCCTATCGGCAGGAGATCAAGGTGCGCTACGACGCCCGAGAACTGACCCGGGTTCGAGCTCTGGAACGCGCCGGGCGTCGTCGGGAAGCTCTGGTTCGGAGAAGCGAACGAAGCGTCTTGCGCCAGCGCCAACACGATCACGCCACCGTGGCCATCGCTCGCGAGCCCGCGCACGCGATCGTTGCCGGCGCCGCCGAGGAAGGTCGCGTAGCGGCGCGCAGAGCCATTCGGGCTCAGTTGGAGGATCAGGGCTTCTTCCTGGAAGTTGTTGAAGGGCGGATGGAAGTACTGTCGATCGACGGCTCCGGGCGTGGTGACGGTGTTCGGTCCGATGGCGAGTCCGCCGACGATGGCCGCACCATAGCTATCGATGGCCAGTGCCGTCGCGGGCCCGAAGTCGCCCGTGAGGTACGTTCCGTAGAGGAGCTGGGAACCATCGCCACTCAGCGCGGCGAGCACGTTGCCGAAGGGCGTTGGGTTCAGCGCCCCCGGCGTCGTGGGGAAGTCCGGCGACGCCGATTCGGCGACGACGAAGATCGCCCCGCTCGGGGCCACCTCGGCGGCGACGGGGAGCTCGTGTTCACGGCCGCCGAGGTAGGTGCCGAAGACGAGCTGGTGTGTCGCCTCGACGAGCCGCAAGACGTAGAGGTCATCGCGCCCGTTGTGCGTGCGATCGAACGCCCCGGCGGTCGTCGGGAGATTCGTCGAGCCAGCGAGGATGACCAGGATCGGATCGCCGTTCGCCGCGAGCTCGAGATCCGCGCAGGCATCGAAAAACGAACCTCCGACGTAGCGAGAGAAGAGCGCCGTGCCCGTCGGCGTGAACTTGGTCAGGAACGCGTCCGTGACGCCGCCGAAGGTGTTCCCGAGCGCGTTCACGCGCGGAAAGTCCGACGAGCTGGAGTTCCCGCCGACATAGATGTCGCCGTTCGCCGTGATCGCCGCGGCGCGCCCCGCATCCGAGCTCGTCCCACCGAGGTACGTCGAGAACACGAGGCTCGATCCATCGGCGCTGAGCTTGGTCACCACGCCATCGGTGCCGCCGCCGCGATGGTTCGCCTGGAATGCGCCAGCGGTCACCGGATAGTTGAGTGAGGTAGAGAAGCCGGCGATCACCACTTCATCCTGCGCGCCGATCGCCAGCGAAGCCGCCGCGCTGAACTCCCCGCTCGACCCGCCGACAAAGGTCGACCAGATCAAAGAGCGCCCATCGGCGTTGAGCTTGGTGATGACGAAGTCGTTCTCGATCCCTCCGCTGGCGTGCGTGGAAGCAAAGGCCCCTGGCGTGGTGGGAAAATTCGCGCCGGAGGTCTCGCCAGCGATCAGCGGGTCCCCGCTGGCATCGACCGCGAGCGAGCGCAGCTCATCGAACTCGGAGCTCCCGAGGAAGGTGGAGAACACGAAGCCTGGATCGATGACGAGCGGCAGGTGCGGTGAGCGCTCCTGGACTTCGAAGCCGTAGCTCTGCTCGCCGCGCCGCACGAAGCGACTGGCGCGCGGGAGCTTCACTTCGCCATCGATCTGCCACGCGACGGGCGCGGTCTGGTGCAGAACGCCGATCGACGTGGTGATCGCGAGGCGCCCGTCGTCCTCGATCGCGATCCCGAGCGCGCCTTCGCAGCGGATCAGCAGCGCGTCCAGCGCAGCGCCCGGCGCGACATGCACGTCGTAGGCCAGGAGCTTCGGCTCGGCGCGCCAGCGGAGATCGATGCCGGCGCGCACTTCCTCGACCCGGACTTCGGCATAGCCCGGCACCTGCGAGCGCCAGCGGGAAGCATCCGCGCCGAGGAAGTAGTGATGTTCTCCGGGTAGGAGGCGACCCGTCCGCAGCGCCGGCTTCGCCGCCGGGTCGCTCCAGTCGAAGCGCACGAGATGGCCGCGCTGGATCCCGTCGGGATCGACGGAGCGCAGCGCGATCGACGCGCGCTGCTCTTCGAGGCCGAGGTGGACGCCGCCCGTGCGCGCGACGAAGCGCGCGGCGTGGGACCACTGGCCGAGGTTCGGGACGAAGCGCGGAGCTTCCTGCGCTCCCAGCGCGGAAGCCAAGGCGAGGACGAGCCCAGCGGCTCGAGGAAGTGCGGTACTCACGGGGACCTCCGGGTTCGAGAGGCGACCGCGGCTCCGCACACGCGGAGTCTCGAGAAGGGCGCGGTCCCCTGGCTCGCCGCTCCATGCGCACCGCCCCCGCGGCGCAGCTCAGCTTTCTCGAACTCGTCGGACTTCGAGCTCTCTATGTAGCGAACGGACGTGCAACCCGATTGCACATGAGTGCCTGCTCCCGACCGGCTGCCGGTGAACTGCCCCGGATGCTCACCTTCGCGCCCCGTCGGTCGCCGCCCCTCTCCCTCCACGCCCCCCAGCTCTTTCCGAAACTCCTGAGCCGCGGCAACCTGAGCTCGCGCATGGCGCAGCCCCAGGTCTCGGCGAGATCCCCCGCGATGCCCACCGACCCCTCGATCACCGCCCTCCTCGACGCCGCCGGCGAACGCCGCGCCGGCGCCGCCGACGAGCTCTTGGACGCGGTGTATCTCGAGCTGAAACGCCTCGCCCAGCGCTTGATGGCGAGCGAACGCCGCGATGTCTCCATCCAGGCGACGATGCTCGTCCACGACGCGTGGATGAGCTTGGTCGGCCACGAGGAGGATGCGCCTTCCTACGAGCGGCGAGCGCACTTCTTCGGCGCCGCCGCGCGCGCGATGCGGCGCTTCCTGATCGACCATGCGCGGAAGCGCGATGCCGTCTGCCGCGGCGGCGATCACCAGCGCGTCACCTTCTGCGACTTCGCCGGCGAGGTGCAAGAGCCGCGCGATGCGAGCATCCTCGCGTTGCATGAAGCTCTGGAGAAGCTGGAACAGATCGCCCCCGCGGCCGCGCGCGTCGTGGAGCTGCGCTACTTCGCCGGCCTCGACCTCGAGGAGACCGCGCTCGCGCTCGGGCGCTCGGTCGCGACGGTGAAACGCGAGTGGAGCTACGCGCGTGCCTGGCTCCACGAGCGCTTGCAGCGCGAGGACGCGCGCGCGTGAGCGAGGTCCCGCGCGAGATGGAGCTCTTCCTCGGCGCGCTCGAGCGCGAGGGCGAGGAGCGCGAGCGCTGGCTCGCGTCCATCGAGGACGGCGAGCTCGAACGCCGCGTGCGAAAGCTCCTCTCGGCCCACGACGAGCTCGGCACGGGCGAACCTGCGCCGCTCCCCCTGCGCGCGTTCTCGCTCGACCCCGAGCAGTTGGTCGGCGTAGAGGTCGATGGCTATCGCATCACCCGCGTGATCGGCCGCGGCGGGATGGGCATCGTCTTCGAGGCCGAGCAGCGCGAGCCGAAGCGCAAGGTGGCATTGAAGACGCTGCCCGCTTCCACTGCGACCGCGGAAGGCATGCGCCGCTTGGAGCTCGAAGCGCGCCTCCTCGCGCGCCTCGCGCACCCGGGCATCGCGCCGATTTATGCAAGCGGGCGCTCCGCCGCCCTCGGCGGGCTGCCCTACTTGGTGATGGAGCTCATCGAAGGAGTGTCCGTCGACCTCTGGGCGAAAGAGCGGAAGCCCTCGCTCTCCGAGCTCCTCCGCCTCCTCGCCGAAGTCGCCGACGCCGTAGCGCATGCGCACCTGCACGGCATCGTCCACCGCGATCTCAAGCCCGCGAACATCTTGGTCGATGCGAACGAACGGCCGCGCGTGCTCGACTTCGGCATCGCGCGTCTCGATCGCGATCAAGAGCTCTCGCTCTCGCTGCGCACGCGCACCGGCCAGATCCTGGGAACGCTGGCCTACTTGAGCCCCGAGCAGATCGCCGGCGATCCCGACGCCGTCGATGCGCGCAGCGATGTCTATGCGCTCGGCGTCCTCGCTTACGAGCTGCTGAGCGGACACTCCCCGATCGACGTGCAGGGCATCCCTCTCGGCACCGCGCTGCGGCGCATCGCCGAGCTCGAGCCGCGCCCGCTCGGCTCGATCCACCGTCCTCTCCGCGGCGATCTCGAGGTCGTCGTCGCGAAGGCGCTCGAGAAGAACCCGCTGCGGCGCTACGAGAGCGCCTCCGCGCTCGCGGCGGATCTCCGCGCCGTGCGCGAGCACCGCGCCGTCGCCGCGCGCGCGCCGAGCCGGCTCTATCTGCTGCGGAAGAGCGCGCGTCGCTACCGCGCGTGGATCGCGGCAGCTTCGCTCTCGTTCGCGAGCCTCTTCGGCGGACTGCTCTGGGCTCTGCACGCGCGGGACGAGGCGCTGCGCGCCGAGGCCGAGGCCGCGGCCAGCGCCGCGCGCGAGACGCAGCGCGCGCGCTCGATGCGGCGGCTGAACGACGTGCTGGCGGAGATCCTGGCCCTCGCGACGCCGCAGAAGAACGGCGGCGAAGCGCCGCGCCTCGACGAGGTCCTGGAGAACTTCGCGCCGGACGTGCGCACGCGCTACGCCGACGACCCGTACGTGCGCGGTCACCTGCTGCTCTTCCTCGCCGACGCGCACGGCAAGATGCTGCGCCTCGACGAGGCCCGCTCTGCGCTCGCCGATGCGCGCAGCTCGTTCGCCGCGTCGCCGCTCACGCGCGACGAGGATCGCATCGCGCTGGCGCTGGCCGCCGCCGATCTCGGGCTCGCCTACCAACGCGACGACTTCCCGCTCGAGGAGCTGCGCTCCGCCTTGCAGCTCGCCAGCTCCCTGCCCGAGGGACGCTGGGAGGAGTCGCGCATCGCCCAACGCCTGGCCCAGGCGCTCGCGCAGCGCCGCGAGCATCTCGACGAAGCCGAAGCGCTCGCTCGGCGCGGACTCGAGATCGATCGCGAGCTCCGCGGCGAGCGCAGCCTCACCATCGCGAGCGACTGGTCGAACCTGGGCTTCCTCCTCTCGCAGACCGATCGCTTGAGCGAGGCCATCGAGGCCCACGAGAACGCGCTCTCGATCCGCCGCGAGCGCGAGCCGGGTTCGTTCGCGTTGGCGAAGTCACTGCAGAACCTGGGACAGCTCTACAGCTTGACCGGGCGCTTCGACGCGGCGATCGAGGTCGGCACCGAGGCGCTCGAGCTGCAGCGCGCGATCCTCGGCGATGCGCAGCATCCGCAGCTCGCCTTCGCGCTCGACAACTTGGGCTGCCTGCTGCGCGATCGCGGCCGCTTCGACGAAGCGCTGGCGCTCTTCGCCGAAGCGGAGGCGATCTTCCGCGGAGCTCCGGGGCAGCATCAGCGCGACCTCGCGATCTGCCTCAGCGAAGCCGGCAGCGCGCTGCGCCTCGCGGGGCGCGCCGCGGAGGCGCGCTCGAAGCTCGAGGAAGCGCGCGAGCTCCACGCGGCTCACGAACGAGGTCCGAGCGCCGCGGCTGCGGCGACCTTCGAGCACCTGGCGCTGAGCTTGCTCTCTCTCGGCGAGCTCGAGGCGGCGCTCGAGGCGGCTTCCACCGCTGAAGAGCTGCGCCGAGCGGTCCACGGCGAGCGACATCATCTGGTGGGCCGCGCTCTGGAGGTGCTGAGCGCGATCCACGCCGCGCGCGGCGACCGCGACGCGCTGGAGCTCGTGACACGCGAGCTGCACGAGCTGCGCCTCGCGCACTATGGGCCCGATCACTGGATCACCTGGCACGACGTGCCCGGGCTCGTCTCCGCGCTCGTCGCGCGCGGCGCGGAGGACGAAGCGCGATCTCTCATCGCGCGCTGCGCCGAGGTGCTCGGCCGCGCGCTGCCCGAGCATCATGAGGCGCGCCGCGCCGCGGAACGCCTGCGCGCGACGCTCCATGCACCGAACGAGAGCTCCGGCCGCTGAAGGCGCAGCTCCGCTACGCGTTCTTCGCCCGCATCTCCGCCAGCATCGCGAGGAAGATCTCCCCCTGCTCGAGCGCATCGTCGAGCGCGCGATGCGTATGCGGCCGACTCGAGCGCCAGCGCTCCGGCAAGCACGTGCGCCGCGCGCGATCGAAGCTCGAGTGAGCGAGCGCCATCGCGAAGCTCTGCACGCAGAGCGCCGCATGTCCGAACGGCGCGCCGTGGCCGAAGCGTTCGAAGTAGTAGGACACGAACGGGAAGTCGAACGATGCGGGATAGCCCACGAAGATCGCTCGCCCCGGCAGGTCCGCGACCCACGCCGCGAAGCGCGCCATCGCGAGCTCGGGCGCGACGAGGTCTTCGCGGCAAGCCGCCCAGGCCTCCGGCTGCTCCTGCCACCACGTGACCGTGCGCGGATGCGCGGTCGCTCCCGGCAGCGGCTCCAGGTTCACCGCGAAGGTGCCGAGCAAGCGCCCGCTCGCGCGATACGCCGCCGCGCCGATGCTGAGCAGGGAATGGAGGCCGGGCACGGGGCCGTCGGCTTCGATGTCGACGCTGACGTAGGTTTCGCTGCGGGCCAAGGCAAACTCCGGCGCTCGAGCGCGGCGTCGGCCGCGCTCGCCTCGATGCTACGCCGCCACGAGGCCGCGCACGACCGCGCGGATCCGCCGCGCCGAGGCTCTGGCACGCGCGCCGCCGTTCCTCCACCATGCTGCGGCGATGGAACGCTCGAGCACCTCTCCCTCCCGCTGCCCCGCCTGCGGCCAACCGAGCCAGGTTCTCTGGGTCCACGGCCACGGTCAATGCGAACACTGCGGCACGAACACCGCGCCCTGCTGCGACGGCGCAGCGAACGAAGCCGCACCGGCGAGCGCGCCGCCGCGGGCTGTGCTGTTCGACCTCGATGGCACGCTCATCGACTCGCTCGCCGACATCGCTCGCGCGGCGAACCACGTGCGCGAACGACGGGGGCTCGCGCCGCTGCCGCCGCGCGCGGTCGCGGCCTGCGTGGGCGATGGCGCGACCGAGCTCGTGCGGCGCGTATTGGAAACGCCGTATCTCGACGACCTCGAGCTGCGCGAGGAGGTGCGGAGCTACCGCCAGTTCTACGAGGAGCATCCCGTGGTCGAGACGCAGCTCTACCCCGGCATCCGCGAGCTGATCGAGGACCTGCGCGCCGATGGCCGCGCGCTGGCGGTCGTCACGAACAAGCCCGAGGAGATCTCGCGGCGCATCCTGCGCGCCCTCGAGCTCGAGCGGCCCTTCGGCGCGCTGATCGGCGGGGACAGCGCGGCGGAGCGGAAGCCCTCGGCGCTGCCGATCCGCCTGGCGCTCGAGCGGATCGGCGCGGAGTCACGCGAGGCGTGGATGATCGGCGATGGCGCGCAGGACGTGCGCGCGGCGCGGGCCGCCGGCGTCGTCGCTTGCGCGGTGGGCTGGGGCTTCGGCGATCGCGCCGCCTTGGCCGAGGCGAAGCCTGAGAGGAGGGTCTCCGACGTCGCCGCGCTGCGGCGCCTGCTCGGGCTGTCTCGGCGTTGAGTCGAAGAGCCGTTCGCAACACTTCCCGCAGCGCAGTAACCTCCTGCGCGTGCTCCGCCTCCCTCGAGCCCTCGTCCTCCTCGCCTGCACCGCGCTCCCCGGCTGCAGTGATCCGCCGCCGACCGCCCGCGGCGGTCGAGCCCCGCTCCCGCCGCGCCGCGTGGCCCTCGTGCGCGCGCGCAGCGCCGAGTTGCCGCGCATGCTGGCACTCGACGGCACGCTCCGCGCCGATGAAGTCTCGACCCTGGGCGCCGTCGTCTCCGGGCGCCTGAAGGAGATGCCGGTCGATCTCGGCACGCGCATCGAAGCCGGGGCCACGCTCGCGCAGCTCGATCCCGGTCCGTTCCAGCTCCGCTTGGCCCAGGCGCGCGCGGCGGTGAGCGAAGCGCGCTCGATCCTGGGCTTGCCTCTCGAAGGCGAGGACGACCAGGTCGATGTCGAGGCGACCTCGCTCGTGCGCCAGACGCGCGCGATGCTGCAAGAAGCCCAGGCGAACCTCGAGCGCATGCGTTCGTCGTTCGATCAGGGGCTGATCGGCGCCAGCGAGTACGAGCCCGCGCTCGCGCAAGCCGAGGTCGCGGCCGGCAAGCACGAGGATGCCCTGGAGACGATGCGCACGCGCCTCGCGACACTCGTGCGGCGCCGCGCGGAGCTCGGCGTCGCCGAGCGCGAGCTGCGCGAGACGACGATCGTGGCACCCTTCGGAGGTTCCGTGCTCGCGCGCCTCGCGGCACCCGGTCAATACCTCACGGCGGGAACGCCGGTGGTCGAGCTCGTGAAGACCGAGCCCCTGCGCCTCGTGCTCGAGATCCCCGAGCGCGAGTCGGCCCTCGTGGCCGTGGGGCAGATCGTGCGCTTCGAGACCGAGGACGCGAGCGGCGAGCACACCGGTCGCGTCGTGCGCTTGGCGCCGGGGCTCCGCGAAGCGAGCCGCACGCTGCGCCTCGAAGCGGAGGTCTCGAACACGGAACATCGCCTGCGCCCCGGCGCCTTCGTGCGCGCGCGCTTGGAGCTCGCCAGCGAAGCCTGCGTGCTCGTCCCCGCGAGTGCCGTGCGGCGCTTCGCCGGCGTCGAGAAGGTCGCCGTCTCGCGGGACGGCAAGGCGCAGCTCCTCGTCGTGCGCAGCGGACGCAGCCTCGGCGACGAGCTCGAGATCCGCTCGGGGTTGGACGCGAATGCCGAGCTCGTGCGCGAGATCGGCGACCTGGTCGAAGGGCAGCCGCTCGAGCTCGAGCGCTAGCCGCTCATGCAAAAGCTCGCCGAGATCTGCATCCGCCGGCCGATCGCCGCGACCATGCTCATCTTGAGCCTGGTCGTGGTCGGCACCTCGAGCTTCTTCCGCCTCGGCGTCGATCGCTTCCCCGCCGTGGACCTGCCCACGGTGATGGTGCGCACCGAGCTTCCGGGCGCGGCTCCCGAGGAAGTGGAGACGCAGGTCTCGCAGGTGCTGGAAGAGGCGGTGAACACCGCGCCCGGCATCGACGAGCTGCGCTCCGTCTCCGGGAACGGCACCTCGATCGTCATCGCGACCTTCGGGTTGGAGCGCGACATCGACGTTGCCGCGCAGGACGTGCGCGATCGCGTGGCCGCGGCGGTGCGGCGCTTGCCGCGCGACGTGCGCCCTCCCGTCGTGTCGAAGAACGACAACGACGCGACGCCGGTGCTCAGCGTGGCGCTCGCGGGACCGCGCACGCTGCGCGAGCTCAGCGAGTTCGCCGACAAGGTCGTGAAGGTGCAGCTCGAGCGCAGCGCGGGCGTCGGCGAGATCTCTCTCGTCGGCGGCGCGCAGCGCGCGATCCGCGTGGAGGTCGATGCCTCGCGCCTCGCCGCTTACGGGTTGCCGATCACGGCGGTGCGCGACGCGATCGCGCGGCAGAACGCGGAGATCCCGGGCGGCAACATCACGACCGCGCTGCAAGAGCGCTCGCTGCGCACGCTGGGCCGCTTGCGCACGGCCGCGGAGTTCGAGGACCTGGTCGTGGCCGAGCGCGGCGGAGTCCCCGTCCGCCTCCGCGACGTGGGCCGCGCGAGCGACGGCGAGTCGGAGGAGCGCTCGTACGCGCGCCTCGACGGAGAGGCGACGGTGGTGCTCGAGGTGCGCCGCCAATCGGGCGCGAACACCGTCGCGGTGATCGACGCGGCCAAGGCCGCGCTCGAGCGCGCGCGCGAGCAGCTCCCGCCCGACCTGGAACTCGTCGTCGTCCGCGATCAGTCCGTGACGATCCACGCCGCGCTGGAGGAGATCGAGCTGCACCTCGTGCTCGGCAGCATCCTGGCCTCGCTCGTCGTGCTCGCGTTCCTGCGGAACCTGCGCGCGACGTTGATCGCCGCGGTGGCGATCCCGACCTCGGTGATCGCGACCTTCGCGTTCATGGAGGCGCTCGGCTTCACGCTGAACAGCGTGACCATGCTCGCGCTCGTGCTGATGGTCGGCGTCGTGATCGACGACGCCATCGTCGTGCTCGAGAACATCTTCCGCTTCGTCGAGGAGAAGGGCCTCTCGCCCTTCGAGGCTGCGCGCGAGGCGACGCGCGAGATCGGGCTCGCAGTGCTCGCGACCACCTTCAGCCTGGTCGTGATCTTCGTCCCGGTCTCGTTCATGTCGAGCATCTCGGGGCGCTTCCTCTACCAGTTCGGGATCACCGCCGCGATCGCGATCCTGGTCAGCCTGCTCGTCTCGTTCACCTTGACGCCGATGATGGCGGCGCGCTGGCTGCGGCGCGAGGACGCGCACGCGGGGCCGCGCTCGCGCCGCGGCCTCTACGCGCTGATCGAGGCGCTGTATCTCCTGCTGCTGCGGCTCTCGCTGCGCTTCCGCTTCTTGGTGCTGCTGCTCCTGCTCGGGGTCGCCTGGAGCGCCATCCCGCTCTATCGCTGGGTGCGCCAGGACTATCTCCCGAGCAACGTGGACGAAGCGGAGTTCGAGATCGGCGTCAGCGCGGTCGAGGGCGCGAGCCTCGCCGCCATGCGCCAAGCCACGGACGCGATCGAGCGCGAGATCCAGGCCCATCCCGCGGTGCGCCACGTGCTCACGACCGGCGGCGGGAGCTTCCTAGCGGCGGTGAACAACGCGCAGCTCTACGTGCGCATCGCGCCCCACGCGGAGCGCACGCCGACCTTCGCCCGCCTCTGGGAAGGGCTCTGCGCCGGAGATCCCCTCGCCGCCTGGCGCGACAACTACGCACAACGCGACGTGATGAACGCGCTGCGCGCGAAGCTGCGCCGCTTCGAGGACGTGCGGATCTCGATCCGCAATCCGCGCTCGTTCAATCTGGGCGGCGGCAACTGGGACATGGACTTCGTCGTGCGCGGTCCCGAGCTCGAGCCCTTGGCCGGCTACGCCGAGGAGCTGCGCCGCCGCGCCCCGGAGCTCGGCCTCGTCGACGCCGACACGACCTTGAAGCTCGACAAGCCCGAGCTGCGCGTGCTGATCGATCGCGCGCGCGCGGCCGACCTCGGCGTCGCGAGCGCCGACCTCGCGAGCGCGTTGCGCCTCATGGTCGGCGGCGACGACGAGGTCTCGCGCTGGCGCGATACGGAGCGCGGCGAGGACTACGATGTCGAGCTGCGCTTGCAGGAGCCCTTCCGCACGGACGAGGAAGGCCTGCGGACACTCCTCGTGCCGGGCGCGAACGGCGCGCTCGTGCGCCTCGACAACTTGGCGCGGCTCGAGGAGGGCCCGAGCCCCTCGCGCATCGACCGCCTCGATCGCCAGCGCCAAGCGCGCCTCCGCGCGACCGTGGGTCCCGGCTTCGCGCTCGCCGATCGCATCGAGGCGCTGCGCGAGGAGTCGAAGAAGCTCGGCATGCCGGTCGGCTACACCACCGCGATCTACGGCCGCGGACGCGAGCTGGAGCGCACCTTCGACGAGTTCCTCGTCGCGGTGGCACTCTCGATCGTGTTCATGTACATGATCCTCGCCGCGCAGTTCGAGAGCCTGGTCCACCCGTTCACGATCCTGCTCTCGATCCCGCTCACCGTGCCCTTCGCGCTGCTCTCGCTCTGGTACGCCGACGAGACCCTCAATCTCTTCTCCGCGCTCGGCATCCTCGTCCTCTTCGGCGTGGTGAAGAAGAACGCGATCCTGCAGATCGACCACATGATCCAGCTCCGCGCGCGCGGCCTCGAGCGCCGCGAAGCGATCCTGGAAGCCAACCGCGATCGCCTCCGCCCGATCCTGATGACCACGCTCGCCTTCGTGGTCGGCATGCTCCCCTTGGCCCTCGGCCACGGCCCCGGCGCCGAGGAACGCCGCGCGATCGCCGTCGTCGTGATCGGCGGCCAAACCCTCGCCCTCGTCCTCACCCTCCTCGCCACCCCGATCGTCTACTCCTACTTCGACGACCTCACTTCTCTCCTCCGCCGTCGATCAAATAGGGGTCAGACCCCTATTTGATCGACGGGATCCGGATCGCTCCCCCTGCAGCTCTGCCACGCCGCGCCACTCGTCCTCCGGCCGTAG
>JAEUHW010000162.1 GCA_016793245.1 Planctomycetota bacterium
CCATCTGCACCTGCTCGTCGAGGCCGACGATCGCACCTGCGTCGCGCGCGGCATGAACGCGCTCCTGAGTCCGCTCGCCCGCGCGTTGAACAAGCTCTGGGGCCGCCGCGGCAAGGTGTTCCCCGAGCGCTATCACGACGAAGTGATCTCGACGCCGACGCAGGCGCGGAACGCGCTGCGCTACGTGCTGCAGAACGGCAAGAAGCACGGCGTCGTGGCGCAAGCGTCGATCGATCTCTGCTCGAGCGCGCCCGTGTTCGATGGCTGGATAGAGCGCCCGTCGATCGCCGCGATCCCAATCGCGCCAGGGGTGGCTGCAGTTGCGCCCGCCTCGACCTGGCTGCTCACCAGCGGCTGGCGCCGCCACGGATTGCTCGACCTCCGCGAGCTGCCGCAGCACAACAAGCACACCGGTGGACCACGAGCGAACCTCGCGCAATCAAGTCGTAGAGCAACCTCGCGCTGACGCGCTCGCCCCTGCCGCCGCGCGGGCGGGGAACCCCGTGTCCATCGACGTGGAACTCGCGTCGACGTCCGATCGTCTCCATGAGCATGAGTTTCGGAGCCCCCGCCTCCAGCGGGCTCCGAAACGGCGCACGACCGCTATCGACGGAGCGGAGCCGCGCCCGGAGGCGCAGCAAGCGACGTGAACGACGCGCGACGCTCCGCGTTTCTCCTTCGCGTCGTTCGCGCGTCGACTCTTGAAATCCACCGACTTGGAACGCGCGCGTCGGGCGCGGCGCTTGCTTCGCCGTAGGGCTGGGCGTAGCGCCCACGCGCGCTTGCGTTCGAAATTACCTCGCGCTCGTCTCGCCTCGATTCCTCGACGCGTCCACGCGCGCGCCGGATCAACGCACGCGAAACCCGAGCCCGTGCGAGACCCCGAGTTGGCCGCCGCCGTCGATCACCAGCACTTGAGCCCAGATCGGCGCGCGGGTCAGAAGCGGGTCGCGCGGGATGGGCGGGAAGTCCCACTGCACGCTGCGCTGTGTCGGCGCGAGCAGCGCGCCGAGCTGGGTTTCGAAGGCGACCAGCAACTCGCAGTTCGCGCTGCCTCCGGTCGAGAGTGCGATCGGAAGAGGCGCGCCGAGCCACTGCGTGTTCGAGGAGCCGAGCGCCAAGAGCGCGAAGCCGCCGGCGGGGAGGTCGTCGGCGCGCAGCGAGAAGGGTGCACCGCGCTGAGGGATATCGAGTCCCAGGAGGGTCGGCGGGAAGTTCGCGGCTTGCGGCGCGCAGCCGCGGCCGAAGTTGGCGGAGAGCTGCGCCGAGTCCCACGCGAAGGTCGCGTCGTAGAGCCTCTGCCAGTCGGTGGTCTCGCGGTACTGCGTGAAGACGCGCAGGCGGACGCGACCGTTGGGTGCGATGTGGCCGGGCTGGAAGGCGAAGCCGGCGGGCGCGAACGAGCGCAGATGGATGCCCCCGGGGTAGTCGTTGCCGTTGCCGGTCGGCCGTGACCAGCGATCCGCGGCGCTCCCCGGACCTTGGCTGCGCCAGCGCAGCGGTGCCGAGGGAGAGATCTCGCCGCCGCCGAGGTAGCTCGGACCGAGCGGGGTCCAGCTCTGCTGGATCCAGTCGTAGAGCTCGACGCGCGCGAGCTCCAAGAGCTCTAGCTCGGCGTCGTCGACGATGGAATCGAAGGGCAGCGCGCGGTTGGGACCTTCGCCTTGCGCGCCGTGCAGATACAGCGTGGCGTCGAAGCTCAAGGCATCGAGCGAGCGGCCATCGACGAGGCCATACGGCAGCAAGTCGTATTCGAATTCGTCCCAGAGCTCGAGCGGCTGCGAGAGCAGCACGGGCTGCGAGTCGTTGAAGGCGACGGCGAGGCAGCGATCGTCGATCGTGCGACCGTCGGTGATCGGCACCGTCGGCACGACGGTCGCGCGAAAGCGCGAGACGTTGCCCGTCCGCGGATCGAGGCGCTCCTGCGGAAGGTACTCCTCCAGACGGCCCCACGGCTGGAAGCCGCGGCCGTCCTGGAAGTCGAGCTCGAGGCTCAGCGCGTCCCAGCGATGCGCGACGTCGAAGTTGCCCGCCGTGAGCAGCGCGCGCACGACGAACTGGAACGCGACCTCGCGACCGCGCGGCGTGTTCTGCACGAGCTCGGTGGTCGCGGGACCGTGCGCGATCATCAGCCCCGGATGCGGCGAGCTTCCCAGCGGATCCCAGCGCTGCGACCAAGGCAGCGCCTCGGGCCATTCGGCGGGGATCGCCGAGCTGCCCGTATCCCACTTCCACCGCGCATCTACGGGATAGCCGCGCGGCAACGCATCGAAGAGGTTCACGACCGCTCCGCCGGGGAAGCTCGGGAAGTCGTGCATCGCCGGGATGGGTTGATTGCCGATCAGCGCCTCGAAGCCCATGCGGAGGAGATAGCGTTCCTCGGAGGCATCGAGATAGCCCGGAGCGCTGGGCAGCGGCGGGGGCACCGGAACGCCGAGGCCGAGATCACTTCCGCCGTCGCGATAAAGCAACGCGGTCAGGCGATAGTTCAGGAGGAAGGTGCCCACCGGCACGGCCGGACCGCCGCGGAAGACGAAGCGCTCCTCGATCTCGTGAGGGATCCCCGACTCCAGCCACGCCGAGGTGCGGCAGGCGCCGTCGTCGCGCTCGAGCGCGGAGAGCGGGCCCTCCACGGTCTGGAAGGCGAAGTCCTCTTCACCGCCACCGGCGCCATGGCTGATCGGCGCGATGCGCACCTGCGCGCGCGTGGTGGAGAGGCACGAGCAGCCGAGCGCGAGAGCGAGCGCTACGGTCCGGAGATACGAGCCGGCATCGAGCCGGCGCAGCGAAGCGAGGCGGGGCGGCACGCGATCATGTTCCACTCGGGGGCGGAACTCGTCCAGGCGAGGTAGATACGCCGTCGAGTCCCGCGCTGGCCAGCGTCGCATCGGCTGGGGCCTCTCCGGACTTGAGGCGGAAGATGCCCCAGCTCCGCCACGAGAGCACGGCTTCGCGCATGGCGATCGAGAAGTCGTCGATCAAGGTGTAGAGGAGCGGCACGACCCATAGCGTGAACAGCGTCGCCACCGAGAGCCCCCCGATCACGGTGATGGCGAGCGTTTGGTACGAGACACCCCCGCGCGGCGGTTGGCCATCCAGAGCGGACGGCAGCAGCCCGGCGACGGTCGTCAGCGTGGTCATCAGGATCGGGCGCAGCCGGGCCGACGAGGCATCCAGGGTCGCGCGGGTCCTCGTCATGCTGGTGTCGCCCCGTAGCTCGGCCTCGCTCCGAACGCGGTTGATGTGATCGATCAGCACGACGCCGTTGTTCACGACGATGCCGACCAAGATGACCAAG
Source organism: Planctomycetota bacterium (assembly GCA_016793245.1). Lineage (GTDB taxonomy): Bacteria > Planctomycetota > UBA1135 > UBA1135 > JADKAF01 > JADKAF01. Next base: position 3,299 of record JAEUHW010000162.1, read on the forward strand.
CCGATCATCGCCACGATGTCCTGCGGAACGTTGCAGAGGACGAGCGACCAGTACGCTCCGGCGAAGGCGAACGGCAGCGTCAGCACGATCGAGATCGGCAGGAGCCAGCTCTCGAAGAGGATGCCCATCAGCAGGTAGACCAAAATGATCCCGACCATCAGCGCCTCCATCATCGAGCGCATGTCGGTCTGGAACTGCTGCATGCCGCCCGCCTCCTCGAAGACATAGCCGGGCGGGAGCTGCACTTCCCGCATGACCTCGGCCATCGCCTTCCAGCCGACGCTCTGGTCCGCGCCTTCGCGCACGCGCGCCGAGACGCTCACCGAGGCCCGGCCGTTGCGGCGCGAGATCGAGGACGGCGCTTCTTCGGCTTCGAAGGTCGCGAAGGCACCCAGACGCTGCGAGCCGCCCCCGGCGGAGAAGACCTGCATGTCCTCCAGGCGCTGCAAGTCGTCATCCGCGTTCTTGCCGTACTCGAGGATGAGCGGGATCTCGTTGCCGCCGATCGGGATGCGCGCGACCTGGAAGCCCGAGAGGCCCCACTGCACCGTGCGCGCGACCGCGTCGGGGCTCACCGCGGCATTCGCGCTCTCGCTGCGATCGATGGCGACCCGCACTTCCTGGCGGCCCTCCATCAGCGAGGTCTCGACCGAGTCGAGGTCGGGGTGGAGCTCGAGCCGCTGCTCGATCTCGCGAGCGATCTCGCTGACGCGCGTGGAGTCGGGCCCCTGGATGCGGATGCCGACGCGGCCCAGACCTTCCGCCGAGCCGCGCTGGAACTCGTTGTCGGAGGACGGGAAGGAGAGCGCGACCCCGGGGCGGGGCGGTAGCACCTTCTTCAGGTCCTCGAGGATTTCGGCGTGGCGGTCGGGATGGAGCTGGTCGGGGAAGAAGACCTTGAGCTGGCCTTCGCCGGCGCGGCGGATCCGCACCGAGACGTTGTTGATGCCGAGCCGCGCCTTGTGCGGCTCGAGCAGCGCCTCGTAGCTCCTCGCGACGCGGTCCGAGTCCTCCAGGGTGAAGTTCTTCTGGAACCCGAGCTCGATCGTGATGGAAGGTTCTTGTAGCTGCTGCTGCACCGCGCGCTTCGTCAGCTGGCTGGCCGGCTGGATCGACGCCGCGCTGGCGATCGCGAGGAGCAGGGCGAGGATCCGATGGCGCAGCACCCAGCCGACCCAGCGTTCGTTCCAACGTGCGAGGAGGGCAGTGAAGCCGTGCGTCGAGGAGAAGCCGCGGCCTGAGCGGTCGTCGCCGACCAGGCGCGCGCCCGCGGCGGGGATGAGCCAGAGCGCTGCGAAGAGCGAGGCGATGAGCGAGGTGCAGACCGGTACGCCGATGCCCCCGAAGACCATCGAGAACATCGGGCTCGTGGTCATGAACATCAGCGGCGCGAAGACCGCGACGGTGGTGAGCGTCGCCAGCGTGATCGCGAGGCCCATCTCTCGCGCGCCGCGCACCGAGGCGAGGAAGGCACCTTCGCCCATCTCGCGCCGGCGGTAGATGTTCTCGACCACGACGACCGCGTTGTCGACGAGCATGCCGAGGGCCAGCGTGATGCCCATCATCGTGAGCAAGTTGAAGCTGTCGCCGGTGCCCCAGAGCCAGACCAGGGTCGCGGTGAGCGAGACGGGGATCGCCAAGGCGATCAGCAGCGTCATGCGCAGGTGGCGCAGGAAGAGCCAGAGCACGCCGATCGCGATCGCCGCGCCGTAGACCGCGGTCTCCCCGAGCGAGCGGATCGACGCCTTGATCATGACCCCTTGGTCCAGGATCGTGCGGTAGTCGAAGCCGTTGAGATCGGCTCTCTCGTGCAGCTCGGCGAGCGCGCGATTGACGCGCTCGCAGACCTCGACCGTGTTGGCGTCGCTGACCTTCGAGATCGAGCAGAAGAAGGAGTCCTGCCCGTTCACGCGGGAGACCCACTCGACCTTCCCCTGCTCGTAGACGACCTTCGCCACGTCGCCGAGGAGCAGGCCCGGCCGGATCGGCAGTGCTTCGATGCGCTCCAGGGTCTCGAGGCGCGCATCGACGCGCAGCAGGAACTCGCGATCGCCGTCGCGGAGGCGGCCCGCAGGCTCGGCGAAGTTCTCCGTGCGGAAGCGCTGCACGAGCTCGCCGATGTCGATGCCGAGGTCGCGGACGCGCTCTTCGTCGAGCTGCACGCGCACCGTGCGGTCGCGTCCGCCCCAGACTTGCACGCGCGCGACGCCGTCCACCCCGGTGAGGTAGGGCTCGATCACGTCGTCGAGCAGCTCCTGAGTGCGCGCGTCCCTCGACGCGAAGGTCATCGCGGCCATGATGACCGGCGCGCCGTCGTCGAGATTGAACGCCCAGACGAAGATGCGGTCGACGTCCTCGGGCAGATCGACGCGCGCGCGCTCGACGCGATCGCGCACCTCGGCCTTGGCGAGGCCGAGATCCATGCTGTTCTCGAAGGCGACGCGCAGGCTCGCCATGCTGCCGTCGGAGCGCGAGGAGATCTCGGAGACCCCGCGCACGGTGCGCAGCGCTTCCTCGAGCGGGCGCGCGACCTTCTCCTCGGTCTCGCGCGGGCCGTAGTCGCGGAGCGGCACCATGACGGTGACGACCTTGCTGCCCTCGCCGCCGGGGATCAGCTTCAGCGGGATGCGCAGCGCGGCGAGGAGGCCGACGACGCCCAGCGCCAAGATCACCATCGCGACGGTGACGGGGCGGCGAACGACCGTGGCGATCGTGCCGCGTTCCTCCTTCAGCTCGTGCATGCTCATGCCGCGACCTCCGAAGTGACCGCGACCATCGCGGGGCGCCCGCGGCGGTCGAAGCGCGCCACCAGACTATAGAGCACGGGGATCACGATCAGGGTGAGCAAGGTGCTCGAGGACAGTCCGGCGATCACTGTCAGGGCCATCGGGGAGCGGAGCTCGTTCCCCTGTCCGCCGAACAGCATCGGCGCCAGGCCGAGCACCGTGGTCAGCGTGGTCATCAAGATGGGGCGCAAGCGCGTCTGCGCGGCCTCCAGGATCGCGAGACGCGTGTTCTCGCCCTGCTCTCGGCGCTGATTGATGCGGTCGATCAGCACGATCGCGTTGTTCACCACGATGCCGGCCAGCATGATCAACCCGAGGAACACCACCACCGAGAGCGGGACCGCGGCGAGCTCCAGCGCGAAGATCACACCCACCGCGGCCAGCGGCACCGAGCCCAGGATCAGGAAGGGCTGCAGGATCGACTCGAACTGCGAGGCCATGACCACGTAGACGAGGAAGATCGCGAGCAGGAGCGCGAAGCGCAGCGACGAGAGCGCCTGCTCCATCTCTCGCTTCTGCCCGCCGAGCACGACTTCGTAGCCGAGCGGCTCCTCGACATCGAGGAGCGCCTCTTCGATGCGCGTCGAGAGGCCGCCCAGGTCGAAGGTCTCGGGGACGACGGTGACCACGGCGGCGCGGCGGTTGCCGATGCGCCGGATCTCGGCGGGTCCGTAGACCTCTTCCAGATCGGCGAGCTGCGCGAGCGGTCGGCCCTCGATCTCGAGCTCCTCGAGCTTGGAGCGACCCCAGCGCTCTTCTTCGGGCGCGAGCACGACGATGGGCACGCGGCGATCGCCTTCGTTGAACTGGCTCGCGACGACGCCTTGGTAGCCGGCCTGCACGGCGCGCGCGGCGCGTGCGAGATCGATGCCCTGCAGCGAGAGCTCCTCGCGGCGGAAGGTGATGCGCAGCTCCGGCTTCCCGCGGCGCAGCGACGAGCGCGCGTCCTTCACACCCGGCACCTGTCGCACCGCGGCGACGATCTCGTCGGCCAGGCGGGCGAGCTCCTCGCGATCCTTGCCGCGCACCTCGATCTCGATCGGCGCCGCGATCGACATCAGCGTCGGGCGACGCACCTGCGGCGGGGTGCGCACCTCGAGCGCGCCGCGCACGAGGTCGAGTGCCTTCTGCTCGAGAGCGCGTTCCCGGACGGCGAGATCCTCGCCCTTCTTCACGTGGACCGTGAGCGAGCAGACGTGCGGGCCCTCGTCGGTCTTCTGCAGCTCGTCCGACTCCGTGCCGACCGTCGCGACGGTGAATTCGACATCGGGCAGCGCGCGGACTTGCGTCTCGATCGTGCGCAGCGCGTCGTCGGTGCGCGCGAGGCGCGTGCCGACCTCGAGCGAGAAGTCGAGGGTGAACTCTCCCTGGTACACGTCGGGCATGAGCTGCGAGCCGAGGTGCGGCACGCGGAGCGCGGCGGCGATGGCCAGCAGCACCGTCAGCAAGAGCACGGTCCAGCGCCAGCGCAGCGCGCCGCGCAGGAGCAGGACGTAGAGCGTCGCGACGCGCTGGTAGACCAGCTCGAAGCCGCCGGTGAAGAGATCGAGCACGAAGCGCAGCAAGCGCCAGAGCCCGCCGGCGAGGAGCACCAGCGCTCCCGCGACCAGCGCGAGCACGGCGAGCAGCGCTCGGCCGGAGAGAAGCAGGAGATCGCGAGGCAGGAGCAGCACGCCGCGCACGGGGCTCCGGGAGCCGCCGTCGCGGCGAAAGCCCGCGAAGAGATCTCCGGCGGCGGGGATCGTGCGCGGCCGCGTCGGGATCTCGGGCGCGCTCAAGGTCACCAGCACGGGGATGAAGAAGAGCGCCACGGCCAGGCTCACCGTGAGCGAGCTCACGACCGCGATCGACTGGTCGCCGAACATCTGCCCGGCGATGCCCTCGACGAAGACGATCGGGAAGAAGACCGCGACGGTGGTCAGCGTCGACGCGATCACCGCGCCGCTGACCTCGCGCGTGCCGCGCACGGCGGCGCGGAAACGAGAGTCGCCCTCGCTGTGGCAGCGCGCGATGGACTCCAGCACGACGATCGAGTTGTCGACCAGCATGCCGATACCGAGCGCCAGCCCGCCGAGCGACATGATGTTCATCGTCACGCCGGCCAGGTACATCGGCGCGAAGGTCGCGATCACCGAGATGGGGATCGAGAGCGCGATGATCAGCGTCCCCGCGACCTGGCGCAGGAATAGATAGAGCACGATCACCGCCAGCAGACCGCCCTGCAGCGCCGCGTCGAGCACCTCCTGCGTCGATTGCTCGACGAAGCGCGACTGATCGCTGAGCTGGGTCAGGCGGACACCCTCCGGCGCGCTGAACGCGAGGAAGTCGGTCATCGCCTTCCGCTCGCTGCGCGCGCGCATCGCGGCCATGCGATCGCCTCCCGCGCCTTCTGCCCCGGAGCCGAGGGCCTCGGCTCCATAGCGCGCGCCGGTGCGAGCGACGTACGCCTGCTGCGCCGAGGTCCCGAAGACGCGCTCGCGCACGCGCTTCGCCACCTCGACCAGATTCGCCTCGGCCTCGCGGTAGATCGCGATCTCGACGGCGGCGCGCCCGTCGATGCGCGTGATGACCTCGCGCTCGCGGTCGGTGATCTCGACGTCGGCGACGTCCCCGAGGCGGATCCGCTGCCCGCCGGACAGCGTGAGCAGCAGCTCGCGGATGTCCTCGGCGCTGCGGAACTCGTTCACCGTGCGCACCAGGTACTCGGTGTCGCCCTCGCGCAGCAGGCCGCCGGTGCGGTTCAGGTTTGCGTTGGTGATCAGCGCCGCGAGCTGCTCGGAGGACAGCCCTCGGCGGCGTAGCTCGGCCGCGCGAAACGAGATCCGGTACTCCTTCTCATCGCCGCCGCGGACGCGCGCCGCGGCGACGCCGTCGAGCCCCTCCAGGTCTTCCTTGATCGTCTTGTCGGCGTATTCGCGGAGCTCGCGCAGCGTGAGGTTGCCGGAGATGCCGATGCGCAGGATCGGATCCAGGTTCGGATCGTAGTGCAGCAGGATCGGCTGCTCGGCGCCCTCGGGGAGGAACACCGAGTTCAACTTCTCGCGCACGTCCTGCACGGCGAAGGTCATCGGTGTGCCCCAGTCGAACTCGAGCAACACGTCGGAGACCTCGGCGCGCGAGATGCTCCAGACGCGCACGAGCGCGGGGACGGTCGCGAGCTCCTCCTGCAAGCGCCGCGTGACGCGCTCCTCGACGTCGTCGGGAGTCGCGCCGGGGAACTCCGTGCGCACCGTGATCGTGGGATACGCGATCTCGGGCAGCAGGGTCACCTGGAGCTTGCGCAGAGAAACGAAGCCGAAGACCACGATGGCGAGCACGGCCATCGTGATCCCGATCGGCCGGCGCACCGGCAGCGAGAGGCTCGGATCGAGGCGGCTCTCGGCGAGCGGCGCCGAGCTCACGGCGCTTCCACCACGTCGACCTTCTTGCCGTCCTCGAGCTCGTCCATGCCGAGGAGCACGATGCGGTCGTCGGGACGCAGGTAAGCCGCGGCCTCGGCCTCCGGCACGCTGCTATCGAGGTCCAGATTCAGCGCCTCGACGTGCGTGTCGTCGCTGAAACCGACCTCGAGCTCGACGCGTTTCGCCACACCGTCGCGGATGACGAAGATCTGCGTCCGGCGCCCTTCGCGCAGCAGCGCCTTCTTCGGCACGAGCCACGGCGAGTCTTTCTCGGCGAGGATGATGCGCACGCGCACCGAGCGCCCGTGGTAGAGCGGGAAGGTGTCCGGCTCCGCCGGCGCATCGGGCTTGCGGCCGACGGTGACGCGGAAGACGCCCGCGCCGGCGACGTTCGCCGGAGCGACGCGGATCACTTCGCGGCGGCAGACGAGGGCCTCGGGCGACTTGCCGCTCGCGCGCACCAGCAGCGGAAGATCCGCGCGCGAGGGGAGGAGCTCCACCTGCTGGCCGATCTCGATCAGAGCGCGCTCGCGCTGCGGGCGATCGAGGTAGATCACGAGATCATCGGGGGCGAGGAGCTGGAACGCGCGCGTCGTCGGCGTCACGAGCTGGCCGGGCTGGATGTGCCGCGAGGTCAGCACGCCGGCGAACGGCGCCACGATGCGGTGATCGCGCACGCGGTCTTCCTGGATGCTCACCTCGTGGCGCGCGCGCTCGATCTTCAGCGCGAGCGCCCGCACTTGCGTGGAGATGCGCTGCGCGCCGATCTGCGCGACCTGCAGATCGGAGGCGGCCTGATCCCAGGCGAAGCGCTTCCGCTCCTGCTCGTCCTTCGAGAGCAGCCCTTGCTCGGCTTGGCGGCGCGCGTTGTCGAACTCGCGTTCGCTCTCGTCGAAGGCGTCCTGGGCGCGCCGCAGCGTGGCGCGCGCTTCGCGCAGCGTGATGAAGAGCTGCAGGAACTCCTGCTCGGCTTCGCGGAGTGCCACGCGCGCGTTGTCGAGTGCGAGCCGCGCGGCTTCGTCGTCGATCTTGGCGAGGAGCTCGCCTTCCGCGACGTGCGCGCCTTCCTCGTGCAGCGGCAGCTCGAGCTCGGTGATGACGCCGCTCGCCTGCGGGAAGAGCTCGACCGAGTGCAGCGACTCGAGGGTGCCCACCGTATCGATCGTGGAGGCGATCGGCCGGCGCTCGAGCGCGACCACGCGCACGCGCACGGCCTCCTCGGGCTTCGCGCCGCCGCCCATCTTGGGCCCGCCGGCCGTCTCGCTCTTGGGCGAGCATGCGCTCAGCGCGGCGAGAGAGCAGAGGGCGACGCGCACGGCGAATCGAGCGCTCGCAGGCTTACGCGCAGACGCAGCGGAAGCCGCAAAGCAGTGTGTCGGGGAACTCGGAACGGGCATCGATCGAGAGGGCCGTCGGGATCGGGCGGGCGCGGGCGCGGTGGAGCTGACCCTACGCGAGGAGGTGGTCGGGATACCAGTGGCACCTCTGCTCGGGACGGTTTCGCCCCCGAGGTGCAACCCCGATGCGCCCTCGTTTACCCTGGGGCTTTCGCCGCCCGGAGCCTCGCCCTTCGCCGCATGATCTCTCTCGCCGAAGCCCGCCGTCTCGTCCTCGAGCACACGCCGTCCGCAAGCGGCTGCGAGCGCGTGCCGCTCTCCGCCGCGCTCGGCCGCGTTCTCTGCCGGGAGCTGCGCTCCGATGTCGAGTTGCCGCCCTTCGACAAGGCGATGATGGACGGCTTCGCCTTCCGCGCCGCGGACGCGAGCGCGCCGGGCGCGGTGCTGGAAGTGATCGGGGAAGCTCGCGCCGGGGCCGGCTTCGCCGGCGAGGTGCCGCGCGGCCGGGCCGTGCGCATCATGACTGGGGCGCCGTTGCCGATCGGCCTCGACGCCGTGGCGATGATCGAGCGCTGCGAGCTCTTGGAGAGCGGTTCCCGCGTGCGCCTCGCGGAGGCTGCGCGTCCCGAACAGAACGTCGCGCGCCGCGGCGTCGACCTCCGCGTCGGCGAAGCGGTCGCCGGCATCGGGCAGCGACTCCGCGCGGCGGAGATCGCAGCACTCGCCACAGTGGGCTGTGCGCTCGCCCCGGTCTTTCCGGCGTTGCGCGTGCACTTGATCGGCACCGGAGACGAACTCGTGCCGCTCGAGTGCCGCCCGGGGCCGGAGCAGATCCGCGACACGAATACGCCCACGCTCGCGGCGCAGCTCGCGAGCAGCGCGGTGCTCGCGCGCGCGTTCCCGCCGGTGCGCGACGACGAAAGTGCGCTCCGCGAGGCGATCGAGGCCGCGTTGGAAGGCTGCGAGGTGCTGATCTTGACCGGTGGCGTCTCGATGGGGGCCTACGACCTGGTGGGGCGCACGCTGCTCGCCGCGGGCGTGCGCGAGGTGTTCCACAAGGTCGCGATCAAGCCGGGCAAGCCGGTGTGGTTCGGCGTGCTCGATCGCGAAGGACGGCGCCAGCTCGTCTTCGGCCTCCCGGGGAACCCGGTCTCGACCTTCGTGACGCTGGAGACCTTGGTGCGCCCCGCGCTGCAGAAGCTCGGCGGCCTGGCACCTGCGTTGGAATTCCCGCGCGCGGTGCTCGGCGGTGGGCATCCCTTGAGGCGCGACGCGCGCGAGCAGTTCGTGCCCGCGCGACTGGATCTGCGCGCCGTGCCGCCGCGCCTCGCGCCGCTCGACTATCAGAGTTCGGCCGATCTCGTCGAGCTTGCGCGCGCCGACGCGTTCGCGATCGTGCCCGCGAACGAGCTGCCGACCGAAGGCGCCGAGCTCGGCTATCTGCCGTTCTGAGAGGCTGAGCCGAGATCGATGCACCCGCCTCTCCGATCGTTTCTGTCGCCGCGCCCGAAGGCGCGGTCGCCCCTTGGCGAGCGATCCTCGCTCCTGAGCTGAGCCCCGCTATGCCGTTCGCCGTCCGATCGATCCTGGACCCGAGGCGCTGGCCGCGACCGCTGCTCGCGGCGTCGACGCCGGTCTTGCTCGCGCTCTCCGCTCCCGGCGGCGGCGCGCCGTGGCTGTTGCCGCTGGCGTTGGCGCCGTGGGCGTTCGTCGCGCGGCGCGGGGGACGCTATGCCTTCGCGCTCGACTACGCGGTGGGGATGTTGCTCCAGTTGCTCTGGGTGAGCTGGATCGCCTCGGTCTCCGGTGTCGGGCTCGTCATTACCGTGGTGGTGGAGGGGCTGCTCTTCCCTCTGGTCGGCGCTTGCTTGCGCGGCCCGCTCGCGCGCTGGCCTCTCGCGCTCGCTTTGCCCTTCGCCTGGACGGGCTGGGAGTACCTCCGCGGCGTCTGGCCCCTCGATGGCTTCCCCTGGCTCTTGCTCGGTCACGGAGCGGCGGCGTTCCCGCCGCTCTTGGCGCTCGGGGCGTGGGTCGGTGTCGCCGGGGCGACGATGCTCTGTGCCGCGAGCGCGGGTGCGCTCGCGGAGCTCGCGGCGGCGCCCGCGGCGCGACGCGCTCGGGTGGCTCTGGCGCTGACCGCCTTCGTCTGGATCGTCGCGTTCGCGGTCGGAGTCTCGCTCCCCGCTCCCGCGGACAAGCCCGGCCCCGCGGTGGTCGTCGTGCAGCCGGGCGTTCCGCAGGAAGTGAAGCGCGAACATCGCTCGCTCGATGTCTTCGTCGAGAACCTGGCGCTCACGCGCGAGGCGCTCCTCAGCGCGGAGGCGCTCCTGGAAGGCAGCGTCGCGGCCGCCTTGCTCGGAGCGCCGTTCGTGCCCTCCGCTCCGGCGCCCTTCCGCGCGCCCGCAAGAGAAGCGAGCGAGAACCGTTCCCTCGCGCCGCACTTCGGTCCGGATCTCGTCGCTTGGGCCGAGAGCATGCTGCTCTGGATCCGCCCGGCGCGGCCCGACGAGCGCGGCTATCGCCGCGGCGAGGTCGCGCGCGAGCTGGAGGAGCGCGATCGGCGCTTCGACGAGCTCTTCCGCGCGGGCTGGCTCGCGGGCGGTGAGCTCGAAGCGCGTGGAAGCTCGTTCTGGTGCGGGCAGGTCGTGGCGGTGCGCGGCGCGAGCGGAGCCTTCGAGGAACGCAACGCAGCGTTGCTCTTCGATCGCGCGCTCGGCCATCGCGCGAGCGCGCGCTACGACAAGCGGAAGCTCGTGCCCGGGGGCGAATACATCCCGTTCTTGAGCGCGGTGCCGTTCTCCGAGGCCATCGCCGGAGCGATCCGCGGCGCTGCGGGATATCTCCCTGATCTCGCTCCGGGAGAGCGCTCCGCGGCGCTCGAGCTGGCGCAGCGCGGGAGCGGCGGCGTCTGGCGGATCGGGGCCGCGGTCTGCCTCGACAACGCCTATGAAGACGTCTTTCGCGACGCGACCGGGCTCGGCGCCGACCTGCATCTCGTCGTGTCGAACGAAGGCTGGTTCGCTGGCAGCGTGGAGCAGGAGCACATGTTGGGCTTCAGCGCCTGGCGCGCGGCGGAGAGCGCGCGCTCCGTGCTGCGCGCGACGAACACCGGGATCACGGCGCTCTACGATCCGAGCGGGCGCGAGATCCGGCGGCTGCGCGATGGCGCCGGACGCGATCGCGACGTGCCGGGTTGGATGTGGGTGCGCGTGCCGCTCGCTGGGCAGGAGACCTTCTACGTCGCCGCGGGTTGGTGGTTGGCGCCGGGGGTCGCGAGCGCGTTGTTCCTCTACTTGGCGGCCTGCTCGGCGCTCGCGGTGATGGCCCGCCTTGCGAGGCGCGGCGCAGCGACGGATCCGGGCTTCTCCGAAGAAAAATCGGAAACCGCGCAGGGCTCCTGATCTAGGGAGCGGACGGGTCCGGGGAGGCGCTTGATTTCGCTTCCCGGGTGGCTACAGTGTGCGCCATTCGCCGGCCGAGCCTCGCGCTCGTTCGGCGAGGGACCCGTCGGGTGAGCCTAGGAGCCTGCGCGCCGAGGAGGCGCGGAGATCCGAGGGGATCCCGGTCTTCCGCTCCCGAGCTGCCTCGCGCGCATCGGCTCTACCCGCCCCGTTCGACGCGTCGCCGGCCGGAGAGGCGTTCTTTCGTCGGCTGACCGCGTTCGCGCGGAGCCGGTGAGAACGCCGCTCGTGCCGCGGTCACTCGAGCGTGCTCTCGAATTCGCCCCGCCTCTGGTCGGAGCGAAGACGCGGGAGCGAGGAGCCGGCGCGTTCATCGAAGCGAGTCGCCCGAACCCGTTCCCGCGCATCCTGATCCCCAGCATCGACGCGCAGTCGCCGCCCGTGGCTGCGTTCCCCGAGGAGTAGTACATGAGCACGGTTGGACGCATCTTCCTCGTCCTGAACCTCGTCCTGACCTTCGTCCTCTGCGGCTTCGTCGCGGCGTACCTGTACGCGGGGATGAGCTATCGCCAGGCGTACGAAGCGGTCATGACGACGGCCAACACCGACGTGACGCAGGCGCAGCAAGAGCGCGACAGCTTCCGGCAGCGCGCCGAGAAGCTGGATGCCGAGAACAAGGGGCTGCGTCAGCAGGTGCAGAACGAAGCGAAGCGCGGCGATGACGCCGTGCGCGCCTACACCACCGAGCGCGCCTCGATGGAGACCCTCGCCGGCAAGATGGGCGACTTCTCCGCGCGCCTCGACGGATGGGACGGCATCTACCGCGACCTCCAGGCGAAGACCGGCGAGCTCAACAAGGAGCTCGACAACCTGAAGGTCGCGCAAGCGCAAGCCGCCGAGGACCAGCGCCTCGCGCGCAACCGCGAAGTCGCGGCCGCCGCTTCGCTGATCCGCTCCGAGAACCAGCTCTCGGCCTTGATGGACCAGAACTCGCAGCTCCTCGCCCGAATGGACGAGAAGGACGCGACGATCGCGGTCTACACACAGCTCTACGGCGGTCTCGGCGTCGGCATCGCGCCGCCCGATCTCGTCGGCCGCGTGACCAGCGTCTCCGCCGACGGCAAGATCCTCACCGTCGAGCTCTCGGGTCTCGTGAACGGCGAAGCCAAGGCCGGTTGGCAGCTCGCGCTGTTCAACGAGCGCGAGTTCAAGGGCTTCGTCTCGATCACCCACGTGCAGGGCGCCGGCACGGTGACCTGCCGCCTCGTGTGGCCGGCCCAAGGCGCTTCGGCTCCCTCGAGCGGCGACCGCGTCGCTTCGTACAGCCTCTGATCCATCCGAGCGTCGCGTGGCGCGCAGGTCCTAGGTTTCACTGCCTCTGGCGCGCGCAACCGTCACTCCTCACCTGAAGCAACGCTCGGAGAACTAGAAGTCATGGCAAAGCGCCAGCCCCGCTCGTTCACTCCGCCGAAGAAGTCCGACCGCCGCACGACCTCGGAGCCCGAGAAGAAGGGCCGCGAGAAGGCTGCGGCTCCGGCTGCCGAGGTGGAAGAGGCGCCGGAGAAGCCCGGCATGCCCTTCGAGGACATCCTGGTCCTCATCACCACGATCGGCCTCGTCCTCGGCTGCTTCATCGGGATCTCCGCCCTCGGTAAGAACTACGGCGCGGGTCCGATGAGCGACTCCTACAAGGCTCCGTCGAAGGGCGATGTCGTCGACCCGGGCACGGTGAAACTTCGCGTCTCGAACGTGAAGTAAGGCCCGCCGCCAAGGTGTGCGCCGCGCGCGCACTTCGATGCGCAGTCGAGAGCCCGTCGATCTCCTCGGAGGTCGGCGGGCTCTCCGCATGAATGCCCGCGCGCGCGCGCTGCGCCGAGAGAGTGCGAAGTCGCGATGCTCGTCGCTCCGCATGATCCCGGGAGAGGTCTCTGCCGCGTGCTGCACTCGATGCACAGCGCCGCGGACCGTCGCACGGAGGGGCGGATCGAAGTCCGAGGATTCGCATCGCTCTTGTAGCGGAGCCCAATTCGACCACTACATCTCGTGCGCGAGGGTGGACGCTGCCCCAGGTCGAGGGGTATCTTGCGCGCGCTTTCGAGGCATGGCTCGTCTCGCTGCGAGCCGCCGCCGCCTTCGAAGGCCGGTTCCTCTTCCGGCCGATGCGCGCCGTCGCGTTCGTCGTCCCGCCCCCCGCGGAGGTTCCGAGCGGTTCGCGCTACGTGGTGCGAGCCTGGGGCGGGAGGGGGTGAGCATGGCTGGCTTCTTCGACCGCGTCCTCTCGAAGTTCTCGACCGACCTCGGCATCGACCTAGGTACCGCGAACACGCTCGTCTATGCGAAGGGGCGCGGGGTCGTGTTGTCGGAGCCTTCGGTCGTCGCGGTGCATCGCGACTCCGGCGAAGTCCTCTTGAACGGCGATGCCGTGGGCGAGACCGCGTACAAGATGCGCGGCGTCGCGCCGAAGGACATCCGCGTCGTGCGACCTCTGAAGGAAGGGGTGATCGCCGACTACGACATCACCGAGAAGCTGCTGCGCTACTTCATCCGCAAGGCGCACGGCGGTCGCACGCTCGTGCGGCCCGATGTCGTGATCGCGGTGCCGGCGCATACGAACGACGTGCATCGCGACGCCGTGATCAACGCCGCCGAAGGCGCGGGCGCCCGCAACGTGTACCTCGTCGATGAGCCGTTGGCGGCAGGCCTCGGCGTGGGCTTGCCCGTCACCGAGCCCAAGGGCTCGATGATCGTCGACATGGGCGGCGGCACCACCGAGATCGGGATCTTGACGCTCGGCAGCGCCGCGTACGTGAAGAGCGTGCCGATCGGCGGCGACGCGATGGATCGCGCGATCATCGAGTACGTGCGCGAGCATCACGGCATGGTGCTCGGCGAGCGCGCGGCCGAGGACGTGAAGATCGCGATCGGCTCGCTCGCGGATCTGCGCGAGGAATACGAGTTCGAAGTGAAGGGGCAGGACGCGGAGACGACCTGGCCGAAGCGCCTCGTGCTGCGCAGCGAGGAAGTGCGCGAGGCGATGCTCGTGCCCGCGAGCGAGGTCGTGCGCGGCATCCAGGAGTCCGTCGGCAACGTTTCGCCCGACCTCGCGTCCGACCTCATCGACAACGGTCTCACGCTCGCCGGCGGCGGTGCGTTGATCCCCGGCTTCGATCGCCTGATCGAGGAACGCACCGGCCTCAAGGTGAGGATCGCCGACGATCCGATGCGCGCGGTCGTGAAGGGCACGGGTGTCTTCTTGGAGGATCTGCGTCGCTTCGCGCAGGTGTTGAATCGCGGCGGCGGGCGCAGCTCGCCGCATTGAGCGCTGACGCGCGCGGGGCCGGGTGGGTCTTCGCGCGCGCGACGTGCGAGAGCGCGCCGGCGCGGTGCGTTCGCACGGGAACGGTCTCGAGGGCTAGGGGATGCAGAGCGGGTACGGACGAGCCTACGGCGGGCTCTGGCGCGATCGTTTCGGCGGGCGAAAGCTCGGCGAATGGAGGCGTCGCGTCTCGTGGCCCCTGCTCTTCGCCTGCGCGCTCTGCGCGTTGCAGCGCTTCGTTCCCGCGCTGGCCATCGACGACTGGCTGCGCAGCGCAGGCAGTTGGCTCGCGCTTCCCGCGGAGCTCGCCCCGCGTCCCGAGCCTTCGAGCGCCGCGAGCGAGTCCACGCTCGATCAGGCGTGGAACGGCGTCGTCGCCGCGCGCGCGCGGCTGCGAGCCGCCGAGCAACACGCGACGGCTCCGCGCGGGCGCATCGCGATGGATGCACACGCGTCCGGCGTCGGCTTGGAGCCGCCGCCATCGCGCTTCGTCGAGGTGCGCGCGAAGCCGGAGCGCGACCAGCGCTGGCAGCTCGGCGCGCGAAGCGCGAGCTCGCGAGAGAGGAGCGGCCTCGATCCCCGCGGAGCGATCGCGCTCTGGCGCCAGATGGTCGTCGGGCGCGTCGCGCGCGACGGGGCCGCCGATGCGCCGCTCGAGCTCGTGCTCTCGATCGAGAAGGGCCAGCGCTTCCCCGTCGTGTATCGCGGCGCGAACGAGGCGGTCGGCTCGGGCGTCCTCGTGGCGGGGCCGTTCGCCACGCCGAGTGGCACGGACGCGGCGTTCCGCCTGCTCCATCCGACTTGCGATCCGCTCTCGTCCGACGAGCCGCTGCGTCTCAGCGCCGGACCCGCGCGCTATCGCGCGTCGATCCGCGCGTTCGCGAAGGATGGACAGCTCGCCGAGGAGGCGCGCCAGCTCGCGGCCGGCGAAGGCTTCGTCGTCGCGCGCTTTCGCGACCAACGCAGCTTCGCGGACGGCTGGTACGCCGATGCGGTGTTCGATCCCAGCTACGTGCACGGCGTGCATCTCGCCGGCATCTCGGCGGACGCTTGCATCGATCTGCCGGCGAGCGAGCCGCTCGAAGCGCGCGTGCGCGATGCGAGCGACATCGACGTCGGTGCGCGCTCCGCGGGGCTCGATCGCGGAACCTCGTCGGGGCTGCAGGGCGGTGACGCGGTGCTCGCGCGCGGCCTGCTGATCGGCGAGGTCGCTGCGTTGAGCCCGAGCCTCTCGCGCGTGCGCTCGCTCGACGACGAGGGCGCGGTGCTGGAAGCGCTGCTCCTCACCGCCGAGGGCGAGCTGCGCCACCTCGGCCGCTTGCGCTCTCTCGGTCGCGTCGGCGCTGCGTGGACCTTGCTCGCGGAGCATCCGCTCCCCGCGGCGCTCGAAGGCGAGCTCTTCGCCGGCGCATCGGCGCGCGCCGGATGGAAGGGCCTGCCTCTGGGCTTGGCGCGCGTCTCCGCCGATGGCGGCGAGCTCGCGCTCGACGCGCGCGCTTGGAGCTCGGGCGACGCGCTCGCGGTCCTCGCTGGAGGGCGTCGCTGAGATGCTCCGCGTCCTCGCGATGCTCGCGGCCCTCTGCGGCGAACCCTGGATACGCTGGATCTTCGCGCGCGCCGACGCGGAAGCGAGCGCTCCGGATCTGCATCTCGCGGTGCTCTGCTTCGTCGTGCTCGTCTCCGAGCGCCGCGCCGCGCTCGCGTGCGCCGCGGTGCTCGCGCTCTGGCGCGCGCAGCTCGGACTCGCGGCGCCCTCCACGCTGCTCGCGGCGTACTGGATGCTGGCGCTCTTGCTGCTGCAGATGCGCCGCGCGTTCGTCGCCGCCGGGCCGCTCGTGCGCCTCGTGCTGGCGATCGGCATCTACGGCGCATGGCTCGGGCTGCGCGGCGCTCTGCCCGGTCTCGTGCCCGAGCCCGCGCCGTGGGAGCAAGCCTCGCTCGCGCGCTGGTTCCTCACCGCGGGCCTGGTACCTCTGCTGCTCGGCGCGCGCGGCGGGTGGCTTCCTGTCGCGCGTGGCGCCCGAGCCGCGAACGCCGCGCGGGTGGTGCTGCGATGAGGGGCAAGGGCCGGCGCCGCTCCGCGCCGAAGCCATCGCGCCGCTCGGTGCGACGCGCTGCCTCGGAGCGCAGGAACCCCGTGGTCGAAGCCGAGCGTCGCGTGATCGTGCTGCGCTGGTGCGCGCTCGCCGCGTTCGCGCTGCTCCTCGCGCGCCTCGGCTGGCTGCAGCTCGGCCAGCGCGAGCATTGGCAGCGCGAGGCCGAGCTCACGCGCACGCGGCAGGTCGCGCTCAGCGCCGAGCGCGGCCGCATCTTGGATCGCGCCGGGCGCGTGATCGCCGACAGTCGTCGCGCGTGGGACCTCGAGCTCGATCTCTCGCGCATGCTCGAGCGCGGGCGTTGCGCGCCACTGGCGCTGACGGTGCTGCTGCGTCACTTCGACGATCGCGCGGGTGCGCCGCGCACCGCGCTGAAGCCGGTGCTGGACGACCCGGCGCCCCACGTCGATCGATTCCTCTCCTTGTCGCCCGAGGAGCTCGCGGGGCTCACCTCCGCCGTCGCGCGCGTGGAACTCCAGGAATGGGGGCGAGGCCTGCTGATCGCGAGCGGCGCCACGACGCGCAGCGTCGCGGAGCTGCGCTCCGCCCTCGCCGGCGAAGGCGAGCGGTCGCTCGGCGAGGAGATCGAGGTCGATCGGTCGCGCTTGCTCGAGCACCTCCGGAGCTGGAGCGAGCGGTTGCGCGTGCTCGAGCGCTGCGCGGGTGCGGAGCAGGGCGCGCTCGCGAACTTCCTCGAGAAGTCGCTGAAGCAGTGCGAGGAGCACGTCGCGGCCCGCAGCGCGTCCGCGCTCGGCACGAGCACGCCGGTCGATCCCGCCGCCGCGGAGACGTTGGAGCTGAAGCAGCGCCTCGAATGGTGGCGCCGCGCGCGGCAGCGCGCGCGCACGTGGCTCCGCGATCTCGAGTACGACCCGGCGATCTTCTTCCTCGCGCAGCACGCCGACGAGCTGCCCGGCTTCTCACCGCAGCTCCGCCTGCGCCGCGAGTACACGACGGAGGCCGGGCTCACGATCGTCGGCACCGTCGCGTCGCCGACGGACGACGAGCGCGAGGAATGGAACGAGCGCCGCGGGCGCTTGCAGGAGCTGCGGCGCTTGCTGCAGCGCTCGGACGAGGAGCAAGCTGAGCTGCTGGCGCTGCAGCAGGAGCTCGGCGTCGAGCTGCTGAGCCCGCACGAGATCCGCGGGCAGTTCGGCTTGGAGCAGGTCTTCGAGGAGCGCCTGCGCGGGAAGCGCGGGACGCGCATCGCGGAGTGGGATGTCTTCCTCGATCGACCGCGCTCCGACGTGGACGTGACCGATGCGCAGCCCGTCGACGGCGAAGACCTGCAGCTCACGCTCGATCTCGCGCTGCAGGAGGAAGCCGAGGCGATACTCTCTCGCGCCGGAAGTTTCTCCGAGGAGCGTGCGAAGCTCCGGAAGGAATTCGAACGGTTCCCGAGCGGGGCGCTCGTCGTCATCGAGGCGCGCACCGGCGAAGTGATCGTCGCCGCTTCGTACCCGAATCCGACGCGCGAAGGGCTGCGCACGAGCTATGGCACGCTCGCCGAGGACAAGCAGCGTCCGCTCTTCCCGCGCGCGTTCCAACCCTACGCCGTCCCGCAGCCGGGCTCGGTGTTCAAGACCTTCGTCGCGCTGCGCGTGCTCGACCAGCTCGGAGCCTCGCCCGAGGAGCGCTTGCATTGTGGCGGCTCCTACCTCGGACAGATCTGCGAGAACCACGGGCACGCGGAGACCGAGCTCGATCTCTGGCAAGCGCTGGAGAAGTCCTGCAACTGCTACTTCTATCGGCGAGCGGAGCAGCTGGGCGCGCCGTCGCTCACGGAGCTCTCGCACGACTTCGGCTTCGGCGAGAAGACCGGGATCGAGCTGCCGCAGGAGCTGCCCGGCGCGCTCGGTCAGGGCCAACAAGCGCCGGAGCGCGCGAGCGGTGTCGAGCTGCGCTCGTTCGGGATCGGGCAGGTTGTGCCCCACACGACCCCGCTCCAGATCGCGCGGGCGTATGCGGGGGTGGCGACCGGGGCTTTGCCTGCGCTCCGCCTCGTCGCCTCCATCGGCGGGCGAGCCGTGACCTCGAGTGCGCCGCGCGCGCTCGAGGCCTCGCCGCAAGCGCTCGCGATCGTGCGCGAAGCGCTCGCGCGCACGGTGGACCATGGCACGGCGAACTCGCTCGACGGCCTGGAGTGGACCGTCGCGGCGAAGACGGGCACCGCGGAGCGCTACAAGGTGGCCGAGGACCACTCGTGGGTCGCCGGTTGGCTGCCGCGCGAGGAGCCGCGCTGGGTCTTCGTCGTCTTCTGCGAGCGCGCGAACAACCACGGTGGCCGGCTCGCAGCGCCGCTGATGCGCGAGTTCCTGAAGAGCGACGCGTGGAAGGAGTTCGCGGCGCGGGAGGCCGAGCGATGAGCGCGGGCGTGCGCTGGTTCCGCCTGGACGTGCCGACGCTACTGCTCACGGCGGCGCTGCTCGGCTTCGGCTTCGCGATGGTGTGGAGCGCCTCGTATCGCGAAGGTGGCGAGATGCTGACGGGCCACTTCGTGCGGCTCGGCCTCTCGCTGCCGTTCCTCGTGCTGCCGCTGCTCGTGAACCCGCAAGTGCTTCGGCGCCACGCGGGTGCCATCTACGTCGCCGCCGTGCTGCTGTTGCTCGCGGTGCGCTTCTTCGGCATCACGCGGAACGGCGCGCGGCGTTGGATCGACTTCGGCGTGCTCGCGATCCAGCCCTCGGAGTTCCTGAAGATCGCGCTGATCATCGTGCTCGCCGCGGTGTTGCGCGATCTCGAGCGCGCGCGTCGCGGCCGCGGCGTCGTGCTCACGCTCGGTCTCGTCGGACCGCCCGCGGCGCTGATCCTCATGCAGCCGGACCTCGGCACGACGATGGTGCTGCTGCCGGTCGTGCTCGGCATGCTCTATGCCGCAGGAGCGCGGAGGAGCCATCTGTTGGCACTCGTGCTCTCCGCCGCGGTGCTCGCCCCGATCGGCTTCTTCTTCCTGCACGACTACCAGCGCGCGCGCATCAGCTCGTGGTGGAACCAGGACGATCTCGGCTTCGAGCAGCGCATGGGCGACGGCTACCACCTGCACAACTCGAAGATCGCCGTCGGCACCGGCGGAGCCTTCGGCCAAGGACTCGGGAACGGCCCGCACAACCAGCTCGATTACCTGCCGTATCGCGAGTCGGACTTCATCTTCCCCGTGGTGGCCGAGGAACTCGGCTTCGCTGGCGGCATGGCCTTGATCGCGCTCTTCGGCGCGCTGGTCGCCCGCTTGTTCGCGCTCGCCTCCGGGATCCGCGACGGCTTCGGTCGGCTGCTCGTCTCGGGCATCGCGTGCCTCTTCGCGACGCACGTGTTCGTGAACGTGGGCGTGACGATCGGCCTCGTGCCGACCACGGGGCTCAACCTGCCGCTGATCTCGTACGGCGGCTCCTCGCTGATGGCCTCGTTCCTCGCCCTCGGGATCGCGCTCTCCACGGTGCTGCACCACCGACGGGTCTTCTCCGAGGAGACGCGCCGCGACTTCGTTCAGCGCCTCGTTTGATCCACACCGGTGCGCGGGCATCGGGATCGCCCCTTCTCGCCGTGCGGGGGGCGAGCGCAGAATCCCGAAACTCCTCCACCGCGGCGAGCGCTCGCGCGTTGGTTGATTCCGCTCGTCCCACCTCCGCTCTGCCTCGCGAGCCCTTGTCGCCCGAAGAGATCCAGCCCTTGCCGCTGCCGTTGCCGACGGCGCGATGCCCAGCTCCGGCGCCGTCGAGCGGAGGCGGCTGCGCAATTCCTTCCCCCGCGCGAACGGGGAGCGAAACTCCGCGTCCGAGCCCCGGCCTGCGCGAGGGGCACGTCGATCGTGCGCCGCGCCTGCCCGTGGAGCTCGCCTCCGCGGACGAGAGCGCGGCGAACGGCGACGCGGCTCCGCTCGACCCCGAGGACCGCGTTCTCGTCGAGCGGATCCTCGCCGGTGACGAGGACGCCTTCCGCGACCTGGTCGAGAAGTTCCACCGCCGCGTCGCGGCCGTCGTGCGGCGTTACGCCGGCGGCCGCTCGGGCGCGCTGGAGGACCATGCGCAGGAGGTCTTCCTGCGCGTCTACCGCGGGCTGCCTACCTTCCAGGGCAGCTCCTCGCTCGGCACCTGGATCCACCGCATCGCCGTGAACTACCTGATCACCGACCTCCGCAAGCGCCGCGCCTTGAAGCGCGATCAGCGCACGCTGTCGATCGACGCGCCGATCGGCGGCGCGGACAGCGATCTCAAGATCGAGGTGGTGGCCCGCGGGAGCGAGCCCTCCGCGGCGGTGTTCGACGGCGAGCGCGGCGTCGTGATCCGGCGGGCGATGGAGGAGCTGGAAGAGGATCTCCGCCGCATCGTGCTCCTCCGCGAGATCGAGCAGCGCAGCTACGAGGAGATCGCCGAGATCGTCGATATCCCCATCGGCACCGTGCGCTCGCGTCTGCATCGCGCGCGCGGCATTCTGCAGGAGCGCTTGCGACCACTGCTGTGAAGCCCCCCGCATCCGATCCCACCGCGTTCGGGCCCGACGAGATCGATCCGCTCGATCTCGAGGCGCTGCACGACTTGCTCGACGAGCGGCTCGACGCCGCCGCGTCGATGGCGCTGCGCGCGCGCCTCGAGCGCGAGCCAGTGCTGCGTGCGGCTTGGCGCGAGCTGTGCGAATTGCGCGAGCTGCTGCGCGAGGAATGGAGTGACGAGACGCCGACGCCCCTCGACCCACGCGCGCTGGCCGATCGCGTGCTCGATCGCGCGCGCGAGCTCGCTCCTGTTGCAGCGGCTTCGGCACCTGCGATCGTGCCAGCCGCGGCTCCCGTGACGCACCGCGCGCCCTGGTTCCGCTTCGGGCTCTCGTTCGTCGCGGCGGCCTCGGTCTGCGCGGCGGCGATCTGGCTCGCCTCGCTGCCCCAGGAGTCCGCGTCTGGCGTGTACAGCGCGAAGGTCGAGGAGCCCGCCGAAGAACTCGTCATCGAAGAGCAGGAGGGAGAAGGGCGCTCGTTCGCCGACCCCCTCGGTCCCCCGGGTCCAGCGAAGGGAGATCCGAGTTCGAGCGGCGAGATCTACCTGCTGGAGCAGGGTCGCCCGAAGATGCGGGTCGACGCCCCGTCCGCCGAACCTTCGCCGGCGAGCGCCGCTCCGGCCGCGGGCGCGGAGAGCGAGCCCGGGCGCTTCAGCGATCGCAACGGAACTCCAGTCCGTGAGCCCGAGCCGGACAGTTCGGGCCGCGAGGATCGCGCCGTCGAACCGTCGGCAGAGTTGGATCGAGACGTCGCCTTCGGTGGACTCCCTCGCGAAGCCGAGGTGCCCCTGAGTCTCGGCGCAGGCGCAGCGCCTCGCAGCGGCGGAGGCGGCGGGCGCGGCGTGCCCGTTCCGGGAGCGAAGAACGAGGCTCCCGCCGAGCAACCGGGATCGACTCTCGGCTGGCAAGACTCGGCCGGAGAAGCCTTGCGCCTCGCGTTGGGCAGCCTGCTCCAGGGCGAGGTCGCACCGGGATCTGCGGCACCTGCGGCACCTGCGGCACCGCAGGCGCTGCGCGAGGTGCCCGAGGTGGAGGAGCTCGCGGCTGCGGAAGGAGACGTGCAGGTTCCGGAGCCGATCGAGAACCGAAGCGGCGCTTGGCTCGAGGACGCGGCGCGCAGCCTGGTGCGGCAGCTCGACGTGGATTTTCGCGGCCTTCCGGGCTCGGGCACCGATGACAAGTCGGCGGGCGCGGAGCTCGGAGATGTGCGCCTCAGGCAGGAGGTCGGAGCGGCGAAGAGCAAAGAAGCTGTGGTCTCGGTCGCCGTGGCGGATCCCCTCTGGGTTCGGCTCGAGCAGCGGTGGTCGGAGACCGATCCGGGCGCCGAGCTCGCCAAGAGAGACGCTGGCGTCTCGCTCTCGCGATCGATCGGGCACGGCATCGTCGGAGGCCAGGGCCGTCGTCCGGAAGCAGAGCCGGTCCTCGTGCTGCACTTCCGCCAACTCGCCCCCGCGCAGATCGCGAACGCGACCTCGGCCCTTCGTTCGCGCGGTCTGGTCGAGGAGGGCGGCGGCTTGCTCCTGCAAGATGCGCTGCGCTTCCGGAGCGTTCTCTCGCCCGTCGAGACCGCGGCGAACTCGCCTTCCGTCTTCGTCGGATGGGTGGATCTGACGGCTTCGCTGGAGACGGAGCCGGCTCCCGCGCAGAGCTTCGGGTTCGCCGTGCCGACGCCGTCGACCGCGGAGTACTCCCATCGCTGGGTCCTGTTCGAAGAGCTCGAGCGCGCGATCGCGGCGGCTCAGAAGACCGAGGAACGCGCGCGAGAGACGGCCTCCGATCCGGTCCCCCCGACCGGCGTCTCCGTGGCGTCGAAGGACGCGGCGTCTCCGAAGCCGGGGGATGCGGATCGATCGACGCCGGGCGCTGCGGTCGCGCCCGACAAGTCGCGCGACATCGAGCGCGGCGCTCCCCCGGTCCCGGCGGAAGCGAAGAAGCTCGGGGCCTCACCAGGCGGGTCAGCGGGACCGGCGATGGCCACCGGGAGCGGCAGCGCACCGGCGGTCGAGCGAGCACCGACATCGAATCCCGGGCCGCCGGCGTCTCCGCAGCCGGCGCCTCCGCGCGCGGTCCGCGTCCTCGCGATCCTCGAGCCGAAACGCGGTGGCTGAGCCGCTCGCGCCGGGGACGCACTCGTTCGCGAACGAGCCCGAGCTCCTCGAGGCGATCTCCGAGCTGCGCGCGGCCTGCGCGCGAGCGAAGAAGATCGCCGTGATGATCGGCGCGGGAGCTTCCGCGGAAGTAGGCGTGCCGACCTTCCGCGGCGCGGGCGGGCTCTGGAATGGTCTCCGCGCGGAAGACCTCGCGACGCCCGAGGCCTTCGCGCGCGATCCGCTGCGCGTCTCGACTTGGTATGCCGAGCGCCGAGCGAAGCTCGCGGCGATCGAGCCTGGCCCGGCGCACTTCGCGCTGGCGGCGCTGGAACGAGCGGTGACGGCGCGCGGCGGCCGCTTCTTGCTGATCAGCCAGAACGTCGATGGGCTGCATCGCCGCGCCGGCATCTCGTCCTACGTCGATCTCCACGGCACCTTGCTGTTCGATCGCTGCACGCGCTGCGCGCGCGAGCACGCCGTGGAGTTCGGCTCGACGCGCGAGCTTCCGCCGCGCTGCGCGGCGTGCGGCGCGCTCGAGCGCCCCGCGGTGGTCTGGTTCGGCGAGGCGCTCTCGCCGCAGGACTGGGAGCGCGCGACGGCCGCCGCGAGCGCGAGCGAGCTCTTCCTCGCCGTCGGCACTTCCGCTGTCGTCGAGCCGGCGGCATCCTTGGCGCGCCTCGCCGTCGCGCATGGCGCGCGCTTCTTCGAGCTGAACCTCGAGGACACGCCGAACAGCGCCAGCGCGCAGCGCACGCTGCGCGCCCCCGCGGGAGTCGTCCTGCCGTTGCTCCTCTGAGAGGCTGAGCAGAGATCGATGATACAGCCACTCGGATTCTTGCTGGCGCAGCGCCTCATGGTGCCGCAGCGATGCTTGCTGGCGCATCGCCTGACGGCGATGCAGCCCGTTCGTGAGCGATTCTCGCTCACTCTCTGAGCTCTCGCCTTGAGCGAACCGGATCTCTCGCAGTTCCGCCGTACCTACCGCGCGACCTACGCCGCTTGCCTCGCCACGGCGATCGGCATGACGGCGTTCGTGCCGTTCCTCAAGTTCAACTTGGAGGCGCTCGGTGTCCGTCGCGACGATGGCTCGCTCGAGCTCTGGACCGGGCTCGTCACGGGAGCTGCTCCGCTCACGGCGGCGTTCTCCGGCGCGTTGTGGGGAGCGATCGGCGATCGCATCGGCCGACGCTTGATGATGTTGCGTGCGCTGCTCGGCATCGTCGTCTTCGTCGGGCTCTGCAGCTTCGCGACGCAGCCGTGGCATCTGCTCGTGCTGCGGCTGCTGCAGGGGCTCTTCTCCGGCTACGTGGCGCCAGCGCTGACGCTCGTCTCGGTGAGCGCGCCCGAAGGCCAGCAGTCGAGCGCGGTCGCGGGGATCCAGGGCTCGATGGCGCTCGGCTTCTGTTTCGGGCCGCTGCTCGGCGAAGTCGTGAGGCGCTCGGGGGCGCCCGAGTCGATCTTCTGGTTCACCAGCGCTCTCGCCGCGCTGTCCTTGCTCGCGGTGCTCGCGTTCGTGCCGCGCGATCGCCCGCACGAAGAACGCCGCGCCGCGGGGAGCGAGCCGCCGCCGAGCGCGCTCGGCGAGCTCCGGCGCTGGTTCGCGACGGCGCACGTGCCGCAGCTGCTGGCCGCGGTGTTCGCCGTGCGCTTCGCCTTCGCCGCGGCGAACGCGATGGTGGCGATCTTCGTCGCGCACGAGCTGCGCGGCCTCGATCCGGCGTGGGAGGGCTTCGTCGTCGCGGCGGCGTTCACAGGGCCTCACGCGATCGGCGTCGTCACGGTGAAGCGCTGGAGCGCCGTCGGCGATCGCATCGGTCCGCGCCGCTCGCTCGGGATCTGCGCGCTCGGTGCGGGCGCGTTCCTCGCGCCGCAAGCGTGGAGTTCCGATGCCGTGGTCTTCCTCGTGCTGGTGACGCTGAGCGGCTTCTTCTACGCGGGCGTCATGCCGCTCGCGTACGCCGAAGCGGGGCGCCTCAGCACGCGCAGCGCGCGCGGCAGCAGCTTCGGGCTGCTCTTCTCCTCGCTCACCTTGGCGCTCGCGCTGGGGCCGTTCTTCGGCGGCGGACTCGCGGAGCTCGCGGGCTCCGTGCGGCCGCTCTTCCCGGTGACCGGCGCGATCTGCCTGGCCTCCGGAGCGCTGCTGCTCGCGCGCCGCGGTGGCGTCCCTGCAGCGCAGCCGGGCGGCGTTGAGGGGCGCGAGCGCGCCTGCTAGGTTCTGCGGCCCCGCAGCCCCGGAGCCCCGCCTTGAGCTCTCGCCCCCTCCGCGTCTACTTGGTCGGCGCGCATTCGACCGGCAAGACCACCCTCTCGCGCTGGATCCGCGATGCCTATGGCTTGCCGATGCTGAGCGAGGTCGCGCGCACGGTGCTGGCGGAGCTCGAGATGGACCTCGATAGCCTCCGCGCGAACCTCGACGCCGTCGATCGCTATCAGAGCGAGGTGTTCCATCGGCAGGTGAGCCTCGAGCGCAGCGTGGGCGGGGGCTTCGTCAGCGATCGCGCGTTCTGCAATCTGGCCTACGCCGCGCAGCATTCGACGATCCTCGCGCGTCTCGTGCGCGGCCCCGAGTTCGAGAGCTACATGCGCTGGGTGAGCGGGGGCCTCGTCTTCTTCGTGCGTCCGCACCGCGAGCTCGTCTGCGCCGACGGCGTGCGCGCGGGGCTCGACTATGAAGAGATCATGGCCATCGACGGCATGGTGAAGCTGCTGCTCGAGATGCATGCGATACCCTATGTCCCGATCGCCAGCCTCTCGATGCAGGAGCGGGTGCGCACGATCCGCGCCCTCGTCGATTCGCGTCTGCGCGAGCTGCAGGCGGTCGAGCGGGCGGACGCTCTCGCGCGGGGCCGGCGCGTCGGTGGCCTGGACATCCCGTCGGCCGAGGAGATCGAGCGGCGCGCGGCGGGGCCGAACGGCCTGGGGGCCGGCGGGCTCTGATCTCGGGATCGCGGCGTTGTGCCTCCAGGCCAGGGGGCGCTACTTTGGGGGCCCACCCCGACCTGGTTCCCGGCTCCGGCATGTCGCTCCGCTTCCGCCTCTTCTCGGCCTTCGCGCTCGGCGCGGCGATCCTGCCCTCGGCGCTCGAAGCCCAGATCGGCTCTTCGGCCATCGGAGCGGTCGCGCCTCGCTTCGACCTCGCGGGGTGGCGCCTTCCGGCCGATGGTCTCACCGTCTCGTCCTGGGCGGAGATCGACCTCGACCGGGACGGAACGAACGAGCTCTTCGTCGGCGCGCACGATCGACCCGCGAAGCTGTGGCGCCGCGAGCAAGGCGTCTTCGTCGAGGATCTCGGGGCCTTGCCCGGAGCGCTGAGCGACGTCACGCAGGCCATCGCGGCGGACTTCGATGGCGACGGTTACACGGATCTCTTCCTCGGGCGCGCGCCCAGCGGACCGTTCGCCTGGCCCGGCGATGATCCCTCCGCGGGCTGGGATCGGCTGTGGATGAACCGCGCCGCAGGGGGCCGTCGCGTGCTCGTCGAGGCGACATGGACGACGGGCTACGGGATCTTCGATCTGCTCGTGCTTCCGTCCCTCGCCAATCTGCCGCACTTCCCGCTGCTCCCGCGCTTCCCCGTCATCGACTTCGACGAGCTGCGCTACACGCACGGCGTCCTCGCGCGCGACTTCGATGGCGACGGCGATCTCGACCTAGCCCTCGCGCACGGCGGCTGGGATCCGCTCGCGCGGCGCGGCGTCGAGATCGAGCCGCTCGTGCTCCCGATGCCCTGCGCCATCTACTTCAACGTCGGTGACACGAACGGCGACGGCTTCCCGAACTTCGTCGATGCCGAGGTACTGCTGCACGATGATCCGGACACGCCGGCGATCGAGCCCGCGGGAGTGCTCGCGTCTTCGATCACCGCGAGCGACTTCGACGGCGATGGCGATCTCGATCTCTTCCTCGGCGTGATGGCGAGCGACACCGGCCTGCACTTCGGCAACGTCGCTTCGGGGGCGCCGAATCGCTACTACGAAGCGCTTCGAGACACCGCGGGTCGCCCGCGCTGGGTGAACCGGAGCTTGCGCGTGCTCGGTCCGCAGTCGCCGAGGGAAGAGACGCGCGCCGTGCTGGCGCTGCCGCTCGACGCCAGCGGTGAAGTTCAGCTCCTCACCTTCAGCTTCCAGGATGCGCGTTCGATCGGCGGCGCGTGGCATCGCCACCGCGTGCTGCGCTTCGATCGCACCCTGCGTCGCTTCGTCGAGCGGTTGGGGGCGTTCGCGGGAGCGACGACGAGCGCGGACGAGCTCTGCGCTTCGGTGACGCCCGTCGATCTCGACGGCGACGGCGATCTCGACTTCGTCTGCGGCGGTCCGCGCGTGGTGCAGATCGAGAATCGCGGCGGGGTGTTCACGCGCGTCGCTTCGAGCGTGCTCGAGGCGCGCTACGAGGCGACGGTCGCATGGCCGCTCGGCGCCGATCGAGATGGCGATGGTCTTGCCGATCGCGGACGCGCGCCGGAGGCGCTGCTCGTCGGCGCGCTGCGCGACCAGCCGCGTTGGCTGGTATCGATTCGAGGTTCTCTCGAGGACGAAACCGCGCCGGGGTTGCCCATCGATCTCGGGCTCACTCTCGAGACGATCGCCGTGGATCTCACGGGAGATGCGCGGGCCGAGGTCGTGCTCCTGAAGGAGAACGGAGAGCTGCGCCTCTGGCGCGCGCTCGACGACGCGCGTTTCCGCGACGAGACCGGAACGCTGCCTAGCGCGCCGCAACGCTGGATCGCCGTCGAGGCTTGGGATGTCGATGGCCAGAACGGCCCGGACCTCGTCCTCGTCGATGCGCGCGGAGCGCATGCTTGGTGGAGCAACGATGGCAGCGGCCGCTTCTCGGCGCAGGCGGCGCCTCTCGATTCGTCGGGGCGCGAGCTGCGCGCCGCGAGGATCCTCGGTGCGGACTTCGATGGCGACGGGCTCCGGGATGTGATCGTCTTGCGCGAAGCCCTCGATGGAGGACCGATCGCGCCGCTGCGCTGGAACGGGACGGGGACGAGCTTCGTCGACGCGCTTGCCGCGATGCCGAGCGGTGCGGCGAGCCGCAGCTCGCTGGGCGCGGCGCTCGACGCCGATGGAGATGGACGCAGCGAGGTGCTGCTGTGGAACCAGCACGGCTTTCCGGAGCTCTGGCGTGCGTTGCCCGGAGGCGTTCATCAACGCATCGCGGGGAGCCTGCCTGCGACCGCCATCGGCGTCGGCAGCATCGCGAGCACGGACCTCAACGCCGATGGGGTCCCCGATCTCTATCTCGCTGCGGGAGATGCGCACTTGGCTCAAGATCGCCTGTGGCTATCGGAGTCGAGTGCGGGCGCCTTCCCTCGCTGGCGCGACGCGAACGCACACCCTCTGCTCACGGTCGGAGCCAGCACCGGCACGCGGCGCGCGTCGGCGCGCTTCGCCGATCTCGACGGGGACGGACTCCTCGACTTCGCGGTGGGCCGGGAAGGCGGCAGCTCCTGCTTCCATCGCCAGCTCCCGCGCGGGGGCTGGAGCGCTCCCGAGCCCTTCCCGGATCTGCGCGCTTGGAACGGCCGAGGCTGGGCGGCGTTCGATCAGAACGGCGACGGCCTGCTCGAGCTCTGGATCTTCGGAGCGACCCAGACTCGTTCCTATCGACATCGCTCGACGCGCTGAGGCGCAGCGTGGCATCGAGCGACTCTTCGCGCTCCGAGCCTGTCGGAGCGTTTCTCCGACAGGCTCGGCGACGTCTGCGAGCCAGACACCCCGCAGGCGTCCGCGCGCTGAGCTCGGTGTTCGATCGACCGGCGCTCAGCCGCGCCGACGCTCGCCCTTCTTCGCGAGGGCGAGGTTGTTGGTCGCGTCGCGCAGCGCGATCTGCACGATCTGCTTCCGTTCGTCGCTGAGATTGCCCTTCGCGAGCTCGGCCTTGGCGCATTGGATCGCCTTCTCGTACATCGCGATCGCGCGTGTCATCGCGTCCTTCCGCTCGTAGAGATGGAAGTGGAGGATCAGCGCGGTGTCGTTCAGGAACGCGGGATCCTCCGGCGAGAGACCCAACGCACGCTCATAGGCGACGATGGAGCGCTCGTAGTCGCGGCTCTCGCGGCAGAAGAACGCGTAGTTGTTCCACTCGTCCGCGTTCTTGGGCTCGAGGCTCACGACGCAGGCCGCCAGGCCACGGCAGAGATCGAAGCGCGCCTTGGTGTTCATCGTCACGATGAGGAACTGCAGGGTGGTTTTCAAATTCGCCGGGTCGCCGCCGTTCTGCTGCGCGAATGCCGCGAAACGCTCCGGGCCGCTGTCGCCGATCTTCGCGAAGGCCTCCGCCGCGCGATCGTAGTCCTTGAGGTCGTAGGCGCACTTGATGCCGATGTGATACCAGCAATCGGCGTAGCTCGGCTCGTGATCCACGGCGAGCTGGAGCTGCTTCACACCCTCGGCGGCTCCGCCTTCCTTGCGGTAGCTCAGATACCAGCCGGCGTAGTAGCGCAGCAGGGATTCCTGCTTCGTCGCACCACCCGGATGGCGCTCGTCGTAGCCCTTCACCGCGCGCTCGAGCATGACCACGGCTTGATCGCCGAGGCGACCGCTCAAGGCCGCGACGTCCACGGCGCCCGGATCCCGCGCCAGCGCTTCGGCGTAGTTCCTCGCGGCTTCGTCCGGCTTCCCCGCCCACTCGGCGCAGCGCCCGAGACGCTCCCAGGTCATGGCGGCATCGGGCGTCTTGTTCGTGCCTTCGACGTAGGCTTCGCGAGCCTTGGCCAGCGCCGCGGTGGCCCCGGCATCGTCTTCGGCTTCCTTGCGATCGAGGAACTGCAGGAAATGCACGTCGCCCGCGGCGACGTAGCCATCGCCTTCGGTGGGGAAGTTCGAGCGCGCCCAAGTGCTCCAGCGCTGGAGGTTGTCGGCGTCGCGGAGCTCCATGCAGAGCGCGAGCAGGCGACGCATGCTGGCGAGGTCCTTCCGATCCATCTGCACGATGCGGACCAGGTGATCGCGGAGATCGCCCTTGCGCATGAAGATCGTTCGCTCGGCGCCCGAACCCTGGGCCAGCTCGGCGATGCGCATGTCGAGCACGGTGACCCAGAGGCGCGGTACCCGGACCTCGGAATGCTCTTCGGCGTCGAGCGCGTCGAGGAGGTCCATCGCCTCGCTGCTGCGACCCGTCGCGATGCAGCACTCGGCGAGCGCGAAGCGCGTGTCGCGGTTCGCGTCGCGGAGCTTCACGGCCTTCTCGAGGAGGGCATAGGCCTTCTCGTGTTCGCCGCGTTGCGTCTCGGTTCGCGCGCTCGCGAGCAGGCTCGCGGCGCTCTCGTCCTGGGCGCGAAGATCGAGCGGAAGAGCGGCGAGCCCGAGCCAGAGCAAGGTGAGGTGGAAGGAGAGTCGAGGCATCATCGTTGCGTTTCCTTCGGAGGTTCGGCGAGACGTTGCAGGTACCAGCGCAGCTCGGGGGCGTGCGCGCGTTCGGGATCGGCGGCGAGGCAAGCGGCGAAGGCCGCTCGCGCCGCCTGCAGATCTCGGCGATGCTCCCAGTAGAGCTGGCCGAGAAGTTGATTCGCGTCGGCCGCCACTTCGCGCCGCTCCGGCGCGCTCGCGGCGGAAGCCTCTAGCTGTTGCACGATCGTCCGCAGCTCGCGTTCGGCGTCGTCGACGCACGTCGCTCGCGATGGGCCGGACAGCAGCGGCGCCAGTTGATGGAGTGCGATGGCCACCGCTTCGACACGAAGGCGCAGCGAGGAGAGCGCGTCCTGGTCTGCGCTGAGCTGAGCGGCTCGGCGGAGCGCGTCGCGACTGCGCTCGAAGAGCGCCAGAGCTCGCGAGGCCTCGCCGTTGCGTTGGAGGAGAGTGCCCTCGCGCCGCGACCAACCAGCCATGCGCTCCAGCCAGCGTGCGTGATGCGAGCCGAGTCCCTCGGCGAGCTTCAGAGCCGCGATCAATAGCTCGGACGCTTGTGCTTCGCGTCCCTCTTCGGCCCAGCGCGTCGTGAGCTGCTCGAGGCCCTCGATCACGCTGCGGTCGAGGACGTCTCCTACGCCAGCGAGCTTCGGACTAGCGTGCAACGCGGCCAGCCAGAGGCGCGCGGCCTCCTCGAGTCGGTCGCGCTCGAAGGCGCTCCAAGCCGCGCCCGCGAGCGCCCGGGCGCGCTCGGCATCGATGCGATCGAAGTCTCCCGTGGAGAAGTCGCGGCAACGCGCGAGCTCCTCGGCGGCGCGCTCATAGGTCGCTTCGGCTTCGGCGCTGCGGTTCGCGAGTCGCGCGTTCTCGGCGCGTTCGAGCCAGAACCTACCGGCATGCCAGTGCATCGCGCGGCTCGGCGCGCGCTTCGCCAAGTCTTGGTACGTGCGCGCGAGCGCATCGGGATCGGCGCAAGCACGACCGCAGCGCGCGAGCTCGGCGTGCCAGCTCTCGTCGCCGCCATCCGCGGGGATCTCCTGTGCCATGCGCTCGAGCGCTTCCGTGCTCCGCCCCAGCATCACGAGGGCGTCGTTGCGAGTGCGCATGGCCTCCGGCGGCATCGGCTTCTCGCGTATGAGCCCGAACGCCTGACAGCGCAGCGCGAGCTGTGCGGCATCGCGAGCCGGTTGGCTCTGGCCTTGTGCTGCGAGGCGTCGCGCGCGTTGCAGGTGGAAGGTCGCGAGCTCCTGCGCCGCCGCGGTCGACCCGCCGGACGCGAGAAGCCTCTCGGCTCGCGCGGCATGCTCTAGCGCCTCGGCGTCCCGATGCGCGAGCTCGCACGCGCGAGCTCGTCCGATCCACGGCCGCGGGTCCTGGGGACGCGCGGCCGCAGCGCGATCGAAGCAGCGCTCGGCCCGAGCGCACGACGCTGCGGTCGCCATGGCATCTGCCGCCGCGTGGGCGAGGAGCGCTTCCCCGAGGAGCATCTGCACTTCGTAGTCCTTCGCGCCGCTCTGCTCCAGCGACTCGAGCTCCTCGATGGCGGCCTCGGGGCGCTGCGCGGAGAGCGCCGCGCGCGAGCGATCGATCTGCTCTCGTCGCTCGCGCTGGCGATCTGCGCTGTCGGCGTCGTTCGCAATGCCGCACGCCGCTCCGCTCATTCCGCAGAGGATCCAAGCGATCTCGCGGAGCCGCCGACCGCGGCAGAGACGAGGATCCACCCGCCGCGCCAGACCGCGCGCGCGCGCGATGCTCGCGCGATCGGCGTGCGAGCTCGGCCGATGCCGGCTGCTCCGTTCGCTGCTCTGCGAGGAGGGCAAGGGGAGTGCGTGGGCCCGTGCGGGCCGAGCCTCGGGGACGAAAAGGCGCGGCCTTCAACGCGGGCGTGTCGGGATCTGGACGAGCGCCGTTGCGGAGCGGAAGGACGCGGAGCATAGCCGCGCCGCGACGCAGGCGAAACGGGGCATGGTTCGAGCCACGGAACCCAGAACCCGATTGCTCGGTCCCACCAAGAAGAAATAATGCCCGACCGCGGCGGGTCGGAGCGCGCTTCGTCGCCCGTCCTGCTGCTTCCGTTCCCACGGGAATCCCGATGTCCGTTCCGTCACCCCGCATCGCCCTCTTCTCCTCTACCATCCGTCGCCTCAGCACGGGTCCAGCCTGGGCCGCCGCGGCGCTGGCGCTGCTCGCGGGATGCTGGGGGGGCGACAACGGTGGAAGCGCCTTCGGCTTCCCCGGAGGAGGGCCCGGAGGCGGAGGAGGGGGCGGAGTCGATCCGGCGACACCGACCGACGGCGCCCAATCCGCGAAGGGGGCTCCGAAGATCGTGGACGTCCAGCCATCGGGGAACCAGGCGGTCGACGTCTCCACTCCGATCGTCGTCACCTTCTCCGAATCGATGCAGGTGGGACGGATCACCTCCGCGAACCTGATCGTGCGGCCGGAAGGGGCGACCTCGGGAGTCGGCGGTTCGTTCTTGGTGCAGGCCAGCGGGCGCCTCGCCACCTTCTTCCCCGCCTCGCCGCTCGCGCCGGCGACGAACTACGAAGTCCTCGTCACGGCCGAGCTCGCCGATCTCGACGGCTTCCGCGTCAATCCCGGGACCGATGGCATCGTCGGGCGCTTCCGCACCGCCGCTACGGGAACGACGCCGTCGTTTCGCGTGCTCGCGATCTTCCCGCCCACCCAGCCGAGCGTCGGGGCTTCCTCGGCGAAGAACATCGCGTCGGATGCCGAGGTCGTGATCGTCTTCAGCGAGGCGATCGACACAGGGACCACCTTTCCGACCGGTCTGGTGCTGGGCGTCGCGGACGTGAACACTCCCGCCGGTCAGCTGCCCTTCACGATCACGGATCCCTACGCCCTGGCGGAGCTCTCCGTCGACTATCCCTCGAGCGGCGGCGGGCGCGTCGGAGTGTTCCGACCCCTGGAGGGCTTCGATCCCGGAGTGTTCATCGGGATCGTGGCGACCCCTGCGCTGCGCTCGACGGCGGGGCGCGCCCTGGCGGAGCCCGCCTTCGGCTCGTTCCAGGTGCTGCCCTTCCGCGCGCCCGATGCGGTGCGCGTCCCGACGACGCCCGCGAACTCGATCAACCGCGCCAATCGCGAAGCCGTCCCGGTCGAAGTCGACGTCGACGCCACCGCTCTCGCGGGCGATACCGTCGCGCTGACCATCCAAGAATCCGCGGGCTCGAAGCTCGCGCGCTTCTCGAAGCGCCTCGACGTCGATGGAGCACAAGTCGTCAGCTTCACCGCGAAGCTCACCGACAACGCGG
Source organism: Planctomycetota bacterium (assembly GCA_016793245.1). GTDB lineage: Bacteria > Planctomycetota > UBA1135 > UBA1135 > JADKAF01 > JADKAF01. Next base: position 36,838 of record JAEUHW010000162.1, read on the forward strand.
GCGCCAATCTGCTCGCCGATGGCAGCGTCTCCTTTGCCGCGGCGCTCAGTCGGAGGGGGCTGCTCTCGAGCTATCGGGTGCAAGGAGGCGTCGTTCAGGACACGGTGGTCCCTTCCGTGCTGACCTTGGGGCCGCCGACGGGCACCAGCCAGACCGCGTTCCTCACGACGCTCGGCGATCCGGCCATCTACGGGACTTCGTCGGAGCGCGTCGTCTCGGTCACGGTGACCGGCGCCAACGTGCCTTCGCCGCCCACCACGCCGGCCTCCACTGATGGCAACTTCTTCGTCCTGCAGCCCGTCTCGCTCGGGCTCCGGGCCGGAGCCGAGCCGATCTCCATCACCGTCTCCGACGCCGCGGGCAACGAAGGCGTCGCCCAGGTCGGCGAGATCTTGCAGCGCGGCGTCATCACCGGAGACACCACGGGCGGAACCCTGATCGTCCAGGTCTACGATGCGGACAGCTTCGCCGCCTTGAGCCAGATCGATGTCCAAGTCGAGGACGGGCCCCCGGGCTCGGCTCCCGCGTCGCGTCGCTTCGGGCTCACGGACGTGCGGGGCGAAGCCAGCTTCACCGTGACGGCCGGGGGCCGTCACACGATCACGATCGGGCGCACGGGCTTCAACCTGACCACGCTCGTCGATACCGGCGCCGGCTTCTGCTCCTTGCCGCTCGAGCGCACGGTGCGCTCCAGTGGCTCTCTGGCCGGGGCGATCACGCGCGCGGGCTCGACCTTCCAGGGCATCGAGGACGTGCGCTTCTGCTTCAACCTCGATGCCGACTCGCGAGGCTTCGCGCAGCGCGACATCGAGAATCCGACGGGGCCGCTGGCGTCGCTGCCGGCGACCACCGTTGCGCCCGGTCGTCTCCAGTACACGACGGCGTTCTTGACCTTCCTGCCCGCGCAAACAGGCTCGGTCGTGGCGAGCTTCCGCGAGCTGATCGGCCTGCAGCCGGTGGTCGCGGGAGGGCAGCGGTCGATCGCGATCAGCTTGCCGGCCTCGCCGCCCACTTCGGCACCCTGGGGCCCGCTCGCCCTCGACTTCAGCGGGATCCCGACTCCGCCCAACTTCGCGTCCAATCTCGCGGCGCCCCCGCGCGCGAAGAGCGAGTCGGCCGTCACCGGCTTCGATGGCGCGCCGACGTTCGGGATCGGCGGCCCCTCGGGAACCGCGCCCACCTTCACGGTCGGAGGGACCTTTGTCGCTCCGTCGATCGAGCCGGCGCGCATCAGCGAGAACTTCTTGGTCGCCGATGCCACGGACTTGGCCGGGAACTTCGTGCGGTCGAGGCCGACCTTCGCGGCGGCCGTCACGGCGGGTTCGCTCTCGATGCCGGCCCTTCCGCACCTGCAGAGCGGCGGTGGCACGTATCCCTTCGCGTACTCGTTCACCGACACGCTGGGGCAAGGGTTCTATCGCGTGCGCTTCACGGACAGCGACCCGGTCCTCCCGCGCTCTTGGCTGCTCCTCGTGCCTGACGGGAGTGCCGGGACCGTGGCGACGAGGGTGCCGGATCTCGGCCCGAGCTTCACGCGCCTGCGCTCCGGCAACTGGGTCGTTTCGATCGAAGCGCTCGGCATGGCCGCGGGATTCTCGATGGACGGCTTCCTGCTCTCCGACGGGGATCGCTTCTATCGCTCCCTCGCGCGCCCCGGCGCCACGACCATCGCGGTGAACTGAGCAGGCGGCTCCGATCGACCTCGAAGCGGATCGCTCGGGAGGAGCCTGGCACGGCTGCGACCACAAAATCTTGGGGGGGACGTTGGCTCGCCCCCTGGATGTAGATAAGATCCGCCCCTCCTTCGGCGTTGCTGCCTTCCGGGGGGATCTCGCCATGCGCCGTCTCGAACTCGCTCTCCGCAGGGTACCTGCCCTGCTCCTTCTCTCCGTCGCTCTCGCCGCGCTCACGCCGAGCTGCGCCCGCAAAGGTGTGCAGGAAGACGTCACCGTCGATGGTCGCGTCACCACGGACAACGGCATCCTCCGCAAGGCGGGGCCGGTCGACATCTTGGTGCTGCCCGTGCAGAACGAGGTGGGCGAGCTCCTGCCGGCGGATCTGATCGAGCTCGAGGTGCGCCAGGTGCTCCTCGCCAAGCGCTACTCGGTCCTCAGTCGCGATCTGGCCTTCGCCAAGGCCGACGAAGTGATCTCGGCGGCGACTCCGCACACGCCTTCGTGGCGCGACGGCGTGCCGGGAGCTCGGCCCGCCGAGGCGAGTGGCGCCGAGCGCGGCGTCGCCCTGGCGCGCTCCTGGAGGCCGGGCTTCGCGTCCGAAGACGCGTTCTTCCGCGTCGTCGTGCACTCCTTCAAGATCCCGGAAGCGGGGCCGATCCGTCAGCTCGAGATCGACGCCGACTTCCAGCTCATCGGCGCTGCGAAAGAGCATGCCGGCAAGGTGCTCTGGTCCTATCAGGGCGCACATGCCGTGATCCCCGTCGACCTGATCGGCGACCGCATGCGCTCGCGCCAGGAGAACCTGCGCCGCGTGCTGTCCTGGTACGTGCAGTCGATCCTGGAGCATCTCCCGGAGAGCGAAGGCCTCGAAGCCGGTAGCGGTTCGACGCCGCTGAGCTGAGCTGAACTGAACTGAGCCGAGCGGGATCGGGCGCCTCTCCATCGCGATCCGGGGCCGCAGCAGGCGAGCTCGAGGAGCCATCCGAGAGGCGCACGATCCAGGGAGTCCTGGAGGCCGCGTTTGCCAGTTCTCCTGCCTCCGACTACACTCCTCGCCTTCCATCGCCGGACCGCAGACGCTGGGGCGCCCTTTCCCTGGCCCTGCGAGATCGCTGTCCGCCCGCTTCGGGCGCACCGCACGGCACTCACCGTCTCGAAGGGGCTCGATTCCATCCATGCCGATCACCGATAGCCGCAAGCAAGAGCTCGTCCAGCAATACCGAGTGCACGAGAGCGACACGGGCTCTCCCGAGGTGCAGATCGCGATCCTCAGCGAAGAGATCGCGAACCTCACCGAGCACCTGAAGTCGCATCGCAAGGACTTCTCCTCGCGCCGAGGCCTGCTGAAGATGGTCGGCCGCCGCGCGAAGTTGATGAGCTACCTGAAGCGCTGCTACTACTCGCGCTACAACGAGATCAAGAAGCGTCTCGAGCTGCGGCACTCCTGATCCGCAGAAGATGATCCCTTCGCACTCGCTCCGGCCTCCTACCCGCGACGAACGCTCGCCCATGGCGAAGCAAGCGAAGGCGTTTCACCTCGTCGCGTCGGACCATGCTCCGACGCGACGCACATCCAGCGCGAGCCGGACCGCCGTCGGCGTCCGGCTCGTTTGCGTTTCGGGGGGCGTCGGCTCGGCCGGACGATCTTCGAGGCGCCTTCTCTCTCGCTGCTGCTTGCAACGCAGCGTTCGCGCCTCGGGAACCCTTTCCCGCCGGCGCGCCGACGGCATGTTCCGCGCAGCCGCTTGTACGTGGACGTACCACGGGCGGCCCACGGCTGATCCGGACCCCGCGCCTCCGTTGCGAGCCGCTTCTTCCGGTCGATGGCCGTAGCTACTCGACAGCCGGCGCCACCCAACGCAAGTGAAGTCGGGCGCCCACCGGAGAACTGCGCGAGACGCGCGCACTCCGGCACCCAGAGGAGAGTTTTGCAGTGACCCTTGTTTCCCATCGCGTACAACGCGAGATCGCCGGTCGCCCGCTCGTTCTCGAGACCGGCAAGCTGGCTCGCCAGGCGGGCGGCTCCGTGCTCGTCACCTACGGCGGTACGGTCGTCCTCGGCACGACCTGCGCTTCCGCGCCGCGCGCGGAGGCTTCGTTCTTCCCCCTCACGGTGGACTACCGCGAGAAGACCTACGCCGCGGGCAAGTTCCCGGGCGGCTTCTTCAAGCGCGAGACGCGTCCTTCGACGAAGGAGACGCTGACGATGCGCCTCGCGGACCGCGCGATGCGCCCCATGTTCCCCGAGGGCATGCGGCACGAGGTGCAGGTCATGACGATGGTGCTCTCGACGGATCTGCAGAACGATCCGGACATCGTCTCGATGATCGCTGCGTTCGCTTCGGTGCACATCTCGGACGTCCCGTTCGAGGCCGCGATGGGGGCCGTGCGCATCGGCCACGTCGGTGGGCGCTTGGTGGTGAATCCCACCGCGGCCGATCTCGCGCGCGAGGATTCGCGCCTCGAGCTCATCGTCGCAGCGACGCCCGACGCCATCACGATGGTCGAAGCGGGTGCGCGTGAGATCGAAGAGAACGTCATGGTCGACGCGCTCGAGCTCGCGCACGACATCTGCCGCGAGCTCAGCTCGGCGATGGATGAGTTGCGGGAACTCTGCGGCAAGCCGAAGTTCGAGTTCGTCCCGGTCGTCCCCGACGACAAGATCGTGAAGGCCGCGCATCGCTCGCACGGCAAGAAGCTCGCTACGGCGGTGCTCACGCAGGGCAAGCACGCGCGCAAGGCCGCGATCGGCGAGCTCGAAGAGGACTTCGTAGAGAAGCACGTCGCCAAGCTGAAGGACGGCGACGAGAAGGCCCTCGCCGCGGCGAAGCGCGCCGCGAAGGATGCCTTCGAGACCGTCGTGAAGGACGTCGAGCGGAAGCTGATCCTCGAAGGCAAGCGCGCCGACGGCCGCACCACGAAGGAGATCCGCCCGATCTTCAGCGAGGTGAAGATCCTCGAGCGCGCCCACGGCACGGGCCTCTTCACGCGCGGCGAGACCCAAGCGCTCGTCGTAGCGACCCTCGGCACTCGTTCCGACGAGCAGGTCGTCGATGGGCTGGGAGAGACGCAGCGGCAGAAGTTCATGCTGCACTACAACTTCCCGCCCTTCAGCGTGGGTGAGACGAAGCCCGTGCGCGGACCCGGTCGTCGCGAGATCGGCCACGGCGCTCTGGCCGAGCGCTCGCTGATCGCGGTGCTTCCGGCTCCGTCGGTCTTCCCGTACACGATTCGCCTCGTCTCGGAGATTTTGGAGAGCAACGGCTCCTCGTCGATGGCCTCGGTATGCGGTGGAACCCTCGCGTTGATGGACGCCGGCGTTCCGATCCGTCAGCCCGTCGCTGGCATCGCGATGGGCCTCGTGATGAACGAAGCCGGCGAGTACGCGATCCTCTCGGACATCCAGGGCTCCGAGGACCACAACGGCGACATGGACTTCAAGGTCGCCGGCACGGGGCTCGGGATCACGGCGCTGCAGATGGACATCAAGGTGAAGGGCCTCTCGCGCAAGGTGCTCGAGGACGCTCTCGCCCAGGCGCGCGAAGGCCGGCTCTTCATCCTGAAGAAGATGCTGGAGGCGCTCCCGCGTCCGCGTCGCGAGCTCTCGCCTTACGCTCCGCGCCTCGTCCAGATGCAGATCCCGACCGACAAGATCGGCTTCTTGATCGGGCCTCAGGGCAAGAACATCCGCCGCATGCAGGAGGAGTACAAGGTCCACATCGAGGTGAGCGACGATACGGGCGTCGGCATCGTGCAGGTGGCCGGTACCGGCGAGAGTCGTCTCGACGATGCGGTGGCCGAGATCCGCGCCATGACCGAAGAGGTCGAGCTCGGCAAGGTGTACAACGGCACCGTGAAGAGCATCCGTCCCTTCGGTGCGTTCATCGAGATCCTGCCGGGCACCGAGGGCATGTGCCACGTGTCCGAGCTCTCGACGGAGTTCGTGCGCGAAGTGACCGACGTGGTCCAGCTCGGCGACAAGATCACCGTGAAGGTGATCGACATCGACCCGATGGGGAAGATCCGTCTCTCGGCGCGCGCCGTGAACGACACCGGAGAGCGCCCGCCGCAGGATCGCGGGGGACGCCGCGACGAGCGGCCGCCGCGCGAAGAGCGAGGGGCAGCGCCCGAGCGGGCGCCGCGCGAGGAACGTGCTCCGCGCGAAGAGCGCGCGCCGCGCGAAGACCGTGCCCCGCGCGAAGAGCGTGGTCCGCGCGAAGAGCGTGGCCCGCGCGACGAGCGTGGCCCGCGCGACGAGCGTGGCCCGCGCGAAGATCGTGCTCCGCGCAGTGAGCGCGGACCGCGCGAAGATCGCCCGCCCCGGGAAGATCGTCCGTCGCGAGCGGAGCAGGCTCCGCGTGGCGCGGATCGCCGCGAGGACGGTGGTCGCGAGGATCGCGGTCCGCGCGGTGGTGGACGCGAAGAGCGACCGCCTCGCGAAGAGCGCCCGCAGCGGGAAGATCGCCCGCCGCGCGACGAGCGACCGGCTCGCGAGGAGCGTCCGGTGCGCGACGAGCGTCCGGCGCGCGACGAGCGTCCGCCTCGCGAAGGCGCGCGTCCGTTCGCTCCGCGCGACGAGCGCAGTCCGCGCGAGGATCGCGGTCCGCGCGACGAGCGCGGAGGGCGCGAAGCCCGCGGTCCGCGTGACGAGAGCCGTCCGCGCGAAGATCGCGGTCCGCGCGAAGAGCGTCCGCCGCGCAGCGGTGGTCCCGCGGAGCGCGCTCCGCGCGATCCGCGTCGCGAAGGCGGGCCCGGCGATCGCGGCGGGCGTCCGCGCTGGCGCTCCGAGGACGAGGAGCTTCCTCCGGTCGAAGCGCCGATCGAAGAAGAGGAAGTGATCGAAGAGGACGCTGTCGAGGCCTTCGATGAGGGCTTCACCTCCGACTTCGAGGAGGACTTCCTCGACGAGGAAGCGCCGTTGCCGGAGGCGGGGGAAGCCGCGCCGGCTCCTCGCGGGCCTCGGCGCGATGGACCGCGTCCCGGTGGGCGCGGCGGTCGAGGCCGTCGCGGAGGCAATGGTGGTGGTGGCGGCCGACCCGGTCGCGGCCCGCGCGGTTGAGCGTTAGAGCGTCGCGGTGAGATCCGGGGCGCGACTCAGAGCCTGCCGGAGAATTTCTCCGACAGGCTCTTCGATGCCTGCTGGCCCAACACGTGACGGAGTTGGAGCCTCGAGCTGGTCGATACATCGACAAGCTCTCAGCGCAGCTCTGTGGATCTGCGCGGCGCCCGTCGCCGCGCAGGATCTCTCCGTTGCCGAGCCTGTTCGGGGCGCACCTGCTGAGGTGCTCGCCTCGATCCTCGCCGAGCCGCGCTATCGGAATGCTCGCTGGGGGGTCTTGGTCGCCGACGTCGCGAGCGGCCAGACCCTTCTCGATCACCGTGCGGACGAGGTGCTGCTCACGGCGTCGAGCCTGAAGCTCTTCGCCACCGCTTGCGCTCTCGCCGAGCTCGGGACGGAGCACCGCTTCCGCACCGAGCTCTGGCTCTGCGGAGCCGTTCGCGAGGGAACCCTGCGCGGCGATCTCGTCCTCCGCGGCTCGGGTGACCCGAGCTTTGGAGGAGCCCTGGAGTCCCCGGCCGGCGCCGCGTTCGAGGTCTTCGCCTCGGCGATCGCGGACGCCGGCGTCCGGCGCATTCGGGGGCGCGTTCTCGGCGATCCCTCGGCTCAGGAAGCGCGCGGCCTCGGCCACGGCTGGGCTTGGGATGACCAGCACGCGTGGTATGCCGCACCTCTCTCCGGGCTCTGCTATCGAGAGAACGTCTTCACCGCCGTGGTCGATTGGCCGGCGGAAGCGGAGCGACCGCGCTGGCGCGCGGAGCCACCGTGCTCGCTGCTCGAGCTCCTGCCGGCCGACGAGGTCCGCGCCGTGGCACCTGCCGAGCTGCCTTCGATGGAGTTCTGGCGGTCGCCCGGCACGCATCGCTATCACGCGCGCGGCGCTCTCCTTCGCGGTGGTTCCGCCTGGCGGTATGACCTGTGCGTGGAGGACCCGGCGCTCTACGCGGCGGCGGCCTTGGTCGATCACTTGCGAGCGCGCGGGTTTCGCGTCGAGAGCCCCGAACCAGCACAGCATCCCTATGGGGTCGGAGCGCTTCCCGCGGAGCGACGGCTCCTCGCCGTGTGGCACTCACCGCCGCTCGCCGAGTTGGTGCGCCGCACGAACACGGTGAGCCAGAATCTCTATGCCGACCAACTGCTCCTCTCCGCTGCCAAGAGCTTCGGAGGGCGAGCGGACATGGAGACGGCGCGGCGCCTCATCGAGCGTCACGCGAGCGCCTGGGGCGTCGATCCCGCGGACTGTTTCTTCGCCGACGGATCGGGGCTCTCTCGCGAGAACCTGGTCTCGCCGCGGACCTTCTTGGCGCTCCTGAGCGCGCAGCTGAAGGCCCCTCATGCGGAGGTCTTCGTCGATTCCCTGCCTCGCGGGGGATCCACGGGCACGCTGCGCCTTCGCCTGCCGGAGCTACCCGAGGGCATCGAGGTGCGAGCGAAGACGGGGTCGCTCACCCGCGTGAAGGCGCTCTGCGGTTACCTCTGCCTGCGCGGACAGGTCCGTCGAGCCTTCAGCATCTTGGTGAACGACACGACCCGAGCCAGCGGCGAGGAGGTCAAGGAGGACATCGATCGCCTGGTCGTCGCTGTCGCGGCAGAGCTCGCACGCGACGGCTGAGCTGCTCTGAAGCGCCTTTCGGAACGCGTTCCGCAGGCCTGGATCGAAGAAGCTCTGGCTCGTTCGCAGGAGTGGTCGACTGCATCGGCGGTCTTCTGGCCTGTATGACGGATGAAAAATGTCTGGAGATTCCCCAGGTGGAGGGTTCGCAGCGCGGGAGACCGAAACTAGGATGTCGCCTCGCCTCAGCCGTCCGCTTGTCCGGAGCCTCTTAGCGACCCGACCCACCGCCACACGCTGCACTCGTCGCGCTTCCTTCTTCCCGAGGAACGCGAGTGTCCGTCCGCCACTCCACGAGGAACGTGCCATGTTCGGAGCTCTAGCTCTCGTCCTGATCCCCTCGCTCCTCGCGTCGGAGATCGAAGCGGGAGGGGTGTGCTCGTCACACGAGACTCCCCGACGCACTCAAGAGCTCTGCTCGGGCTGCGCTCCGCAAGACAGCAAGGTGCGCATCGAGGCCGAGCGCATCTACTACGGCTCGCCGAGTGCCTGGACCCGCGCGGCCGTGATCGATGGCTCGGCCGTGGTCCGAGCGACGGCGGCGTGGAAGGAGATGGAGAAGCGCGGAGTTCGCCGAGGCGACCCGGCTTACGAGCTCTACAAGAACCGCGCGGAGAAGGAAGCGCGCGCGGCGATCGAGAAGGTCGCCAAAGGGCAGCGACCGCCCTACGACTTGATCGGGGAGATCGGCTCGATCGTCATCAAGGGCGGAGTCGTTCCGAACCTCACCGACGAGATCGTCCTCGAGCTCGGTTCGTGAAGCGTGCGGGGTGGTCCATGACCTTCCGAACCCGCCTCTTCGCCCGGCCCGCTGAATCTCTCCCCCGATTCGAGAGCGCGAGCGTTCGGCGGAGTCGCTCGCTCGGTCTGGAGAACGCGCCGCGTCTGCTCAGATTGCGTGGCGAGAGCCTCGTGGAAGCATCCGCCTCGACGCCGCCTCCTGCGCCTCGGCGAAGCGCCCGAAGTCTGGTTCCCGGCCTAGAAGCACTTCTTCCTCCAGCCGCCAGCGTCGCCGCGGCGCTGGCAGCGCTCGCGCTCGTGTTCTTCACCGGCTGTCAGAGCGGAGCTCCTCGCACGGAGCCGGAGCTCCGCGCGCGTGGCCCCCTCGACCTCGGCGGCGGCGATCTGCGGAGCAGCGAGCTCCCTCCGGCGGAGGCTTCGCCCGCAGCACCTCCCGCCGACGCCACGCCGCTCCCGGCCACGCCCGCCGAACAGACCGAGGAGGTCTTCGCGCTGCGCTCCGCCGCCGCGCCTGCGGCCGCTCCTCTCGAGCTCTTCGCCTTGCGCTCGCGCTTCGGTCCGCGATTGCAAGTCCTTCCGGACGGACGCATTCGCCGCATGCTCCACGTGCCGTTCGGAGCGGCGGCACCCCTGCGCGAGCTGCTGGTGTCACGCTGGCTCCCCGAGCTCTTCGCCGCCGACAATCCCGAGGGCAACGAGGTCGCGATCGAGAGCGGCGCCGACGTCACGCTCACCACGGCCCTGAATCCGCTCGCGAGCACGGCCGTGAAGAACGCCCCTCTCTTCACCACGAACCAGGTCTGGAACAAGGTGCCCGTCGCCGATTGGTTGATCGTCACCGGCGACGAGGAGACCCAGGTCGAAGTCGATCAGTGGCTGAGCGCGTGGTGGACCGGCCGCGATCACATCGAAGTCCGCGTCGTCGTGATCGAGCGCGAGATCAGCGATGCCGACGACTTCGGCTCGATCACCGAGATCCTGCCGAACTCGGTCGATGCGACCTTTCAGGGACTCCTCTCGGAGTTTCCGAACTCGGTCTCGGGAGGCGGAGTGTTCCGTTTCCAGGACGCGGACGATTTCGCCAGCACGCTGCAGTGGATCTCGCGCCGCGGCGAAGCTTCGATTCGCTCCGTGCCGTCGATCGTGATGCGCGACCACGGCTCGGCGCGCATCTCGGCCGTCACGCGCACTCCCTACCTGCAGGTCGATCGACTCGACGCGACGGGACAGGCCAGTACCTTCAAGGTCGCCTTCGCCGACACCGGCGTGACGATGAAGGTGGCCGCTTCGGTGGTGGGTTTGGACCGCATCTTCCTCGAGCTCGAGATCGCCGTGACCTCGCTCAACACGGCGCTCACCAACCCGGCCATCCCCGCTCCGGCGCTCTCCGAGACCAGTTTGCCCGTGCCGCGTGTCACCATCGCCGATGGGCAGACGCTCTGGATCGGCGGACTGCAATCGGAGTTCGAGCGCGAGATCGAGCGCAAGTTCCCGATCCTCGGCGACATTCCTTTGCTCGGGTATTTCTTCAAGTCGATGCTCTCGGAGAAGCGCAAGACCGAGGTGCTCTTCGCGCTCACTCCGACGATCCGCCATTACGGAGGAGCGCTGCCGGAAGTCGAGCAGACGGGCGATGCTCCGCTGCAGCAACTGTTCGATGCGATGAACGGAGACGAGCCTCGATGAGCATGAGCTGCACGCGGCGTCGCGTGGCCGCCTTCGCGGTCCTCGGTCTCGGCGGGATCCTCGCGAGCTGCGTCAGCGAGCCCGTCGCGCCTCAGGCGGCGCCGCGACTCCAGTCGTGGCGCTTCGAGGAAGCGCCGATCGGGAGCGTGGTCCAGGAGGAGGGCGAAGCGAGCTCGCAAGACTCGGTCCCCGGCCTCAATCCCGAGCTGGGGGCCCCGCGCGGACGGACGATGCTCCCCGGCAACCGCATCCGCCGCTCGGACGGTTCGGTCGAGCTCTACTACTTGGTGCCCTACGTCGATGTGGGAGCACCCGCGCTGACGCAGAAAGGCTATCTCGCGCGCCACTACATCGGGCTCATCGAGCGGTGGTGCGTTCATCAGCCGGCGCCGGGTGGGCCGGCGGTCCTCTACACCTCGGATCCCGCCGTAGCGGCCGCGGTCGCCGCCCCGCAGCGCGCCGTCTTGCTCGAGGCCGCCGACCTCGCCGACAAGGCGTTCACGTCCACGGCCGATCTCTCGACCTTCGGCCCGATCGGACTCTATCCCGGCTTCGGGGCGCTCTCGATCCCGATGACGGAGGCCATCCACGCCACCGGGCACCCGGAGGACATCGACGCGCTCGAAGCGTTCTTGAAGACCTTCGTCGTGGACGTAGATCAGATCGAGATCACGGCCCGCGTCGTCGAGGCGTCGCTCGTCGACCTGACCGACCTGGGGGCCGCGACGTCGATCGAGTTCGTGGGCGGCGGCAATCGCTTCTTCCGCGGCATGGACGCGACCTTCCCCAACGAGACCTCGCTCGGCGGGGTCTTCACGCTGAAGGGGATCCAGAGCGACAACGAGCTCGAGTCCACGCTGCAGTGGCTGCGCCAACGCACCGGCGTGAAGTTCCTCTCGCAGCCGCGCATCCTGATGCGCAATGGCTCGGCCGCCGCGCTCGTCCGCGGGGACAAGGTCCCGGTGCAGACCGTCGTCGCCGTCTCGAGCAACAACGTGGTCTCGACCGGCATCCGCTACGAAGACGTCGGCCTGCAGCTCAAGATCGCCGCGTTCGCCTTCGGTCGGGATGCCGTGTTCCTCGACCTCGAGATCCAGAACGGCGCCATCACCGGCTTCGCCACGGTCGGCTCGGTCACCAACCCGGTCATCACGCAACGCCTCGCGCGCACCTCGGTGACGCTGAAGCAAGGCGAGTCCCTGGTGATCGGCGGCCTCATCGTGAGCTCCACCGAGGAGCGCGTCTCGAAGGTGCCCATCCTGGGGGACATCCCCCTGCTCGGCATCTTCTTCCGCTCGACCTTCGAGTCCGAGGCGTCGGCGGAAGTGAACTTCATCTTCACCCCGCGGGTCGCCTCCGGCGGAGGGGCCGCGGTCGAGGGTTGAGCGCGCCGGAGGAGAGGGGCTCGTCGCTGGCGTGAGGATCGGGGAAGATGGCTCCGCGTCCGCCCGTCGCTGGGCGCTCGCATTCGCCAGGCTCGGAGCTCCACCCCATGCTCGTTCCCGATCCGCGCTGCCGCGCTTCTCGGTCAGTCCTTCCGCGCTCTTCGCGCGCCGAAGGCGGCTACGCGCTGATCCTCTCGGTGATGATCATCCTCCTGCTGACGGCGATCTTGATGCCGCTGCTCTTCGAGGTGCAGCGCGAGTCGCAGGTGACGTCGAACTCACGCGCGATGCGCCACATGGAGATGGCCGCGCGCGGCGCTCTGCAAGAGGCCCTCGACGTGCTCGCCGACGACTTCCCCGAAGAGGAATCCTCGGCGGCCGAAGGGGCGCAAGGCGGACTCGGGAACCTGGGCAGCATGAGCGCGCAAGGGACGGCGGCGGCGGGCGGCTCGGGCGAGGAAGAAGAAGAAGAGCCGCCTCACGACAGCATGAATTCGCAGAGCCTCACCTATCACCGGCGCAGCTTGCGCCGCGAGAAAGGGGTCGGCCTCGACGATCGCATCCCCGAGTGGATCATCGCCGAGTCGGCGAACTCCGAGTCGTACGAGCGCGACGACATCCGCGTGAAGACCTACGTCTACATCGAGGACGAGAACCGCAAGTACAACCTGCTGAACCTGGCGCACCCGAAGCCCGAGGTCGCGGAGCAGGCCCTGGAGCAAGTGGAGCGTCTGCTCACCTGGGTGCGCGAAGACCGCCTCGACGCCGGACTGGAAGCGGACTTCGATCCGCGCTTGGTGGCGCGCGCGTTCCAGGAATGGATGACCAACGATCTCTATCGCGGGGTCGATGGCGAGCTCTATCAGCGGCCGCTGCTGCTCTCCAACAAGCGCAAGGCCGGAGAGAACGACGCCTCCGACAAGACGACGTTGCCGATCTCCCTCGACGAGCTCCGCCTGGCCTTCGGGGATCGCGTGCGCATGTCGCCTTCGGTCTGGATCGATCAGCTCGATGAGGAGGTTCCGCCTCGGATGCATCCGGGGCTCGTCTCGCTGCTGACGGTGTACACCTCGATTCGGGAGGAGCCGATCACGGAGGATCTGGAGGGGCGGTACATCCCCGATGAGGATCCGGCCGAAGCGGGGCGTCCCAGCGCGTCGAGCTCGCGCAGGACCGGCGATGCCCAGGGAGCGACGCAGGTGCAGCCGCCGACCGCGAGCGAAGATGTCGTGGCGCTGATCAACATCAACACCGCGCCGAAGGCGGTGCTCCTCGCCGTGGCGCCTCCGGATCTCGTGCCCGAGGGAGTGATCGACGAGATCCTCGAGTTCCGCTCGAAGGTCGATGAGGAGAAGGTGCGGAAGCAGCAGGAAGAAGAGCAGGAGCAGGACCAGTTCTCGACCGGCAAGAGCCGCACCGACGTGATGACGGGGATGGAGGGCGACGAAGCTCCACCGCTCCAGGCGTTCAGCGGTCTCGAGGTGCTCGAGGAGAAGATCGAGTCCTTCAAGGCGCTCGAGGACAAGGCGAAGCAGGAGTTCCTGAAGTTCTTCACGGTCACCTCCGACGTCTTCAGCGTGCACGTGACCGTGATCTGCAATCCGCACGAGTCCGCGGAAGAGCGCGAGGCCTCGCGCTACCTCGGCGGCGATGCCGCCAATGCCGCCGACGATCTCTCGAAGCGCTTCCTCGACGTCAAGATCGGCGAGATCGTGCGGCGCTATCGCTCCGTGGTGTGGCGACGCGCAGCCACCGAAGGCGAGGAGCCCGTCGAGTTCGCCATGATCGTGCCGTTCGAGGAGCGCTACGAGCGGAAGCTCGCGCTCTGGGAGAACCCGAACAAGGTCGTTTGGTGAGTCGCACTCCCGCAGCGCTCGTGAGCGAGCGAGCGAGCTTCGTCCACCAACTCTCCACCGCAGCGCCGTCCTGCGCTGCGCCAGCAAACACCGCGGTCGCGTCGTCAGGCGCTGCGCCAACGAAAACCGCTGCAGCGCCGTCAGGCGCTGCGCCAACCAACACGAGCAGCGAAGCCTCTCGCTGCAGCGCCGTCAGGCGCTGCGCCAGCAGGCATGAGAGGCTGAGCTTCTCAGCCTCTCAACGCGATCGGCGCGCCTTCGCGCGCGCGCCATCGAAGATCGCATCGAAGAGGCCGCGATGCAGCGCCAGTGCCGCCAGCGCTCCCGCGAGCGGCGCGCCGAAGGCGATCGCGCCGAGGACGAGAGGGTGGATCGAGGCCGGCAGGACGGCATCCCCGAGGCGCCAGGCGAGGGTGACCGCGAAGGCGACGGCGAAGAAGAGGCGGAGCTTGCCCGGCTGCGGCGCGTGCTCCGGCGCAGAGCTCGCGCGCGCTTCACGCCGTTCGTCCGATCGTCGGGTTCCAGAGTCCAAGACCGAAGCTCCTTCGCGGCCGCGAGCCCGCGGCCGACGCCCAACTTAGCCTCGAGGCGGGCGAGCGTCAAAGCGCGGTCCAGGCTGCCTCTTGCGCCTGGTCGCTCCGGGAGCTACAGCGGACGACGGACCGCATCGACTTGAGCGCTTCCGCGCCGTCGGCCCGAGGAGGATCGATGACCGACTCGCACGCGAATCACGGCAGACCCGGCGAAGCGCTCGCGCTCTCGACCCGCCTCATGCACATCGGGGAGCAGGAGTCCTACGGCTCCGGGGTGAAGCCCCTGTCTCCGCCGCTCCACCACGCCGCGATCTGGGAGGCCGAGAGCGCGGAGCTGCTCGGGGCGATCGGGCGCGGAACCGCGGATCGCGCGTTCTACGGGCGCTACGGGCATCCCAACGCTCGCCAAGCGGAAGAGGCCATGGCCCTCCTCGAGGGCGCGAGTGCCGCGCTCGTCTTCGCGACGGGCATGTCGGCGCTGACCACGACTTGGGACGCGTTGCTCTCCCCGGGCGATGCCATCGTCCTCGTGGGGCCGCTCTACGGCGGCACCGAGATGGCCGCGAAGCGCGCGGCGCGCTGGGGGATCGAGGTCCGCCGCGCGCCGATCGACGAGCCCGCGACCTGGCCCGCGCTCTTACGCGGCGCGAAGCTCGTCCACACCGAGTCGATCACCAACCCCACGCTGCGCGTCCCCGACCTCGAAGCTCTGGCGCGCGCGGCGCGCGAAGCGGGCGCGCTCTCGATGGTGGATGCGACCTTCGCCTCGCCGCTCTTGCAGCGGCCACTCGCGCTGGGCATCGATCTTTCGATGCACTCGGCGACGAAGTTCCTCGGCGGCCACAGCGACTTGCTCGGCGGCACGATCGCCGGGAGCGAGGAGCTGCTCGCGCGGATCGCGGCCGAGCGCAAGGTGCTCGGGACGATCCTCGCGCCGGAGCCGAGCTGGCGCCTGCTGCGCTCGATCAAGACGCTGGAGCTGCGCATGGCCCGCGTGGAAGCGACGCGCCGCGTGCTCTGCGAGCGCCTGCGCTCCACCGCTCGCGTGCGGCTCGTCCTCGATCCGCTCCATCCTAGCCATCCCGATCACGCCGTCGCCTTGCGGATGCTGCGCGGTGGAGCCGGCGGCATCGCGACCTTCGAGCTCGAGGATGAACCCGCGGCGCTGCGCTGCCTGGATCGCCTGCGCCTCTTCCATCGCGCCGCGAGCTTGGGTGGCAGCGAATCGCTCGCCAGCTTGCCGGCGCTCACCTCGCACGCCGCGCTCACGCCCGAGCAGCGCGTCGCCTGTGGGATCCGCGCCGGCTGCATCCGGCTCGCGATCGGCCTCGAGGACGCGAACGACCTCTGGCGCGATCTCCAGCAGGCGTTGGAGCTCGTCTGAGATGCCGCGCTCGTCGCTCCGCCCCGATGCGGTCTCGATCGAAGTCTTCCAGCACCTCTTCGCCGGCATCGCCGAGGAGATGGGGGCCAAGCTGCGCAAGTGCGCGTTCTCGCCGAACATCAAGGAGCGGCGGGACTTCTCGTGCGCGATCTTCGATGCGCGCGGTCGCCAGCTCGCCCAAGCGGCGCACATCCCCGTGCATCTCGGCTCCACTCCGGCGAGCGTTCATGCGGCGCTCGAAGCGGTCCCGCGCTGGCAGCGCGGCGACGCGGTGCTGCTGAACGACCCGTTCTTCGGCGGCACGCACCTCCCGGACCTCACCCTGGTGTCGCCGGTCTTCTGCACGCGAGGAGCGCAGAAGCCCGACTTCTTCGTCGTGAACCGCGCGCATCACGCCGACATCGGCGGCGCCGAGGCCGGCTCGATGGCCCCCGCGCAGGAGATCTTCGCCGAAGGGCTCCGCATCCCGCCGATCCGCTGGGTGCGAGCGGGCGCGATCGACGAGGACACGACCGCGCTGATCCTGCTCAACTGTCGAACGCCGCAGGAGCGGCGAGCGGATCTCCTCGCGCAATGGGCGGCGAACCGCCTCGGCGCCGAGCGCTTGGAAGAGCTCTGGCGCGAGTACGGCGCGCCCGTCGTACGCGCGCATGCCGAGGCCTTGCGCGAGCACGGGCGGCGCTCCGTAGCGCAGGTGATCGCGGCGTTGCCGGAGGGGCTCGTGCGCTTCGAGGATGCGCTCGACGACGACGGCTTCGGTCAGGCTCCGGGCCCGATGCTGCGCGTCGCGATCGAGAGGCGCGGCGAGCGCTTGCGCGTCGACTTCTCCGCGAGCGACCCGCAGATGCGCGGCGGGCTCAACGCGAATCGCGCGATCACCTTGTCTGCCGTGCTCTATGTCCTGCGCTTGCTCGCTCCGCGCGATGCGCCGACGAACGATGCGGCGCTGGATCTCATCGACGTGATCACGGTGAAGGGCACGATCGTCGATGCGCTCCCGCCCGCCGCGGTCGCCGGCGGCAACGTCGAGACCTCGCAGCGCCTCGTGGACGTGCTGCTCGGAGCGCTCGCGCAGCTCGTGCCTGGGCGCATCCCCGCGGCTTCCGCGGGCACGATGTGCAATCTCAGCTTCGGCGGCCGGCGCGCCGACGGCAGCACCTTCACCTATTACGAGACCTTGCCCGGCGGCATGGGCGCTCGACCTGCGGCTCCTGGACTCGACGCCGTGCAGACCCACATGACGAACACGCGCAACACGCCCATCGAAGCGCTCGAGCTCGAGCTCCCCGTGCGTGTCGAGCGCCTCGCCGTGCGCCGCGAGAGCGGCGGCGCGGGAGCTCATCGCGGCGGCGACGGACTCGTGAAGCATCTGCGATTCCTCGTGCCCGTGCGCGCCGGCCTGATGGCTGAGCGTTTCCTGCGCGCGCCGTATGGCCTCGCCGGTGGAGCGCCGGGGCAGAGCGGGAGCGCGCGCCTCGCGCGCGCTGCCGGCGGTCGCGAGCGCCTCTCCTCCAAGTGGTCGCGCTCGCTCGCCGCGGGCGATCTCCTCGAGATCGAGACGCCCGGCGGCGGAGGCCTCGGCGCGCCATGAAAGCGGAGCGGAACGGACGCGGGCGCGCAGGTGCTCAGGCTCTCGGAAGCGCCCTGCTGCTCCTCCTCGCGAGTTGCGCCGCGGGACCGCGCATCGTGGCGTTGGGTTCGATCCCCGAAGACCAGCGCTACGAGCACGCGCGCGCCGCGACGCAGCTCCTCTTTCCGGACCTCGAGCTGCAGGACGCCGCGAGCGGCTGGGTCGTCTCCTTGCCGCGCTATGTCGGTGGCGCCGATCGCCGCCGCCTGCGCGCGTACGTGCATGTCTTCGCAGCGACGCGCGAGGGCGCGCGCGCGGAGCTCTGGGTCGAGCGCGAGGTCTTTGCCTCCAAGTGGTTCTTCGGCTTGCTCGGCACCGAAGGCTGGGTCGGCGACGGGCGCGACGACGACTTCGAAGAGCGGCTCGTGCGCCGCATGTCGCCGCAGCGCGACGACTGAGCCCTTCGCGCCAGGTTTCTGCGCGCCGCGCCGCGCCGCGCCGTGGCTCAGTAGTTCTGGAGCGCCAAGCGCAGGCGCGCGAGCTCGCGCTCGATGCTGCGCCGCGAGACTCCGCCCAAGCGATGCAGCGAGCGCTTGTTGATGCGGCCGGTCGTGAGGAGCGAATCTCCGCGCATCAGGATCGCGCCGACGCGCGGAGCGCAGCGCCGCACCGCGCGACGTAGGTCCTCTCGCTGCAGCTCCTCGATCGGACCCAGCCCGCGTGCGCGCATCGTCTCCGGGCACTCTTCCCAGACGTGGCGGAGCTGGCGCTCGACGACGGAGTAGCACGCGCGAGCCAGCGCTTTCACCGCGAGGCGCCGGAGGGCCTCGGGGCTTTCGTCGGCGCTGCGGCGGGAGGCGCGCGCCTCGAGGAAGTGCACCAGCGCTTCGCTCCGGATGTCCTCGGCTTCGCGTCGGCAGACGCGGTAGGGCAGGCGCCGCAGGCGCGCCGCCGTCCGGAAGTAGCGCGAGAACAAGGGGCCGAAGATCTCTCCGGCGACGGGGCCGAGGCCCGCTTCTGCATAGCTCTCCATCGCTCGAATCCTGCTCCAGGGGGACGGGTGGCAGCCCCGCGGCGGACGGGGGCGGTGAGCGGAGTTTATTCGGGGTGAACGTTTACTCCAGCGAAATCTGCGACTTCGTTGGCGCCCCTGTGGGCTCCGAGGCCGCAGCTCCCTAACCAAAGACAAACACGCGCCTCCACCGGTCGGCCGCGGTTGCGAGTCCCGCTGTCAGGGGATAGGCATGCCGCGCTCGCTCGACGCGCTCGCGCGCGAGCCCCCGCTCGTTCCTCTCGCCGAGACCGCCGTGTCGCACTCGCTCGCCGCCGCGTGGATCCGTGCGCTCTGCACGGCGCTCTGCTTCGCCCAGCCTCTTCCGGCGACCGCCGACGAAGGCGGCGGGCCACCTCTGCGCGTCCTCTTCCTCGCGAGTCCTCCGGATGCTCATCCCACGGGAACGCACGAGTACGCGGCGAGCTGCGGCCTGCTCGCGCATGCCCTGCGTCACGCAGAGGAGCTCGGGCCCGTCGAGACGAGCATCGCGAGGCAGGGTTGGCCCGGGGACGAGAGCGAGCTCGAGCGCGCGGACACGATCGTCGTCGTGAGCGCCGGCGCGGATCGCGATCGCGCGATGCACCCGCTCCTCGTCGGCGAGCGCTGGCGAGCGCTCGAGCGCGCGATGGCGCGCGGTTGCGGCTTGGTCGTCGTGCACTGGGCGATCTTCGTGCCGCGAGCTCCCGAGGGCGAGCGCTTCCTCGCGTGGACCGGAGCGCACTTCGATTACGAGAGCGGCGCCGAGCCGCAGCGTTGGGCCTCGGCGATCCAGACCTGCGATGTGCCCGTCGAGCTCGGCGAACAGGAGCATCCCGTGCTGCGGGGCGTGACCCCGTTCCAGCAGCGCGAGGAGTGGTACTACCGTCTGCGCCTCGCGGCCGGCGAGCCGGGCTTCGCGCCGTTGCTGCGCGCGCACATCCCCGGAGAAGAGGAGCCGCAGATCGTCGCGTGCGCTCGCGAGCGCGAAGGCGGCGGCCGCGGCTTCGCGACGAGCGGTGGTCACTTCCTCGCCAACTTCCGCGAGCCGTCGTTCGCGCGCCTGCTCCTGAACGCGATCGTCTGGACCGCGCGTCGCGAGGTCCCCGCTGCCGGCGTCGCGACGCAGGAGGCCGAAGCGATCGACGCGTGGATCGTGGCGGGGCGCAATCATCCCGCGCACGAGGTCGCCGCGACGAACGACGCGCTGCGCGAGCTGCTGCGGCGCGATCCGCGCTTCGCTCTGCGCGTCGTCGAGGATCCCGAGGCGCTGCGCGAGCTCGAGCCGCGTGCTCCGGCGGTCGTGATCTGGAACCACGTGAACTGGGCGAGCGAGGGCCTCTCGCCCGAGGCGCGCGCGAGCTTCCTGCGCTGGCTCGAGGCCGGCGGCGGCTTGCTGCTCGTGCACTTCGGAGCGAGCGCGTTCCATCCGTCGTTGCCGGGAGCGCCGCCGAGCGCCACGTGGCCGCTCTGGCACGAGCGCATCGCCGTGCGCGCCTGGGATCACGAGGGGGCCAGCGGGCACGACGCGTATGGGCCCTTCCGCGTCGAGCTCACCGGCGCATCGCATCCCGCGCTCGATGGGCTCGCGTCGTGGATCACGACCGACGAGCTCTACTACCGACAAGTCGGAGGGCCGCGCGCCGAAGCTCTGCTCGTCGCGCGCTCGCGCGACACGCAGCGCGCGGAGCCCCTGGCCTGGAGCCACGCGGTAGGAGCGGGGCGCGTGTTCCAGACGGTGCTCGGTCACGACGCGCCCGCGCTGCGCAATCCCGGAACCGCGGCGCTGCTCCGCCAAGCCGCGACGTGGTGCGCCGGTCGCACGCCGCGCTCAGAGCTCGCGCACAGCGCCGAGCCGGCGCGCGGTCGCTTCGGCGGCTTCCACGACGGAGCTCTCGGCCGCTTGACGCTCGACTTCGATGCCTCTCGTGCGCACGCGCCGTTCACGCTCGATGTGTGGGCGAAGCTCGAAGCGCGCAGCGGCTACCACGTCTTCGTCTCGCGCGAGCCGAAGGAGTCGGGTACGCACTGGGAGCTCTACGCGCATGCGAACGCGGGCGAGCTCGCGGCGTATCTGCCCGGCTACGAGCCCGCGGAGCTGCGCTCGTCGCGGCGCATCGCGGATGGAGCGTGGCACGCGCTCGCGCTCAGCTTCGACGGCGAGCTCGCGCGTCTCTACGTCGACGCGGAGCTCGTGCTCGAACAGCGCGTGCAGCGAAAGGCGCTCCCCGCGATCGCCGGAGGGCTCTTCGTCGCCGGCGCCGTGTCCGCGACGCACGAGGTCGGTTGTGCCGCGATGATCGACGAGGTCGTGCTGCGCCGCGGCGTGCATCCGCCGGCCGCTCCCGATCGGCCCGATCTCGCGCGCGACGCCACGACGCTCGGCGCGTGGTCGTTCGAGAGCGCGAGCGGTGCTTCGCGCGCGCAGGTTCCGGCGGGCTTCGTCTCGCCGCGCGAGTGGACGCCGCCGTTCCGCGAAGGCGATCCCGAATCCGAGCGCGAGGAGGACTGGATCGATGCGCGCTTCCAGCGGATGGACACGGGGCCGTTCCTCGCGACCTCCGTCGAGACACCGCGCGGCCGCGTCGCGAAGGGGCTCGCGCTGCGCCTCGGCGAGGAGCGCGAGGCCTCGATGCTCTTCGACACCGCGGCCCTCGAGATGCGCGCGGCCTGGCGCGGGCCGTTCCTCGCGCACTCCGAGGTGCGTTTCGGTCTGCTCGTGCTGCCGCGGCTCGGCGCGGCACCCGAGCTCTCGACCGCGTGCGACTCGCCGCGCGCCCTGCCGCCCGAGGAGGGTCGTTGGCGTGGTCTCGAGCTGCGCGGCGAGCGCGTGTTGCTCGACTACGAGCGCCGCGGCCGCGCGATCGCGGAAGCTCCGTGGGTGCGCCGCATCTCCGGCGTGCTCGCGTTCGAGCGGCGCTTCGAGATCGCGCCCGGGGAGTCGGCGCTCGAGCTCGCGCTCGAGGACGAGGAGCTCGGAGCGCTGGCGCCGCTCGAGCTGCC
>JAEUHW010000172.1 GCA_016793245.1 Planctomycetota bacterium
CCCTCGCCGCGTGCACGATGATCGCCGTCGCGGGTGGTCTCGAGCTCGCGCTGCGCGCGAGCGGTCGCGCACACACTCCACCCGAGGTCGAGTTCGAAGGCGCCGTGGGTGGCTTCGGCTTCGGCGGTGGGATCTTCGTCCCGCACGCGGAGCGCTTCTATTCGCTGGGCTCGCACTACCGCGCGTGCGAGGAGCATCTCGGCATCTACGCCAACGGAGCTTGGCCGTTCCGCGGCGCACCGCCGGAGCCGAAGCCCGCGAGCCTGCCGCGCATCGCCGTCGTCGGCGACAGCAACGTCTACGGCGTCGGAGTGAACGTCGCCGAAACGCTGCCCGCGCAGCTCCAGCTCGCGATCGAAGAGCGGATCGGCCTCGATCCGACCCAGGTGCAAGTCGCGGGCTTCGGCGTCCCGGCTTATTCGACCGTGCAGATCCGGCACTTGCTCGAGCACGAAGTGCTCGCACGCGGCGCACCCTTCGCGCTCGTGCTCTACCTCGCCGCTTGGAACGATCACGCTCCCGCGCTCGGCGCCAACGACATCGAGCTCCGCGCGCGTCGCACCGCTTCGACGCTGGCGCGCGCTTGGCAGCGCAGCGCGACCTTCGCTTGGCTGCGGAGCTGGGCGGCGCGACCCGTGCGCGCCGAGCCCTTCACGCGCGAAGAGATCCTGCGCGGCTGGAGCCAAGGCCGGCCCCCGCTCGGAAGGCGCGTCCCCGAGGAGAACCTGCGCGAGGAGCTCGAAGCGATCTTGGAGCTCGCGACGCGCGCGACGCCGCGCGTCGTGCTCGTGCTCGGCACGCACAAGGAGCGCACGCAGCGCGATCTCCCGGGTCTCGAGCGCGACCGCGAGGCCGTGCGCTCGGCCGCGGCGCGCCGCGGCCTCGTCTGCGTCGATGCGCGAGCGCTCTTCGCGGCCGAGCCCGCGCCCTTCGATGCCCATCTCTGCGACATGGTGCATCCCTCGCCACGCGGCGCGCGCGTGCTCGCGCGCGGCGTCGCGGAGGTCCTGCGGGGCTTCTGCGCCGGAGGTGCTTGGCCGCACCACGCGGGTTCCTGGAGCATCGAGCGCGTCGAGCCGGCGCGCGCGAACGCGCTCGGCGACGAACGCGTGCGCGTCCATCTGCGCGACTGGCCCGCGCAGGCCGAGCCGCCCCACCTGTCGATCGGCGGCGCGCCGCTGCACGAGCTCCGCGAGCTCGCGCCCGGCGTCTTCGAAGGGCGCACGATGGCGAACGCCGCCGGCACCCACGATCTCCTCGTGAGCTGCGCTTCGGGTGTCGCTCGCGCGCGAGGAGCGATCGAGCTCGAGGCCCCGCGTCTCGAGCTCGAAGCGCGCGAAGTGAGCGCGCACGCCGCGCCTGCTTGGCTGCTGCGCTTCCGCTCGCGCCCCGGCGATCTCGTGCGCCTCACGGCAGGGAAAGCGCTCGCCGCGATTCCCGGCGGCATCTATCCCGGTTCGCAGGACGAACTCGACCCCACGGGCAGCATCGAAGTGCCCGAGATCTGGATCGCGAACGCCGAGGGCCACGCCGCGCTCGAGATCCCCGCGAGCGCGCTGCTGGCACTCCCGGAGATCCGCTACGTGCGCGGCCTCGTCGTGCCGCGCGGCACCTCCGGTGCGAACACCTGCTGGCGCTTCACGGCGGCGATCGAGCTGCCGCGGATCCCGCGATAGCGACCGAGCTGCAGGACTGCAGAGCGGCAGAGCGGCGAGGCACGCGGCGCCACGAGGGACGTCGCGCACATCGAACCCACGGCTCGTCGATCCGCTCAGCGCGGCTTCACGAACTCCACCCAGAGCGCCGCATGATCCGAGGGGAAGCGCTCCGCGTGCCGATCGATGCGCTCGGCGCGCCGCGGCAAGAGCGCCTCGCCGCGCGAGAAGACGAAGTCGATGCGATCCTGCTCCTGCGCCGGGAAGCGCGGAGACCACGTGCGATCGGCGGCGCGATCGACCTGCGGGTGCACCGCGCGCCACGCGTCGCGGTACCCGAGCTCCACCAAGCGCCGCGTCACGGGCCAGGCGATCGGCTCGCCGTACTGCGAGCGCGCGCTCTCGACGTAGTCCTCGTGCGACATGCTGTTGAAGTCGCCGCCGAGCACGAGCGGCAACGCCGTGCGACCGGCAACGCGGCGCTCCAGCGGCAAGAGCAGCGCTTCGAGATCGGCGAGCGCGCTGCGCTCGTGCTGCGCGAGCATCTCCGCAATGGAGTGGCGCGCGCGCGTGCCTTCCTCCCAGATCTCCGCCGCATAGCTCAGCCACACGTCGACGCAGGCCAGCGGACCGAAGCCGGGCACTTCGATCACCCCGCCGATGGCGTGGAAGCGATCGCCGAGATCCCAGACCTCGCGGATGGGCCAGCGCGAGAGGATCGCGAGGTTATCGGCGGGCGTCGCCATCAGGAGATGGCGATCGAGCGCCGCGGCGATGCGCTGCCCCGAGCCGTAGGTCTCGATCAGCAGCGCCACGTCGGGATCGGCGGCGCGCAGGATCTCGATCGCGCGCGCGAGCCCCGCTTCGCCGTCTTCCTTGCCGCCGTGCCAGAGGTTCCAGACCAGGACGCGCACGCGATCGCGCGCGGGCTCGAGCTGCGGTTCCGTGCGCGGCGTCACCGTGCAGCGCAGCGGGGGTGCTAGCGGCTCGTCGCGGTCGTTCGCGAGCAGCCACGCGACATAGTCGCCGGGCGGAAGCGGCGCCTCGGGATCGGCGCCCGTCGGGAAGCGCAGCGCGCCGCGCGCGGGCCCGCGCTCGCTGCGCTGCTCCTGCGTGCCATGCAGATAGCGCCACTGCGTCGAAGGCACCGCTTCGGGGAAAGCATGCGCAGGCCAGAGGCCGATCCAACCGCGCTCGATCGCGGAGGTTCCCTCGAAGCGGAAGACGAGCGGTTCGCCCGCGCGCACGCGCG
>JAEUHW010000200.1 GCA_016793245.1 Planctomycetota bacterium
TTGGCGAACGCCGCCGCGAGCGCGTCGGCCGGGATGCGCATCCCGTGACGGGGGAGGTCTCCCCGCGCGGAGAACGCCTGGTGATAGAGCTGCCACTCCCCGCGCTCGTCCGGTGTCGAGAGCGCCGTCCAGAGCTGCACATCGAGATCGTCGACAGCCTCGCCGCTCGCATCGAGGACGCGCGCGACGAGGTCCCTCGCGCCGAACGAAGGCGCGGAGCTCGCCAGCGCTCCTGCGGCCGTTGTCGGAGCCTCCGCGCGGCGCAGCACTCGATCGCTTGCGTCGAGTGCATTGACGCGAGCCGCGTGCTCGGCTCTCGTCGCTTCGAGGGCAGCGGTCTCCGGAGCGTCCTCGACTCCGCGCAGCGCGAGCCAGAGAATCAGCGCTCCCGCGACGAGCAACGCTCCCCACGCGATACGGAATCTCGAACCCATCGCGAGCTCCATCGATCAGTTCGGGGCCAGGCCCTCATTTGATCGACGGGAGCGCAGGATCGCCAGGCCGCCGTCGATCAGAAAGGTGCCTGGCCCCTATTTGATCGACAGCTCGGTCAGCGCGGCGTGCAGGAGCTCGGCCGGGGGAGCTACGGCGAAGCGCTGAGGAGACGATCCGTGCTGTACCGCCAGAGCTCGGGGGGCGCTCTCCGCGAGCTCGATGGGACTGCGCTTCGCGTGCTCCGCGTGCACGGACCAGCGCAGTGCGTAGCGGCCAGGCGTGGCCACGCGCCACCGCGCTTCGCCCTCGCGGAAGTAGATGGTCCCGTACGCTAAGCGACCGGTGCGCACGAGCGCTTCGTCCGCATCGAGAGGGATCACGCTCGCGCTGAGCTGCACGTCCGGAGGCAGCGCGGGCGCCGGGTCGAGAACCAGCGCGAGCTCGATCGGCGCCTCGAGCTGCACGTCGTGCTCCCCGGGACCGACGGCGACCGAGAGGAATGGGCCGCCGGGGAGCGCGAGCTCCACGGAGCTCAGGTGAGAGGGCAGGGGAATCGTGCAGCGGCCCGCATCGTCGGTGGAGATCTCGAGCACGACGTCCTCCGCCGCGCGTAGCCGCAGGTTCAGCCCTTTTCTCGGAAGAGGCTCCGCGCGCGTATCGAGAGCGCGAATGCGGAGTGCGGTCACGAGCGAGCGGAGGTCGATCTCGCGCAAGCGCGGATCCGTGCAGCGCTCGGAGCGATCGACCGCGAGATCGTCCAGGACGAGCACGGGTGGCCAAGGGAACATGTGGAACGAGAGCCCGTGTCGACCCGGCGTGCATTGCTCGAAGCGAAAACGCCCATCGTCTGCCGCCGTGGTCGTAGCTCGAACCGCGCCATCCGCGGAGCGGCGGATGTGGAGCGCGTTGGGAGGGAATCCCTCGGGCACGAGAATGCGACCCTCGATCCACCCGGTGCGCTGCAGGACGATGCGCACGTCGCGGTCACCGGCCTCGGCTTCGACCGCGCGCTCGAGGTAGTAACCGCTAGATCGAGCGACGACGAGTAGCCGCGCGAGTGGCTCAGGCGAGTAGAGCTCGAAGCGCCCTTCGGTCGTGCAGAAGCTGAGCGTGGCGCTGAGCGCCTGATCCACGGTCCCGCGGCAGGCGTGCACGAGTGCATGCGAGACGGGCGCGCCGGAGGCATCGACCACCGTACCCGCCGCGAGGAAGTGGTGCTCCGAGGCCGTCAGCACGACGTCGCCGAGCTCTGTGGTTCCGCTCGGGGCGAGCGCGAGATCTCGCACGACGGCGTGCGGTCGACGCTCGAGCTCGGTCGGGTTCTGCCAAGCGTCCTCTGCGGGGAGCGGGAAGATCCGCAGCTCGATCAGGTGGCTCGGGGGTGGGTCGTCGTCCAGCACGATGCGGAAGCGACCTTCATGATCGGTCGCCTCTTCCGGCAGTGTGCGGCCGGCGCCATCACGAAGGCACTGAACGAAGAGCTCCCGGCGCACGAGCGGTGCGCCGTCGGCGGAGAGGAGGCGACCGACGAGGATCGTCGCGCGGCGCAGAGGAACACGCAGCAGCACTTCTCCGCCTTCCTCTGCCGGACCGAGGAGTTCGGCTCGATGGGCCAGCAGGCCGAGATCGCGATGCGCCTCGATCTCCACTCGAAGCGGTGTCGCGAGCGGTACGCGTAACCGCGAGCGTTGCGGTTCGAGCGCTTGGAATCGAGTACGACCGCGCAGATGGCGGGGCAGCGCGAACGGCGAGGTCTCGGCTGTCGAAGCCACGAGCACCTGCAGGGGATGCGTCGCCGGCGTCCCGTCCGGCAGCGTAGCTTCGATCCGTAGAAAGCCGCTCGGCGCCAAGCGCAGCTCGACCGCGTTCTCCGGCTCGGTGAGATCCCGAAACTCGTAGCTCGTGCACGCCAGCAGCTCGCTCTCCGCACGCAGGATCGCGCTCGCCGCATGCCCGGCCGCGCGCGCTTCGCGCGCCTTCCCGAACGCCGTCGCGAGGACGGTTGAAGGGATCGCGAGGTCGCCTCGAGGCGTGCGCTCGCGCGGAGTGAACGTCTGCAGATCGAGCTGCCAGTTGCCTTTCGCGTCCGGCTCCGCGAGCTCGGTCCAGAGCTCGACCGGGATATCGGAGACAGGCTGCGCGCGAGCGTCGAGCACGCGGACGATCAAGTCGCGCGGAAGCGCGGCCGAAGGCGCGGCCTCCGCGGCGACCCGCAGCGCGTCGACGCTCTCCTCGCGTGAGCTCGGGAGCGGAGCGCTGAGCTCGTCGATACGCGGCTCGGACTCAGCGGCCGGATCTCCGAGTTCCGCGGAACGCGGCCGCGGCGAGCTGGGAGCCAGCGCGAGATAAAGGCCCAGCGCGCTCGCGAGCAAGCAGAGGATGCCGAGGATGCGCAGCGATCGGACCATCGATACGAAGCCTCGGCGAGTCCCGCCCCGTAGGCAAGGCCGTCGATCAGAATGGGGCCTGGCCCCTATTTGATCGATGGGGCGGGAGTCGTGCCCGCTTCCTCGACGATCGGCGAGAGCGCCGTCACGGGCAGGAAGAGATGCTGGCCTTCTCGCTCCGTGTCGGTGATCCAGTACCCGCAGACCTTCGCTCGGGAGCCGACGTGGAGCATGTCCCACACCGGCCGGAAGTTGCCCGCGTGCTCCGGCCGATCGAGCTCGCAGACGAGGACCGTCTGCTGCGGCGCGAGATAGCGCTGGCCTTCCGCGTCGGGTCGCAGGTCGAGCGAGAAGGTGCCGTCGGCAGCGATCTCGAGGCGCGTGATCTCGCCTAGGCAACAGTAGATGCGATCGCGCTCGGCGCCGGGCGGCACCGCGTAGCGCGAGCTGGAACAGCTCGCGAGCAGCACGGAGCCGGCGAGCAGCGCGGCGCGGGTCGATCGCGCGACCGTGGGCGGCAGCATGCGGCGGTGCGGGTTGGAAGGAACTCGGGGCCTCATGTCAGATCTTCCTCGGGGAGATCGCGGTCCTCGCGGCGCGTGACAGCGCCGTGACAAACTCGGACCTCGGAAGCCTAGCATCCGCTCCGGGAACCCGAGCACCGAGCTTCGCTCGGAGGTCTCGGCGTCCCCTGGGGAAGTGACGCCATGCAACCCACGGATCGATTGCTGCTCCGCGCGCTGCGCCGCGAGAAGACCGAGCGCGCCCCCGTCTGGCTGATGCGCCAAGCCGGACGCTATCTGCCGGAGTACCGCGCGACGCGCGCCGAGGCGGGGGGCTTCTTGGAGATGATCAAGGAGCCGCGCTTCGCCGCCGAGGTCACGCTGCAGCCGATCCGGCGCTTCGGCATGGATGCCGCGATCCTCTTCAGCGACATCCTGGTGCCGCTGGAGGCGATGGGGATGAAGCTCGTCTTCGACGAGCACGGACCGGGGCTGCCGGAGCCGGTGCGCGACCGCGCGGCGATCGAGCGGTTGGAGGTGGTCACGCCTGCCGAGGCGATGGCCTATGTCGGCGAAGCGCTGCGGCTCACGCGCGCGGGACTCCCCGACGAGACGGCGTTGCTCGGATTCTGCGGCGCGCCGTTCACCTTGGCTTCGTACGCGATCGAAGGCGGAACTTCGAAGCAGTTCAGCCATCTGCGGAAGCTCATGTACCGCGACGAGGCGAGCTTCGAAGTCCTGATGGAGAAGCTCGCGCAGCAGGTGGAGCGACATCTGCGCTATCAAGTCGCGTGCGGCGCGGACGCGATCGTGCTCTTCGACACCTGGGCCGCCTCGCTGACGCGCGAGGACTATCTGCGCTACGCGGCGCCGTGGACGCGGCGGCTCGTCGTCGAGCTCGCCGGAGTGGCACCGCTGGTGCTCTTCGGCGGAGCGGCCGATCACCTGCTCGACGACTTGCTCGCGATGGGGGCGAACGGTGTCGCACTCGATCACCGCACGTCGATCGGAGCGGCCTTCGAGCGCGCGGCGGGGCGCTGTGCCCTGCAGGGGAACCTCGATCCCGCGGCCTTGTTCGCGACGCCGGCCGAGGTCGCGCGACGAACGCACGCGTTGCTCGACGAGGTCGGCGGTCGCCCCGGCCACGTGCTGAACCTGGGCCACGGCGTCTTCAAGGACACCGATCCCGAGTGCGTCGGCGCCTTCGTGCGCGCGGCGCGGGAGCGCTGACGCGATGGACACCGCCGCGCTGCACGTCGACGAAGCCCTGCTGCTGCGCATGTCGGGTGCGGGGCCGCGCTACACGAGCTATCCCACGGTGCCCGAGTGGGGGAGCTTCGAGGACCACGACGTGCGCGCGGCACTCGCGCGCGCGTCGCTGCGCCGCGACGAGCCGCTCTCGATCTACGTCCATCTCCCCTTCTGCGCGCGGCTCTGTCTCTTCTGCGGCTGCACGGTCGAGATCACGCGCCGCGCCGATCGCGTCGCGCGCTACCTGGACGCGCTCGAGCGCGAGATCGATTTGACCGCGCCGCTGCTCGGCGAGCGGCGACGCGTGGCGCAGGTGCACTGGGGCGGCGGGACGCCGACGCACTTGAATCCGGCGCAGCTGCGGCGCGTGTTCGGGATGCTGACCAAGCACTTCGCGCTGGAGCCCGGCGCGGAGATCTCGCTCGAGGTGCACCCGCACGTCACGAGCAAGGAGCAGATCGACACCCTGGTCGAGCTCGGGTTCAACCGCATCTCGATGGGCGTCCAGGACCTCGACGCGCACGTGCAGCAGGTGATCCACCGCGATCAGACCACCGAGGAGACCGAGGAGCTCGTCGCGCACTGCCGCGCACGAGGGATCGGCGGCGTGAACCTGGACTTGATGTACGGCCTGCCGGAGCAGACCGAGGCCACCTTCGCAGCGACGCTTTCGACCATCGCGCGGATCCGCCCCGATCGCCTCGCGGTCTACGGCTACGCGCACGTGCCGTGGCTGAAGCCGCAGCAGAGGAAGCTCGAGGAGCACCGCCTGCCGAGTGCGCCCGAGCGCGCGCGGCTCTTCTTCGTCGCGCTGGAGCAGCTCGGCCGCGCGGGCTACGAGGTGATCGGCCTCGATCACTTCGCGCTGCGCAGCGATGCCCTCTATCGCGCGCTGGAGCAAGGGACGCTGCACCGCAACTTCATGGGCTACACGACCCAGCCCGCCGAGGAGATGCTCGCGTTCGGCATGAGCGCGATCGGCGACTTCGGCGGCGCCTTCGTGCAGAACCTCCAGGAGACGCGCGAGTACGAAGAGGCGATCCTGGCCGATCGCTTCGCGGTGAAGCGAGGACTCTTGCGCAGCGCCGAGGACGATCTGCGTCGCGCGGCGATCCAGGCGCTGATGTGTCGCATGCGCCTCGATCTCGACGAGCTCGAATGCCGCACGGCGCGTCCGCGCCTGCGTGAGCATTTCGCGGCCGAGCTCGAAGCGCTGAAGCCGCTCGAGGCCGAGGGCTTCTGCACGATCGCGGGCGGACACATCGAGGTCACGCCGCGCGGGCGGCTCTTCCTGCGCCACCTGGCGATGGTGTTCGACGAGTATCTCCGGAAGAAGCGCGACGCCGATGCCGGCCCGCGCTTCAGCAAGACGATCTGAGCGCAGATGCCTCTGCAGCGCATCGACACGGTGGTCGTCGGCGGCGGGATCTCCGGACTCGCCTACGCGCACGCCCGCGGTCCCGCCTCCGAGCTCGTGGTGCTCGAAGCGAGCGAGCGCGCGGGCGGCCTCGTGCGAACCACGGCTCTCGGCGCGCTCGGCGAGTTCCACTGCGAGCTCGGGCCGGAGACGCTGCGCTTCGAAGCGCGCGGCGGGCTCACCGACATGCTGCGCGAGCTCGACCTCGTCGCCGAACGTCCGCCGAAGGAGAGCCGCCGACGCTATCTCGTCTGCCGCGGGCGCCTGGTCGAGGCGCCGCTCGGCGTGGGTAAGTTCCTCCGAACGCCGCTGCTCTCGTGGCGCGGCAAGCTGCGCATGATCGCGGAGCCGTTCCGCAGCAAGCACCTCGGCAACGACGGCTCGGTCGCCGAGTTCGTGCGCCACCGTATCGGCGAGGAAGCGCTGCAGGGCTTGCTCGATCCGCTGGTGAGCGGGATCCACGCCGGCGATCCCGCGGTGCTGTCGATGCGCGCCTGCTTCCCGCGCTTGGTCGAGCTGGTCGAGAAGCACGGCGGCCTCTTCCGCGCGCAATGGAAGACCCGCGGCGAGCCGGCCCCCTCGGTGATGAAGACGAAGGGCGGCTGCGAGGCGATCACGCGCGCGCTCGCCGCGGCGCTCGGCGCGAAGCTCCGCTTGCACGCTCGCGTCCATAGCTTCGCGCGTGAAGGCGAACGCTGGCTCATCGAGAGCGACGCCGGTCGCTTCGACGCCGCGCGCGTGGTTCTTGCTATGCCCGCGGCGGGCGCCGCCGCGCTGCTCGCGCACGCCGCTCCCGCGATCGCGCGCCGCATCTCCGAGATCGAGAGCGAGAGCCTCTCCTCGCTCGTGCACGTCTATCGCCGCGAGCAGGTCGGCCATCCGCTCGCCGGCTTCGGCTATCTCGTCGCGTCGCGCGAGAAGCTCCGCCACTTGGGAACGCTCTTCAGCTCGTCGATCGCACCCGACGCCTGTCCGCCGACGCACGTCGTGCTGCGCACGCTCCTCGGCGGCGCGCGCGCGCCGCATCTCGCCGCGGCTCCGGAGTTGGAGCTCCTCGACATC
The DNA here is from genome assembly GCA_016793245.1 of Planctomycetota bacterium. Taxonomy (GTDB): domain Bacteria; phylum Planctomycetota; class UBA1135; order UBA1135; family JADKAF01; genus JADKAF01. The sequence continues at coordinate 7,056 of JAEUHW010000200.1, forward strand.
GTGCGCGCCGAGGTCCATCCGCTGCTCGCGATCCGCGGCGAGCCCGAGCTGGTCGCCGTGCAACGCTGGCGAGCGACGCTCCCGCGCTTCGATCTCGCGCATCCCGCGCGCGTGCAAGCGATCGAACGCGCGCTGCCGCCAACCCTCTCTCTCCTCGGCAACTACCTCCGCGGCATCGGCGTGAACCACCTCGTCGCCGCCGCTCGCACGCTGGCGCAACACCACGGCCCCTGACCCGACCCCGGACGTACGGTGCCAGGAACCTTTTCACCGGGATCCCGCTCCGCTCCAGCCGGCGCTCGTTCGTCGTGCGACGCTTCCCTCCGAGCTTTCTCCCTTGCGGGCACTAGGCAGCGCGAGCTGCGGATGGTCGGCTATCGATAGATCAGGAATCTGCGGGCTTCGACCGAAGGAGATTCGCTCATGTCTTGGTACGTGCGCCTCACTCGTTTCGCCAGCGTTCACATGGTCCACTCCCAGCACGCGCAGAACTCGTGCGGGATGTCGAGTATCGCGATGATCAACTTCAAGATGAAGAAGGGGCTGCTCTTCGCTGGCATGGCCGCGAAAGCGGGCTTCTCGATCGTCCCCGTGGTCGGGAGTCACGTCGGCTCGATGCTCGCCAAAGCGGCCATCGCCACGGCCACGAAGACCGAGGAGCAGGTCTATGCGGAGTACACCAAGGTCACCGGAGCACCGTACGACGGGAGCCAGTACAGCGATGCGATGCACTTCCCCGCTGTGTTGAACAACTTGGGCCTCGGCAATTGGGAGTGCGTCAACGTCGGCGAGGGTGGCTTTGCGAAAGCGGCGAAGTCCGCGACCGACTCCGGCGCTCCCGTCATCGGTCACGTCGTCTGGAACGGCGGTGGCGCCCACTTCGTCGTGATCGACGAGAACCACCTCGGCTACGGCTGTGTCTGCGATCCCTGGGACGGGCACTTGCACGTGGTGAAGATGAGCGACGGGAAGGCGGTGAGCTACGACGCCGGGAACGAGCCCATCGGCTTCGACCTGGGCGGCAAGCGGAACGATTATCCGACCGGTCAGATGGGCAAGTTCAGCGGGTGGATCGTGCGGCGCAAGTGACGCGCCGCTCTAGCGCGCGACGCCAGCATCGAGTGCATGCTGGCGCCACGGCGAGCGAGCCCGCAAGCTCTGCGCATGATCGTTCCCGCGCATTGGGCCGAGGCACGCCGACAGCACCGCGCGAGCGGCAAGCAGATCACGGTGCGTCGTTTCGGCTGGTCGGAGCGCAACCTCGCCGAGGCACGTGCGATGGCGGAGGCGCGCGCCGAGGACGCGTTGGCGCGCGCGGTTGCCGGCGAGGAGCTTCCGCGTCGTGAACCCAAGGTGCCCTACAACGGCGCCGATGGGGTGCCGATCCGCGAGGAGATCGTGGCGAACGCGGGCGACGCGGTGATCACGCGCAACTCCTATGGCGCGCGCTGCCTGAACACGCCGTACGTCTTGTTCGCCGACATCGATCATCCCGAGGGCGCCTCTCTGCGTACGCACCTCGGCTCGTTCCTCCTCGTCCTCGTGTTCGGGGCGGTCGCGGCATGGTTCTTCGGGCACAAGATCTTCGGCTTCGTCCTCACGCTCATCGGGCTCTCCGGAACCGCCCGCGTCGTCGACTACTTCTGGCGAAGACGCGTCCGCGTACGCGGCGGACTCGAGACCATCGCCCTCGCGAACATCGCGCGCTGCGTCGCCCGCGATCCCACGCTCGGCGTGCGCGTCTACCGCACGCCGCGCGGCCTCCGCGTGCTCGCGACGAACCGCACCTTCGATCCCGTCGAGCCGGCGGTGCAGGAGCTCTTCCGTGCGCTCGCGGTCGATCCCCTCTATGCCACCATGTGCATGCGTCAGCGCTGCTTCCGCGCGCGCCTGAGTGCCAAGCCTTGGCGCATCGGTATCACCGAGCACCTGAAGCCGCGCCCGGGGGTCTGGCCCGTCCGTTCCGAGCAACTGCCGCGCCGTGAGCGTTGGGTCGCGAACTACGAACGCGTCGCGCGCGGCTTCGCCGCGTGCCGCTATTTCGCAACCTAAGGCACGACGCAGGTCGATCCGCGCGTCGCGCCCGTGCTCTTGCTGCACGACGCGGAATGCCGGGCCCACGATCGCGATCTCGAACTGGCGTAGCCGCGGCGGTCCGCGATCGAGAACGCATCCGGAGAGTAGGCGCGCTCTCGCGTGCCTCCGGTACGGCACACTCTCGGCGTGTCGCTCGCTTCGCTGTGGGCCAAGAGTGCGAGGACCGGAGAGAGCATCGTCGCGTGTCGGCGCCGCGACGCGTCGCGCCAATGCGTCGAGTGTTTCGTGCCGTCGAAGGAATGGAGTTGCGTCAGCGCGGCTCCTGCGAACGTGAGCGAGGCTGCTTGGCAGGCGTGAGCTCCAGGGCTAGGCTTCACGAGAGGCGGACCCGGAGCCCGTCCAGGAGGTTCCTCTACGTATGCGCATCAGCTCGACGCTTGCATTGCTCGGGGCATCGATCGCGTTCGCGGCGCTCGCGGAGGCGCAGTCCTGCCCCCCTCAGGTGCTCCATGCGATCGACTTGCCCCTCTCGCTCCGAGCGACCGCACGGGCCGGCGATCTCGACCTCGATGGCACGGATGACTACTTGATCGGCGGTGCTCTGCACTCCTCCCGGGCAGGATCCGTCTTCGCCGTCTCCGCGCACACGGGGAACGTGCTCTGGGAGGCCGTCGTGCCGGATCCGTTCCGCGGTATGTCCCTCGCTTCGATCGGCGACGTCAACGGAGATCGGGTGCCCGATGTCGCGTGTGGCATCCCGCACGGAATGTTCGGCGCGCTATCCGAGTACGTCGCCGTGCTCGATGGTTGGAACGGCGCGTTGATCCGAGGGCTGCGGGGCGCGCCGGAAGAAAATAGCTTTGGTGCGGCCGTCGTCGGTGTCGGGGATCTGGACGGCGATGGCCGCGCCGACTTCGTCGTCGGAGCACCAGGAACGTCGCGGCCGCCGTTCAACTCCTGGGGCGCGGTGATCGCCTACTCCGGCTGGAGCCTCGAGCGACTCTGGAGGATCGATGGTCCTGCGGTCTCCACCGGCTTCGGACAAGCGCTCGCCTCGGGCTGGGACCTGGATCACAACGGCACGTTCGATCTCGCGGTCTTCGATCCGCATGCCGATCCGGCGGGCAGGGTGAGCGTGTACGCGTTACCGCAGCGCCGAATGCTGTGGACCTTCCGCGTCCCGGACGAAGAGTCGTATCCCGACAATCGCCCAAATGTGCTAGCGATGGTAGGCGACTTGAACGGCGACGGTGTCTCCGAGATCGCCATCGGCGACGATGGCTATGGCTCGCGCGATCCTCATCCCGGTTACGTCTACGTGCTCTCGGGGCGCTCGGGCGCGCTGTTGCTCCGCCTCGCCGGTGAAACCGATCAGAGCTACTTCGGAAGGTCGATCGCCCCGCTCGGTGACATCGATCGCGATGGCATCCCGGAGTTCGCCGTCGGTGCGCCTGCCGCCTCCCCGCGCGGTGATCGGAACGCGGGTACCGCCTATCTGTTCTCGGGTCGTGGGCCCGCTTGGGTCGCGCGCTTCGACGGCGTCGCCAGCGATACCTACAACGCCGAGTACCTCGGCGGAGGCGGCGATCTCGACGGCGACGGGAACCCGGATCTCGTCGTCGGCACGGGCCGGAGTCGCGTTTTCGCCGTCTCGTTCGCGGGCCATCGGGTCTACGGCACAGGCCTGGCGGGCACGCGCG
>JAEUHW010000208.1 GCA_016793245.1 Planctomycetota bacterium
GCGCTGGAAGGACGACCTCCTCCACCGCGTGCAGCGCGTCGACGACAAGCAGCGACTCGACCTCCCTCCGCGCATCGCGGGCTTCCGCACGCGACGAGTGAACTTCACCTTCCGCTACGTCCCCGACGAGCACGTCGTGCCGTTCGCCGAGCTGCCGGCCGCCGCGCGCGACGATGTGCGCGAGTACGTGGCGACGCTGGCGCAGAGCTCGGCGTTCTTCGCTGATGCGCTCGCGGCGGAGCGCGCGCTCAGCCCGAGTCGCTGAGCCGCCGCAGCACCTTCTTCGTGAACCCACCGATCGGCAGCTCGGCGACCTGCTCGAGCTTCACCCAGCGCCCCTCTGGCGTCGGCTTCGGAGTGAGCGCGGGCAGCGGGAGCTCCAGGATCTCGGCGCGGATGCGGCGGTTCAGGATCGAGTGGCGCTCGCGACCGAGCTCGTAGGCGTGCTCCACGCCGCGCTCGCGCAGCAGCGCGAAAGCGCCGGACGGTGTCGCCGCGAGAGCGCGCGCGAGCTCGCGGCGCTCGAGGCCGATCCACGTCGGGAACTCCCAGAGCCCCTGCATCAAGCCGCGCTCCTCGCGCGGCTCGAGCCAAACTTCACCGGGCTCTTCGCCGCGGCGCAGCACGAGCACGACCCAGGCTTCATCGACGGAGGGCGCGCGCTCGGGCAGGCGCGGGAGCTCCTCCTCGGCGCCGAAGCGATGCGCGCGGCAGGAGGCTTCGAGCGGGCACGCGGCGCAGCGCGGGGAACGCGGCGTGCAAACGGTCGCGCCGAGCTCCATCAGCGCTTGGTTGAAGTCGCCTGCGCGAGTGCGATCGAGCCAGCGCTCGAGGAAGGCGTGGAAGCTCTTCTGCGTGCTCGCCTTCTTCACCTCGTCGCGGCAGAGCAGGAGCCGCGCGAGCACGCGCTCCACGTTGCCGTCGATCAGAGGCACCGGCACCTGGAACGCGATCGAGCGCACCGCGGCCTGCGTGTAGGGCCCGACGCCCGGCAGCTCGGCGAAGCGCTCGTCGCTCGGAACGGCGCCGCCGTAGCTCTCCGCGACCTCGCAGACCGCGGCGTGGAAGTTCCGGATGCGGCGGTAGTAGCCGAGCCCCGACCAATAGGGCAGGACGCTCTCGATCGGGTGCGACGCGAGGGTCGCGACGTCGGGGAAACGCTCGAGGAAGCGCTCGTAGTACGGGATCACCGCCTCGACGCGCGTCTGCTGCAGCATCACCTCGGAGAGCCAGATCGCGTACGGATCGCGCGTGCGGCGCCACGGGAGATCGCGGCGGCTCGCGTAGTACCAGGCGAGGAGTGAACGCTGCAGTCGCGCCAACTCCTCGTCCTTCCAGAGCTCTCCGGCTTCGGGCTCGCTCGGCGTCTTGCGTCGAGCCACGAGCTCACTCGATGCCGCGGATCAACACGTCGACATAGACCACCGACTCGACCGTGCGCGCGATCACGTCCACGACCACGTGCGCATCGGCGTTGCCGCAGTTCAGCATGACCTTCGGGCCCGTGCCGCGGACGTTCTTCTGGGCGGAGTTCTGGTACTCGAGCCAGCCCGGCAGGATCTCGCGCACATACTCGCCGAGGCGCCCGGCCACGATCTTGTCCGCGGGGAGGGAGTAGGAGATGTCCCTCCAGAAGTAGCCGCCCTCGCCGCCCTTCTCGTTCGTCACCTCGACCGCGGGGCCCATCTTCTTCAGACGCTCGAAGAGCGCCGTCGCGAAGGAGTCGGCCGAGGTCTTCGTGACGCCGCCCGGAGCAGGGCTGCAAGAGGCGAGAGCGAGCGCGGAAAGCGAGAGGCAGAGCGAAGCGAAGAGGCGCATGAGGGGAACCGCAAAGGAGATTGGCGCAGATGATAACGAGGGCACGGGCGCGAACAACGGCGCCGCGTTCCGCAGCCGGTCCGGCATCGCGACGGCTTCCTCGCGCTTCATGGGATCGTGCGACGACTGCTGGACGAGAAGATCTTGCGGAGCGGCGGGTCGTTGACAAGCTTCGCTTCTCAGCGTTCACCGCAGGCCCGAATCGTCCGGTCCGCCCGATTCGATCCGCCGTCACGCTGCCGAGAGCGGCTCGCAGGAAAGGACGGGCCGGCGGGCCCTGCGGAGCTTCACCTTGCGCCGGGTGTTTCGAGCACTCCGGTGCTCGCGCGCGGAGCACGGAGGAGGGCACGAGCGCTCCGTGGGCGCGCTCCCCGCCACGGCGAGGCTCGCCCACGAATTTGCAATTTTTCGTAGTCCAGCGGGTCCGGCCGCCTAGAACTGTTCCGGCCCCGATTCCGGGGTAGTTCTCCTTGACGGCCTATGGGGTCCGGAGCTCTGCCGAGCTGCATAGCGGTCGATCCCCGCCGAACACTACGTTCCCTGCTGGAGTTTCATCATGCGCATCGCCACGGTACTCGCCGTGACCGCCCTCGCTGCCGGAGCACAAGCTCAGGCGGCGGGCAACCAGAACGGTATGCACTTCTTCAATTCGACCGCCTCGGTCTCGTTCGTCGACTTCCCGAACTTCGCCACCGGCAACACCGCGGGCGACTGCCTCTGGAAGATCCATGCCGGCTCGGGGATGAAGCGCGGCACCGGATCCACGACGGCTACGGGCACGGTGTTCCCGGCCTTCGCCGCGAACTTCATCGGCACCTCGCCGCTGAACATCCCGGACATCCAGTACCGCACGACGACTCTCGCGGGAAGCTGCGTGGTGCCGGACTTCTCCGCGGCGCCGATCGCCACGCTGGGCGTCGGCTCGATCACGCTGCCGAGCGCCGGCCCGTGGGTCATCAACATCACGCACAACACGGCGCCGGTCACGCTGCCGGATGGCGACACCGCGATCTGCTACCTCGCCACCGCGGGTGAGACCTCGGCCACCGCCAACGCGTGCCGCGGCTTCGTCACGGTCGGTGGCAGCAGTCCTGCATCGGTCGGCGGTTGCACCGTCGCGAAGAGCGGCGCATTCAACGCTCTGACCGCGACCATCGCTACGCTCCCGCCCAACGTCGAGCTGTGGGTCGAGACCGGAATGCTGGAGCCCACCGTCCAGCCGGTGAAGAACGGCGCGACCTCGCTCGACATGGGCTATGGGGCCTACGACTTCATCGTCGCCCCGGCCGGCACCAGCACGCTCGGCTGGCGCGTCGAAGCACTGCAGCACGCCGGAAAGGTCGCCGTGCCGCTGGTCAGCTTCACCGGCCGCTCCACGCTGCTCACGCTCGACGGCCAGGTCGCCTGGTTGGACCTCGACATCTTCTCGGATGCCTTGATCGCGTTCGGCGCGGTGGGCACCGTGAATCTGGTGGGGACGGGCCCCTCGCAGGACGGCGTCTTCAGCACCTTCAACTTCCCGATCCCGGTCGATGCGACGGGCGCGACGATCCACGTCACCTTCTGGTTCGTGGACGTCCCGAACGCGACGATCGTCGGCGTGACCAACACCGCGACGACGAACTTCACCTTCTGAGATCGCGCGGCGCTCCCGCGGGCTCTCCCGCGCGGACGCCGCATCGGTCGAAGTCGATGCGGCGCCCCGGAGCTCCATCTCCGGGGCGCGCTCGTTTCCGGTGAAGGTGCCCGGTGTTTCGCGGCCCGCAGGAGGAGCGCTTGGAGCCGGGCCAGCGTCCGTGTCGCCTGTGAACGAAGGGCTTCCGCCTTCCAGCTCTCCGAGCAGGTGACGTGACTGTCTACTGCCGAGGCCGAGCAGAACCCGGCAGGAAGACGAGCGAGGGCCTCCGACAGAGCCGAGAAGCCAGGACCAGATCGACTCTCCGACCCTGGTAACCGCGCCGACTAGCACGGCTCGATCCCGTCGTGACCAAACGAGAGCGATACCGCGCGCCGCCGCGCCGCCGCGCCGCCGGTCAGCGCTCTTGGTCTCGAATCTCGACACGCAGCCCTGCGGGCAACTCGATGGCGGCGATCGCACGCTCCAGCTCGGCACGAGCCTCCGCGCGCTTCGCGCCGGGCCGCGAGCGCACCTCCAGACGCACGAGCCGCTCCCCGTTCCGCCGCAAGATCGAAGCCGGCGCCGCGCCGTGATCGATCGCGCAGACCGCGGCCAGCGAGACCAGCTCGCCACGTGCGTTGCGGAGCTCGAGCCGGCCAAGCGCGTCCGGAGGAGGAGGCATCAGGAACACGTCGAGCGTGCGCTCGGCGCGCAAGCGAGCGACGCGTGCGGGGGCGCGACATAAGTCCAAGAAGGACTCCAGGTCGGAAGGCGAGAGGGCGTGCTTGGTGAGCGCGTCGCGATCGATGTTCGGGCTCCACAGCGCTTCCTGATCCGCGCCGACGACTCGCGATGCGTCGACGCTGGCGAGCGCGTCGAGGCGCGCGCGGAGCTCGCGGGCAGCGTTCGCCGCCTGCGCGAGGTCTCGGCCCAGAAGGTCTACGGAGAACCTCGCCGCGTCCGACGGCTCGATGCGCAGCGAGCATCGAGGGTGCTTCGAGCGCAACGCCGCCCTCCGCGACTCGAGCACTTCGCTCGTCCACGCCTTGGACAACCCGATCTCGACTTGCGCTCCGCGCTCGTGCGTCGCGGCGCGTGCCATGCGCCACAAGACCGTCTCGGCTGGTGTGAGTTCCTCCAGAGAACGGAGCAACGCGCTGGCCTCCTCGGCGAGCGCCGCAGCGTCTTCCAGCGAGGTCGGCGCGGGAGCTTCGAGCACCGCTCGCACAGGCGCACGAGCGAGGCGCCGCATGTCGCTCGGAAGCTCGGCGTCGATCGCACGCTCGATCGCGGTGAGATCGCCGCGCTCGCCGACCTGCACGTGCAGGAGCACGGACGGGAGACCATCGACGAGCACGGCTCGCTGCGGCGTCGTGTCGATGTGCACGATGGCGACGTCGCGGAGCTCGACCTCCGCACGCACGCGCACACGTTCCAGAGCTTCGAAGTCACCGGCGAAGGCTCCGTCCAGTGCGCGCGCGACATCGAGCCGCGTCGCGCTTCTCGCGTGCAGTCGCTCGTCGTCGATCTCGATGGCGACGAAGGAAGAGCTCGCGCCTTCGACCTCGACCGCCGAGACCCCCTCGATCCTCGCGATGCGCCCGCGGACTTCGTCCGAGCGCCTGGAGTGCGTGAGCAGATCACTCTCCCGAGGCGACGCGACGACGAGGAGGGTGCGAGCATCGACACGCGGGGGAAGTAGCTCGCAAGGCATCTCACGAAGCTGCTCCACGAGTCGTGCTCGAACGTCGGCAAGATCCGCTCCCGCGCGAAGCTGCACGCGCGCGCTGCACCCCTCGCGCGTGCATGTCGTCTCGAAGCTCGCGACTCCAGGAACCCCAGAGAGCGCTTGCTCCAGCGGAGCAGCGATCGCCGTCTCCGCCGCCTCCGCGCTCGACGAGCTCTTCGCGACGCGCAGCGTCAGCACCTCGTCCTGCATCTCCGTCGGCAAGATTCCTGCACACGCGATCAGGAACCCGCGCGCAGGCAGCAGCCGAGCCATGGCTCTATGCGGGCTCATGGGCGGCTCCGCTCACCGATGCGAACGGCGGGCCCGGCTTCGCCGGAGCGGCGCAGCTCGAGGACGCCGTCGCGCGCGCGCAGCTCGAGCGCGGTCTCGACACTGGAGATCCAGCCGTCCGCGGACGGAACCACGCTGGCGTAGACGCCATCGAGGAGACGGCGGACTTCCACCTCGCGCACATCGCGTTCGACGATCCAGACCTCGCGCACGTCGAGGCCGGCGTAGAACGGGAGCTTCTCGTAGGTCTCGTCACCAGGGCTGCGAATCTCCACGACGACGTTCGGACCGCCCTCGAAGTACTCGTTGCGGTCGATCCCGAAGCGATCCGGGAGGAGCAACACGAGATCCGGTACGCGAAAGTCCTCGGGCCAGCGGCCGGGGGTCGCAACGTTGATCTGGTGATACACCTTGCCGCCAGACCTCGGTTTCCACTCATAGCGCAGATACGCTTCGAGCTCTCCCTCCAGGTCTTGATGCGCGCGGTTCGGAGCAGGGGCCATGTGCAGCACGCCATCCCACATCTCGTCACGGCGATCCGCGCCGATCCGCTTGCGCCAGGCCAAGACCTCGGGCGGGACGAACGCCTTCACGAGTCGCATGGGAGGTTCCTCGGGAGATGCAGACATGCAGCGATCCGAAAGCGACACAGGAAACCGAGAGGGAATGCGGCCGCGAGATTCTGCCCTCTCCTCGCCACGCCGTCAGCCCCACGGATCCAGTGGCGCGTTCGGGAGCTGCGGCTCCGCTCAGGTCGCGAGCACGCCCCGCAGCACTTCGCCATGCACGTCGGTGAGCCGCCGCTCGATGCCGTCGTGATAGAACGAGAGCCGCTCGTGGTCGAGCCCGAGCAGGTGCAGGATCGTCGCGTGCAGGTCGTAGATCGTGCAGGGATCGACCTCCGCGCGATGGCCGAACTCGTCGGTGGCTCCATACGAGAACCCGCGCTTCACGCCCGCGCCCGCGAGCCAGACGGTGAAGCCGTGCGGGTTGTGATCGCGACCGCTGGCGCCCTTCTGGAAGGTCGGCATGCGACCGAACTCGGTCACGAACGCGACCAGCGTGTCATCCAATAGCCCGCGCTGCTTCAAGTCGATGAGCAGCCCCGCGACGGGCTGGTCGAGGATCGGCGCGTGCACCTCGTACTGCGCCTTCAGCGTCTTGTGCCCGTCCCAGTTGCCTACCCCTTCGCCCATCGCATAGGCACCATTCACGAGCTGCACGAAGCGCACGCCGCGCTCGAGCAGGCGCCGCGCGAGCAGGCAGTTCTGCGCGAAGCGGGCCTTCAGCGGGTTGCCGGCGTCGTCCGCGCCGTAGAGCGCGCGCGTGGCGCGCGTCTCCTGGGAGAGATCGCCCACCTCGGCCGCGGCGAGCTGCATGCGCGAGGCGAGCTCGTAGCTCGCGATGCGCGCGGCGAGCTGCGTGTCGCCGGGATGTTGCTCGAGGTGGCGCTCGTTCATCCGCCGCAGGAGCTCGCGCGAGGCGCGCTCCTCCGCGGGCGCGATGCTCTGCGGCGTCGCGAGATGCGCGATCGGCTCGTCGGCGCGGAACGGCGTGCCTTGGAACGCCGCCGGTAGAAAGCCCGCGGCCCACTGCCGCGTGCCGATCTGCGGCACACCGCGCGGATCCGGCAGCGCGACGAAGGCCGGCAGGTCGTCGCACGCGCTCCCGAGCGCATAGCTCACCCAAGCACCCATGCTCGGAAAGCCATCGAGCGTGTAGCCGGTCGCCATCTGGTTCTCGGCCGGGCCGTGCGTGTTCGACTTCGCGGTCATCGAATGCACGAAGCAGAGCTCGTCGGCGAGAGCGCCGATGCGCGGCAGGAGGTCGCTCGTGCGCTTGCCGATCTCTCCGCGCGGGCGGAACTCCCAGAGCGGGCGGATCAGATTCCCGTTCTCGCCTTGGAAGGTGACGAGGCCCGCGCCGCCGGGGAGCGGCGTGTCGTGGCGTCGGTGGAGCTCGGGCTTCCAGTCGAAGGTGTCGACGTGCGAGAGCGCGCCCGAGCAGAAGACGAGCAGCACGCGCTGCGCGCGCGGCGCGAAGTGCGGCGCTCGTGCGGCGTGCGGATGCGCGGGGTCGATGCGCGGGCGGATCGGCTCGTCGCGCGCGAGCAGGCGCTCGCGACCGAGCAGTGAACCGAGCGCGATGCCCGCGAGCCCGTTCGCGGCGCCGCCGAGAAACGCTCGGCGATCGAGGAACGCGCGCCCGAGCGCGGAGAGATCGCGTGCGTCGCGGCTCATGGCAGGAACACGAACTCGTTCGAGTTCAGCAGCACGCGCGCGAGCGCGGGCAAGCCGTGCTGCTCGACCAACGCGAGGGCCGCTCGCTCCTCCTCGGGCTCGGGCGAGCGCGCGAACGCGAGCGCATACGCGCGCTGCACCTCGGCGGCGCTCCCGCTCGCGTTGCGCTCGGCGAGCTCGCGCCGCACGCGCGCGGCGAACGCGCCGGCGCGCTCCAGCATGAAGGAGCTGTTCCAGAGAGCGAGCGACTGCAGCGGCGTCGTGCTCGCGTTGCGCTGCGGCTGGATCTGCCCCGCGTCGGGGCAATCGAAGACGCCGAAGAGCGTGTCGAGCTCGGAGCGCGGCTTCGCCTGATAGACCATGCGCCGGAGATCGCCGGGCAGAGCGCGCTCCTTCGTGCGGTAGACCTTCACGTAGTTGTCGTTCGGCTCGAAGAGGTCGAAGCCCGGTCCGCCCATGCGGAGATCGAGCTCCCCACTCACCTGGAGCAAGGCATCGCGCAGCGCCTCGGCTTCGAGGCGTCGCGGGGAGAAGCGCCAGAGCAGGCGATTGCTCCCGTCGCGCGCGTGGGCCGCATCGTCGATGCGGCTGCTGCGCGCGTACGCAGCAGAGGTGAGCATCAGCCGATGGAGGTGCTTCAGCGAGCCGCCGTGGTCCAAGAGCTCGCACGCGAGCCAGTCGAGCAGCTCGGGATGCGCAGGGCGGGAGCCGTTGCGGCCGAAGTCGCTCGGCGTCGCGACCAGCCCCGTGCCGAAGTGGTAGTGCCAGAGGCGATTGGCGATCACGCGCGCGGGGAGCGGGTTCTCGCGCGCGACGATCCACTCCGCGAGCGCCGCTCTGCGCTCGGCCTCGGGCGCCTCTTCGGCGAGCTCGAAGCCGGCGAGCGAGCGGACGCCGCCGGGAGCGACGCGCTCCCGCGGCTGCATCGGATCGCCGCGATGGCAGAGCTGCGTCGGCGGCGGCGCCTCGAAGCGCCCGGCGTAGACCTGCGGAACCGCGCGCAGCGCGGTGACGCGCGCCTGCAGCTCGCGGTGCGCGCGCGCGAGCTCTTCGAGCGGCCCCGTGAGCGGCGCGTTGGCACTCGCGCGATCGCGGGAGCTCGCGACCTCGCACCAGGTGCCGGCGTCGTCGCGCAGCGCGATGCGGTAGTCGAGCGCGGTGCGATCGGCGAAGCGCGCCTCGCGATCGCGGCCCCACACCACGCGCTCGATCACGGCCGGAGCAGCGAGCTCGAGCTCCACCCAGCCGCGACCGGGCGTGTTCGAGATCCAGCTCTTCGCGTTGCCGACGATGCCGTCGCAGAGATGCTCGAGGCGGTGCTGCGGGTCGCCGGCGTAGTC
>JAEUHW010000269.1 GCA_016793245.1 Planctomycetota bacterium
GCGCGTCGAGTTCACGGCGCAGTTCTATGCGCGGCAGAAGCGCTTGGGGCTCGTGCTGCGCGAGCACTTCCCCGCGACCACGCGCATCGGCGTCGGCGCCGCCGGCGCCGTGCCCTATTACTCGCGCCTCTACACCCTCGATCTCCTCGGCCTGAACGACCGCGTCATCGCGCATCGCCGACCCGATCCGGATCGCCCGCTCTGGCATCAGAAGCTCGCGCGTCCCGAGGACCACGAACGCGCGCGCCTCGATCTCCTCGAGCCGCGCCTCTACGATCGCCATCCCGTCTTCGAGCTCGCGAGTGAGTACGGCCTCGACGCGCAGGCTCTCTTGGAAGGAGCGCCGCTGGATCCCGAGGCGATGCCCGCGAGCCTGAGCTCGATCTTCTCTCCCGCGAACATGCCGTACGCGTTCTGCGTGCGCGTAGGTGCTTCGTGCTATCTCGTCGCGACGACCCGCGTCCCGGCCGATCCGCTGCGCGCCGAGCTGCGCGCGCGCGGGCTCGCGGTGCTGTTCTGAGCGCGGCGTGCGGTCACGGCCTCCGAACTCACGGCCACCGAAGTCACGGCGCAGGCGCCTCATGATCTGGTTCGCGATCCTCCTCGCCGTCGTCGAGATCGGCTTCCCGCTCGCGCTCTGGCTCGTGCGAGATCGTCTGGTCTTCGTGCCCGACGCGGAACCGACGGCCCGCTCGCGCGCACCCATCGTCGAGCGCGCGGGTGGCGCGCTCGTGCAGGTGCGCCGACCCGACGGTCGGCTCCTCGCGGCCTACGAGATCCCGCCCCTTGAGCTCGAGGACAGCGCCCCCGTCGTCCTCTTCCTGCACGGGAACGCCGGCAACCTCGCGCTGCGCGCCGAGCTCGCCGTCTGGCTCGCGCGCGGTCTGCGCGTGCGCCTCTTCATGCTCGACTACTCCGGCTACGGCGAGAACGCCGGCGTGCCCAGCGAAGCGGAGCTCGAGCGCGATGCGCTCGCGGCCTACGACCATCTGCGCGCGGCGGGGCACGCTGCGACGCAGATCGTGCTGTTCGGCGAGAGTCTCGGCGGCGCGCTCGCACTCGCGGTCGCGACGCAACGCCCGTGCGCGGGGCTCATCGTGCAGTCGAGCGTCACTTCGCTCACGGCGATGGCGCGCGCGAAGTTCCCGTGGCTGCCTCTGGCGGCGCTGCTCGCGCGCGGCGCGTTCCCGAGTGAGGCGCGAGCGCGCGCGCTGCGCTGCCCGCTGCTCGTCGTCCACGGCACGCGCGACGAGCTCGTGCCCTTCGCGCACGGCGAGCGCCTCTGCGCAGCGGCGGGCGCGCAGGCGGAGCTGCTCGCGATCGAGGGCGCGGGGCACAACGATGTGTTCGAGCGCGCGGGGGCGGGCTACCTGGCGGAGTTGGGGCGGCGGTTGCGCGGGTGGGTGCCGTAGGTCGGACCGATCGCGCTCCGAGCTCTGGCCGCCAGGCGCCTGACCGTCGGCCGGCCACCCATCCGGCCGCCGGTCACCCGCCTCCTCCAAAGTGCAACCGCGTAGCACTTCTCCTCTGTCATCTATAGCGAGCGAGCAGGCATGGGGCCGAGTTGCCCCGGCTGGGGGAGTCGCCTCACCCTGCGCAGCGTGCGGGTCAACTCAGATCGGCAACCGCTGCGGCGGCTGGCTCTGGACCACGTTGAAGGAGCGCATGCCGAGGAGTTGCTCGCCCACGTGCAGCTCGACGGTGTAGCTCCCGGCGCGCGGCAGCTCGAGCGGCGGAAACGGGAACGCGATCTCGACGGTGGCGCTGGGCAGGCGCGGGATCGCGGCGCGCAGCGCATATACGACGGAACCTTCATTGTCGCGCACGGTCGCGACGACCATCGCCTCGCCGCGGAAGTTCGCGAGGCTCCAGAAGACGACGAAGGGCGCATGGCGCGCCGGGAACGACGGCACGTGCACCGAATCGAAGATGCCGATCAAGCTCCACGAGGGGCGACCGTGGTGCTGGAACGCGAAGTCGCAGAGCACGAGCGAGCGCAGCGCGCACGGCTCATCCTTCGGCTCGCGCTCCCATTTCTCGCCTTCGACGAGCTCGAGCTCGCGGTGCGCGATCACCTTCTTCTCGACGGCGAGCTCGACGCGATAGCGACCCGCGCTCTGCAAGGGCAGCAGCGGGAGCTGCATGCCGAGCTCGAGCCCGACCATTCCGCGCGCATCGTTCGAGTGATACTGCGGTTGAGCCTCGGCCTGCACGAGAGCTTCGCCCTCCGGAGAGCGCAGCACGATCTGCGGCTTCGTGCCGCTCGGCACATCGCCGAGCGAGAGGAAGATGCCGAGCGAGAGCGGCGCGGGCAGCGCGGGAACGAGGGCCACCTCCTGCGTACCGATCGCGCACCACTTGTGCGTGCCCGCTTGCTGGATCACGCGGTCGCAAATCAGGAACGCGTTCACTTGCGGAGGGATGCGGGCCATCGATCTCGTCGAGCTGGAGAAACAAGGTAGGGCGACCGAGCGCATCCTACGCCGCGGCGCCTCGCGAGCGCTCGCCGATTCCTGCTGTGAAGCTGCGTGGCCCGCATGCCGCGGGCCGCGTCGGAGCCCGAGGCTCCGACGCGGCCCATGCCGCCGCGCGCGTGGGGCGCTTGGCGGGTGCAACACCTCTCGCGGGTTCCCTCTCTCTCTCTCTCTCTCTCGTGCTCCCTCTCCTATCTCTCTCTCACCAGTGGAAGGGGATGAACTCCGCCGCGTTCGAGAACACGCGGCTCACCCCGTCGTAGATCATCCACTGCGCGTAGAACGGAACTCCCAGCATCGCCGGAGCGAGGGCCACCGGCTGCTGCACGGTGCCGATGCCCTGCGCGTTGATGCCGTTCGTCGGCAGGATCACGGCGGGGCCTGCGACCCACAGCGGATGATTGGCCGCCGGGGCGGGATCGATCAGCAGCCACGCGACCGCGTTCGGCGGCGCATCCCCGACGCCGACCTTGAACCAGTCGATGCCGCCGTTCGGCAGGATCAGCGGTGGTGAGTTGGCGATGATGTTCGGCACGATCGGGCTGCCGATCGGCGGCGTGCCGAGGCCGTACTCATTGCCTTCGAAGGGATGGAGCTCGCTGTAGAGCTGCGGCCGATCGAAGGGGAAGGTCTCCGCGGCGACGCGCGGATCGGTGAGCGCGTTGAAGAGGAAGTCGGCGAACTGCTGGCGCTCGAGCGGCGTCAGCGGTCCGGTGCCGAGCGGCGGGAACTCCTGCTCGTAGAAGTCGATCAGGTCGCTCTGGTTGTTGACGAAGACGCGGGTGATGCCGTCGCCGCCGTGGCCCGTGCTGGTGAACTTCACGTGCAGACCCAAGTTGCGCAGCGTCGGGGTCTTCCGCGGCACGGCGATGTTGATCGAGTGGAACTCGCCGTCGGAGAAGAGGTTGTCGAAGGGATCGACGAGCAAGCCGTTCGGGCCGAATTGCGGAGCGCCGCTCGCGGAGTGGCAGCGGAAGCAGCCGCTGCGGTCCATGATCTGGAACCCGTACATCTGGTCGCGCGTCATCGTCCCGAGGTCGATCGGCGCCTGATCCGGGATCAGCGTGCGGTGATAGTGCGCGATCGCCGCGGCGAAGCGCTCGCGGGTGACGCCGCTCACCGAGCCGAGCATGGGCTCGGGGTGCCCGTTGAAGACGATGTCGAAGATCTTCGCGTAGGGCGCACCCATGCCGGTGATCCACTGGATGTCCGGCGGGATCGTGTTCGGATCGACGAGCGCCAGCGGGAACGCGGGATCGAGCTTCGCCTGGATGAACCCGCTCTGCCAATCGAGCGCTTCGTGGCCCATCTCGACGGGCGAGAGCGGCGGCTCTACCGCCAGATCCTCCAGCGCTCCGAACTGCGCGAACTGCGGCAGCGGGTTCCCGAACATGTCATCGAAGTCGGGTCCGGCGCGACGATCCCAGAACAGGAACTCGAAGAGATAGGCGCCGATCATCGTGGGCGGAGTGACCGGCGTCACTTCGCGATCGAACTCGGCGGAGGGCGGGTTCAAGAAGCCGTAGTCCACGGTGCCGAAGGGGCTCACCGCTTGGGGCACGACACCGAACGCGCCGAAGTTGCCGTTGGCGTGGACGGAGCCCATGCGGCTGTCGGTGCCGCCCGCGGAGGGCAGGTGGCAGGTGCCGCAGGACATCGTGTTGTCGCTCGAGAGCTGCTCATCCCAGAACAGCGTCTTGCCGAGCTGCGCGATCTGATCGCGCAGCGCGATGTCGGCGGCGGGTGCCGTGCTGCGCACGAACGGATTCCCCGTCGTGGCGGCTGGATGCGGCCAGTTGGAGGTATCGGGAACGTCGCCGATCAGCGCCGCGAGCGGGTGGTTCTGCGGCGCGGCGTCGGCGCCGGCCGCGAGGCCTAGGCTCGCGACGGCGCCGAGGACGAGGAATCGAACGGGCATCATGGGGGGCTCTCTCCGGCTGGAGAACGACGTCGCCTCCCGGCTCGCACCGCGCGAGTCGGGAACGCACACCGTCTGAGCGCGCCGCCTGCGCAGACGAAGAGCCCGGAGCCATTGCTCTCACAGCGCTCCGTGTACTGCTTCGCTTGCTCGACGCGCGACGCTCGCGGGCTGCCTCGAGGGACGAGGCCGCTCCGCGAGCGCCGCGCGTCATCTCTCGTCGCTCGAACTCGAGGGGGGTCGAGGGATCCGCAGGGACATCGCTGCGTCGCCGTGACGCAGGCGCTCGCCATGTAGGGGGGATTTCGCGCGCGAAGAGGTCATGCGACCCCAGAATTTTTCCGGCGCGCGGTGGAGACGCGGTCCTAACCCAACACGATGCGCAGCCCGTTCGTCGCCGCGATCGCTCCCGGCGCCCCGAGATCGAAGATCAGCGCCTGCAGCGCGAGCGGCGCGACCAGCGTGCCGGTCGGCACCGTGAAGCTCACGGTGGTGAACCCGCGCCCCGCGCCGCCCGTGCCGAAGAGCGGCAGCGCGAGCAGGGGATCGGCGAAGACGGGCCCGATGTTCAGCGTGCAGCCGTTGCCGAGCGGCACGCTCGCGGCGTCGAGGCCGAAGAGCAGGAAGCCGGTCGTCCCGCTCATCGCCTGCGAGAGGCTCAAGTGCACCGTGCCTCCGCTGCCGTAGCAGCCGAAGCCGTCGAGCACGGGAGCGATGCCGCCGGTGCCGGGGCAGCTCGGGCCGGTGGGGAGGAAGCGGCCGGTGCAGATGCCGGGGACGATGGTCAGGCTAACGACTTCTCCGCCCGGCCGAATCAGAGCGATGGGCCGAGTGCGTCCCGTCGCCGGGTCGATCTCTACCAGGTACTGCGCTGGACCCTCGATGCCGAGGAACGTTCCGCGTACGGGATCGATCGTGAGCCTGGCGACATCGCGGTCCAGCATGGAGACGAAGCGTACGGCGAGCGTCTGCGGATCGACGAGGACGAGCGCTCTTCCCCAGAGGCCCCAGATCGCGCCGGCCGCATCGATGGCGATATCCCCCAAGTGCACGCCGCCCGGGATCGAGCCGATGGTTCGCAGCGCATTCGTCGCGGGATGGTAGGCGCGGACGACCCAGGTGAATCCTCCGGCATTGGTCGTTATCCAGAATTCTCCGAGCGTGGCTGACCAGGCGAGATCGACCACGTCTTCGGTCAGGCCGAGCGCGCGGCGAGGAGTGAAGCTCGCGTTGCTCGTCGAAAGCGTGCCGATGGCATTGCGGTCTGCAGCCCAGAGCGACGGCGGAGTTCCGCCCCAAGCAAGACTGCCCCCTGTTCCGGGCGCGAGGTCTCCGCGCGACGCGGTCTGTCCCGTCGTGAGATCCAATTGATGCAAGCGATAGGTCCCGCCGGGGAAAGCGAGGATGTAGGCCTGCGCCTGCGCGAGCGCCACGCCGGAGCAGAGCACGAGCGCGGCGCAGACGAGCGATAGATGGCGAAGCATGGTGGGATCTCGTGGGTGTAGAGCGACCGTCGATCTCAGCCGATCGTGATGCGCAGCGTGTCGCTGAGGCGCAAGGGCAGCGGCGAGGTGCAGCCACCGGGAGAGCCGAGATCGAATCCCTGCGCATAGATGCGCCCACCGACGAGCAGTGGATCGCAGGGGATCGCGAACGGCGGGAACGTCGTCCCGCTCAGCACGATGTCGAGCGTGGTGCCGAGCGTGCACGAAGCGCAGAGCGGCACGGCGAGCGGAGCGAAGCCGAGGAAGAGCGAGGCGAAGCTGCTCGTGCCCGTCATCTGGAGGCCGATCGAGGCGCCGAGGCCCGGCGTACCGCTGACGACC
>JAEUHW010000271.1 GCA_016793245.1 Planctomycetota bacterium
CGGCATCCCGCGCTTCGGGTCTGCTCGGCCTTCGGCGGCCCACGACGGAGGATCCCGATGGCAGCGAAGTCCGCGCGAACGAAGGCACAACCCGACACCACTGCGGAGCTCGCGAGCTTCTTCGCGAAGTACGAACCGGCCATCGCGAAGCTCGGGAACGCGCTGCGCGCGAAGCTGCGCCAGCGCCTGCCGGGACTCTTCGAGCTCGTGTACTTCTACGAGCGCCAAGGTTCGCTCGTGATCGCGTACTCACCGACCGAACGCGGTGCCGAGGGGCTCTGCTCGATCGCCGTGGATGCGAGCGGCGTGAAGCTCTACTTCGGCCGGGGAGCAGAGCTCGCGAAGGCCGATCCGAACCAGCTCCTCCAAGGGCGCGCGAAGCAGGTGCGCTACGTGGAGCTCCGCTCCGCCGCGGAGCTCGATCGCCCGGAGATCGAAGGCTTGATCGTGGCTGCGCTGGAGCTGGCGCAGTTGCGCCTCGATAAGAGCTCCGCGGGGGCGACGATCTCGAAGGCGGAGGAGCAGAAGAAGCGCGGGGCGCGTCGGCCGAAGGGGGCGCGGCCGAAGGCGGCGAGGGTCAAAGCGCCGCGTGGGGCGAAGAAGGCGCGGAGCTGATGGGCTTGCGCTTCGTCCGCTTCGATCTCAGGGAAGCCGGGCTCGGGTTCACATCTGAAAGGTGAGCCGGATCGCGTTCGAGAAGCCGACGAGCTGAGGAAGGCCCGCGTCGTACATGAGGCATTGGATGAAGAGATCGAACGGCCCCCCGCCACCGGGAACCGAGAAGGAGAACGCGCCGGCAGCGTCCAGGAACACGGTCGGCGTGAGCCCGGGGGGAAAGGGAAGGAGCACGCCATCGAAGAGCGGGGTCGGCTGATTCGCCAGAGAGAGGACCAGCAAGCCCACGGTGCTGGGGGGGCCGAAGCGGATGCGGAGCTCGGCGGTGTTGCCCGTATCGAGCAAGCCGCAGACGTCGAGCTCCGGAGTCAGGCCCGAGCTGCCGATGCGCCCGTAGCCCAGGTCGATGGCCGGCGAGGGCAGACGCGGCACGATCTTGAAGATCTCACCGCTGAGATCGACGATCAGGATCTCTCCTCGCGCGTCCTCGCCGAAGTGCACGGGAGCGCCGATGCCGAGTCCGCCCCCAGGAGCGAGCTCCGCGGTGCGCGTCTGGAGCTCCGTGATCGCGCCGCGGTAGCGGAAGCTCCAGATCGTGTTGCTGCAAGAGTCGCCAAAGAAGTAGGTCCCGCGGAGGTCCGGGATCGCGCAGCCGCGATAGACCACACCTCCCGTGACCGCGCATCCGGAGGCATGCGTGTACGTATGGATCGGCCGCGTGAGGGCTGGAGCATTGCAGGCGGGGGTCTGAGGCGCGCAGGAGGCGGTGGAGAAGCAGGCGTTCCCCTCCATGACCTTCCACCCGTAGTTCTCCCCGCCGAGGCTCGAGAGCGCTTGGAAGTCGATCTCCTCGATCTCGTTCTGCCCTACGTCGCCGATGTACAGATCGCCCGTCAAGCGATCGAAGCTCCAGCGCCACGGATTGCGCAAGCCAAGGGCCCAGATCTCCTGACGACAGGTCGTGCTACCGAAGAACGGGTTCGTCGCCGGGATCGCATAGGGAAAGCTCGCATCGACGTCGATGCGGAGCATCTTGCCGAGGAGCGAGGCGCAGTTCTGTGCATGGCACGCGGGATCGCCGGCCGCACCTCCGTCGCCCAGTCCGAGATAGAGGTACCCGTCGGGACCGAAGGCGAGATGGCCGCCGTTGTGGTTGGAGAACGGCTGCGCGATCGGACCGAGGATCGTGACGCGCGAGCTCGGCACCGCGAGATTCGGGTTACTGGAGACGGTGTAGCGATCGACGAGCGTCGCCCCATCGCCGCTGCGCGTGTAATTGATGTAGAAGTGCCCGTTCGCGGCGTACCGAGGATGGAACGCCACACCGAGGAGCCCTTGCTCGCCGCCGGTGGAGACGATGCCGGGGACGGTCAGGAAGGGCGTCGCGAGCAGCGCGCCGTCGAGGAGGATGCGGATCAGGCCACTCGATTGCTCGGCGATGAAGATCCGGCGCTCATCGCCGGGTGCAGCTCCGCACCAGATCGGAAAGTCCAGGCCGGAGGCGATGCGCCTCGTGGTCAAGGCGGTCTGAGCTTCGAGAGCGCTCCAGGGAAAGAGCATCGCGAGCAAGGGCAGGACGCGAAGATGGCGTGGAGGCAAGGAGGCTCCCGAGTTATGGATGGCGAAGCGAATATCCGGAGTCCTCGGGATGAGGCTTCGCAGACGGAGCGCCGACTCCGGTCGCCATGCTTCGTTCCGCGGTGGTCGGCAAGAAGCGTTCCTCGGTCGCTCGCTCCGCCGAGGCGTCGCGTCGAATGGCTACTGCCGAAGAAGAGGAGCGAGTGAGCTGCGTTCGCCGCTCTCGCAGGCGATCTCGCGCCTCGGGGCGCCGTGTCCTGGCCATGGAGTCGTCGGAAGCTCCGCAGGCGGGAAGGGGAATTCCCTGCGGCCCGAGGGCCATCTCGCCGCCGCTCGATTGAACAATGTGCACTTCGCTCGATCGACGGAGCTGCTCCTGCTTCGGCCTTCCGCATTGCTCCTCTCATCCTTCGCGTCACGCGTCCAGCACGGCGCGGTCCACTGCCCCGCACTCCAGCACCTGCTCCCACCTTGGCGCACGCTTTTCCTCTTCCTGCGCCGAATCGGTGATCTCGCGCGGCGAGGTATCGAGATGCCACAACGACATCGCCCGAGGAGCGGAGATTCGACCCGCTCCGTGCTCCTCTACGGGTGCGCTCGATCGAAGCGCATTCGGCTTGCTGAGTCTAAAGTATCTCTCATACCGCAGTCCTTCGTATTCAAACGCGGCGAGCGCAGCACAATGCAGAGCTTCCTTTCCCTACACATCGGAGGAGCTCTCATGCTCTCACCTCTGCATCACGCTCTCGGCGTCGTCTCGCTACTCGCCGGCGCAGCGCTCCTGCCCGCCAGCACCCCCCTCGTGGCACCCCCGAGTCCCCCGTCCATCGAAGAGTTGGTCGGCTCATGGCAGATGGACTTCGCCTACACGGGCCTGGATCTCGGCAGCGACACGAAGATCAAGACCAAGGAATCGGGGCTCTACGCCGTCACGCTGCCCGGCAGCGGTGTCGTGCGCCTCGAGAACTCGACGACCCTCGAAGTGATCCAAGGCCGCTACACCGATGGATATCTCCTCATCGGTCGCTCTTCGACGACTCCGGTCGATGGGGATCCGGTACCGGATTCATCCTCCACCTCGATCATCGAGATCTCCGGCAAGCCCGGCAAGCTGAAGGGCAAGGGCGAAGCGCTCGAGTTCGATCTGCCGGGCGATGATCTCGGGAAGTTGAAGATCAAGATGAAGCAGATCGGGCCGCGCTGAGCCCTGAGCGCACGCGAGTGCGTGGCGAGCGGCTCGCGGGTGCTGCCTCGCGCCGAGCGCCCGTCGAAGAAGTCGTTCGGGCTGGGTCACGCGCTTCGGTCGCCCCGCCGTTGCTGCCGGAGCCCCGCAGAAGCGATCGCTTCTGCGCGGTCTCCCGCACCTCGGCGGAACGTCCGCGGCGTCGCTCCCAGCCTCGAAGTACTTCTTCGACCGGCTGCTAGGCCGCGCTTCCGATCGGCGCGCCGGCGATCTCGCCGTGGAGCTCGGACGAAAGTCGACGGCTCGCGCGCTGGGTGACGAGGAGGCGAAGGCGGCGGAACCTTTCCGTCGCCACGCGCGGGCGTTCCCACGCGGAGAGATCCTCGGCGCGACTCTGCTGCGGCTCCGCCGCTTCGCTGAGTCCCACCAGGAGGATCGTGGAACTGGTGAAGGCGATCACCGCCAGCTCCAAGACGAGCAGTATGAAGATGTCCATGGCCGAGCCTCGGGCCGAAGCGCCGGGGAGCCGCGGGGACTCGCCCTCGCCACGCCTCGGGCGGAGCGAGGGATCGTCCCCACGAGGAAGATCACGACTCCCAGTAGGGGCGGATCTTGAAGGTGCGATGGATATCGGTCCCCGTCGCGACATCGGCGAGGTCCGGCCAGTGATCCTTGTCGAAGCCCTTCGCTTCCTTCAACGTCTCCTTGGTGACGTCGAGGATGAAGGCCTTCTTCTCGGTGTCGAGCCGCAGGGCCGACCACGGGATGGCGAAGAACTTCTCGCCGACGCCCATGAAGCCGCCGAACGACAGCACCGCGTAGGCGATCTTACCGTTCGAGGTGTCCAGCATGAACTCCTCGATCTTGCCCAGCTTGCCGCCGCGCGGATCGAGGACGGAGTTCTTGCTCAGCGATGATGCCGAGAGCAAGGTTGCGTGTGTGATCATTCGAACTCTCCTTCGAGAGGGTCTTGTCGCTTCGAGGTCGATGGGGCGAGCCAACCGCGCGAGCGCGGAGCCGGGGGAAGCGGCGAACCGCGGCCGTTCTGTTGCTCGCCTGCGGGTGACACGATGCAACGAGCGTTCCAGGGGCGAATCGGCCCTCGGGCCGAGGGCACTCACCGCCCGTACACGCGCTCGAGGTGGCGAATGTGCAAACCGCCGCTTGCTCCGCGCAGAGTCGGCAGGAACGTGAGGAGGCCAGGTCTCCGCGGACTCTTACCCTGGCTTGACCTCGGCAACTTGCGCGCGCCCGTATCCTGCGCCTCCCCTTCGAGGACTTTCATGCAGCTTCCTCTCCTCGGCTCGCTCCTTCTCGCTCTCGCTCCTGCGTGCACGTTTCGGGGAGAACGTCCCGACGTACGGCCCGCGGCTTCCTTCGAGCCCGTGTCCGAGCTCGACCGGAGCATCTGGGTGATCCATCAAGATCGCGCGGGGCACCATTGGTTCGGCAGCGATGGGCGCGGCGTCTACCGCTTCGATGGCGCGTCGCTCACCCGACTCACGCGCGCGTCCGGGCTCTGCAACGATCGCATCCGCGCGATCCAGGAGGACGCCGAGGGGAACCTCTACTTCGCGACCTGCGACGGCGTCAGCAAGTTCGATGGGCGTTCGCTCGTGACCTTGGAGGTGAGCGCGGCGGATGCACCGGGAGCAGGGTGGAAGCTCGCGCCCGACGATCTCTGGTTCTCGGTGGGGCAAGACACGGGCGCCGTCCTGCGCTACGACGGCGAGAGGCTGCATAGGCTGGCGATGCCGTCGACGCCGCTCGGTGAAGAATTCCTCGCCGAGCACCCCCGCGCGCAGTACCCGAACATGAAGTACAGCCCGTACGACGTGTACACGGTGTATCGGGATCGACAGGGGAATCTCTGGTTTGGCACCTCCTCGCTCGGCGCGTGCCGCTACGACGGGCGTTCGTTCGAGTGGATCCACGAGAGGGATCTCGGCTTCGACCTCGGCAATCGCTCCTTCGGCGTGCGCGCGATCGCCGAGGATCGCGAAGGCAAGTACTGGCTCACGCACACGCGCTACCGCTACGCCGTGGATCCGAGCGGCGCAGCGCTGCAGAGCCGCGGCGGCTTGCGCTACACGCAAGAGCCAGGTTTGCCGCATGGCGCCGAGCGTGGCGAAGAGGACTACAGCTACGTGATGTCGATGCTGCGAGACGAGGCCGGCGATCTCTGGATGGCGACCTACGGCGCGGGCGTCTGGCGCTTCGATGGGGAGCGGCTCACGCACTTTCCCGTCGAGGTCGAGGGGGTGCCGATCACGGTGTTCTCGATCTATCGCGATCGCCTCGGTGTCTTGTGGCTCGGCACGCACGAGCACGGGGTGTGCAGGTTCGACGGGGGGAAGTTCGAGAAGGTCTCGTTCTGAGCTACCGCCATCGTCGCGGCGAAGCCGCTCTGCCGCTGCATGTGGGCGTGTGTCGGGTTCAACGCTCACTCTGGCTTCGCGCGTCGCCTGGTTCCTCAGCTGCTGCCGCGATGTCCGCCAGATCCTTCGCGCAGCCCGGGCCCTTGCTCGTTCGCTCTGCTTGCACCCGAGCGTCAAGTTGCCCGCTTCCCCTCACGCTCCGGCTGCGGCTAGCATCTGCACCCCCACACGAGAGCCCGAGCTGAGGTCGCGGCCCCATCCGCCGGCCCTCTTCGCGCTCTCCCCATCGAACTCGTTTCCCTCGATCTCCCCGCATCATGACCGACGCAAACGCACATCCTGATCACGACGATTCGACGACAGCGCTCTGGAGAACGGCCCTTGACATCCTCGGCGAACGCGAAGGCGCAGTGCTGAGTCTCCGCCACGGAGCGTTCGGCGGCGAACGCCTGAGCTTCGGCGAGATCGGCCGCGAGCTCGGAATCAGCCGTCAGCGGACGCATCAGATCTACGAGGCGGCGCTCGAGAAGCTGGTGCAGAACGAGTCGCTGCGCGGGCTCGTGCGGCAGCTCGCCGCATCGCCCGCTAGAGGCCGCGCGGTCGAGGCCGCGCAGGAGTCCGTCGCGAGCGACGCCAGCGCGGCGACGGCTGTCGAGGGCGCGAGCACGGAAGGCGCGAGCGCGCCCCGCGCCCCCGTCGCTCCGGCGGGCGACCGAGAGAGCGCTACCGGGGCGAAGCAGGAGCTCGCGCCCGCTCGGAGCATGAAGCGCGCGCCGAAGAAGGCCGCGAAGGCGCTGTCGGCGAGTGCCGCACCGCGCATCGAGCGCCGCGCGGGCTCGGTGGTCGTCAAGCCTGCCCAAGCGGTGAGCCGCGCAAGCAGCGAGGGCTCCACCGCGGGCCTCGAGAAGGTGATCGCGCAGCTCGAGGGCTTGCAGAAGTTCCACGCTGGAGTGGAGTCGCGCGTGCGCGAGCTGCTCCTGTTCATCGAACGCGAGATGCCGCGCTGAAGACCGCTGCGGAGCCGCCGCACGCGACCTGGCGCGTGCGGCGCCGCGATCAGCGCGGACCCTTCGGCAGCGCCTCCAATCGCTGCTTCAACGCGGCGGCATCGGCCGTGCGCTCCAGCGCTTCGTAGCCGAGGAGCAGATTCTGCAGGCTGCGGCGGAGCCGCGGGCTCTCCTTGCCGACCAGGTTCTCCTGGATCGCGAGCGCGCGCTCCCAGAGCGGGACGGCGCGCTCGTAGTCCTGCTGCATGGCGTAGCTGTTCGCGAGCATTCCGCAGACGTTGGCGAAGGACTCGTCCTGGTCCGTCGCGCGCTTCACGCCGATCGCGTGCGCGCGCTCGAGCAGCGGCAGCGCTTCCTCGAGGCGTCCGGTCATCGCGAGGGCGCCGCCCAGGTTGCAGAGGCGCCGCATGAGGATCGGATGCTCCGGCGGGTAGACCTTCTCGCCAGCGCCGAGCGCCAGGCGGAAGAGCTCCTCGCCCTCGGCGGCCTGGCCTTGCGCCATGCGCAGGGAGCCCAGGTTCGTCGCGAGCTCCATCATGAGGTCGGCATCCTCGCCGCTCGCGAGGGCGGCGAGCGCGCTCTCGTAGTGCGCTTGAGCGGCTGGGAGCTCGCCGAGGCCTTGCAAGGTGACCGCGAGGCCTTGATGGGCCTTGGCGATCTTCCGCCGCTCGGCCAGCGCCTCGCGCAAGCGCAGCAGCTCGGTGAAACGCTCGCGCGCGAGCTCGAGCTCGCCGGACTTCCAGGCGATGTGGCCCAGGGCTTCGAGGCCGCGCGCGCGCTGGAGCAGTCGCGGCTGCGGTACGGCCTGGAGGATCTGCTGGGCGCGCTCGAAGATCGCCTTCGCCTCCTCGATGCGCGAGGACTCGTAGAGATTCGTGCCCAGGACCTGCAGCGCGTCGATGTGCTGGAAATCGCTCTCCGGGAAGAGTTTCTCCATGATGGCGACGGCCTCGCGCAGCAAGCGCTCGGACTCGGCGTAGCGCGCGAGATTGGTGAGCACCTCGCCGACGAAGAGCAGGAGCCGTGCGCGCACGACGGGCTCACCTTCGGTGCTCGCGAGGAGCTGGGCCTGGCCGCGCTCGAGCAGCGAGCGCGCGCTCACGTCGATGCCGAGGGCAACCTCGGGCTTCGCGCTCTCGAAGAGCTCGTTCACGAAGGCGGTGATGCTGCTCGCGATGCGCACTTCTTCGAGCGCGCGCTGCTCGGCCGCGCGCGCTCGTGAGCTCTCCTGCTCCGCGCGCTGTGCCTCCTGCTTCGCGCTCTGCTCCGCGAGCACCGCGCGGCCGCGCTCTTCCTCCGCGTGCAGGGCCCACGCGACCGAGATCGCGGTTCCGCCGAGCGTCGCGAGCACCGCCAGCGCGATGCCGACGCTGAAGCCGCGATGGCGTCGCACGAACTTTCGCGCGAGATAGAGCGAGCTCGGTGGGCGCGCCGCGATCGGCCGATGCGCGAGGAAGGCGCGCAGGTCCTCGGCGAACGCGCGCGCCGTGGCGTAACGCCGTGCGGGATCGCGCTCGAGCGCCTTCGCGAAGATCACCTCGAGATCGGGCGCGAGCTCGGGGCGGAGCTTCCGGAGGCTCCGCGGCTCTTGCTGGGAGAGGAGCTGCAAGGCCTGCGTGAGCGAAGCGCTGCGCAGCGGATACGGCAGCTCGCCGGTCAGGAGCTCGAAGCCGATGACGCCGAGCGCATGCACGTCCGTCGCGACGCTCAAGGCCTCGCGCTCGCCGCTCGCCTGCTCGGGGCTGAGATAGGCGAGCGTCCCCAGGATCTGCCCGGTCAGCGTGTGATGCGCCGTCTCGCGCGCTTCGTCGTGCAGCGCGCGCGCGATGCCGAAGTCCAGGACCTTCGGGATGCCGTCGGCGCCGACCAGCAGGTTCGCGGGCTTCAAGTCGCGATGCAGCACGCCGGTTTCGTGCGCGTGATGCACGGCGTCGCCGACGGCGGCCAGCAGCGACAAGCGCGAGTTCACGTCGAGCCCGGCGCGATCGGCGTGCTCGGTGATCGGCGCGCCTTCCACGAGCTCCATCGCGAACCACGCGATCGTGCGCCCGCGGAGCTCCGCCTGACCCGCGGCGTAGACCTGCGCGATCGATGGGTGGTGGAGGCGGGCCAGGATCGCGGACTCGTTCTCGAAGCGCCGCAGCGCGCTGCGCGACGACAATCCGGCGCGCGCCATCTTCAGCGCGACCGTGCGCGCGGGCTGTACTTGCTCCGCCGCGTAGACGACGCCCATGCCGCCGCGGCCGAGCAGGCGCAGGATGCGGAACGGGCCGACCTCCGTGCCGGCAGGCAGGAGCTCTTCCTCCGCGAGCTCGGCGTCGCGCGGCGCCTCGGGCGCGAGTGCCAAGCCTTCGCCGAGCGAGCCGGTTCGATCCGCGTCGAGGAGCGCCAGCACGGAGCGCGCGAGAGAACGATCGTCGCCCGTCTCGCGCGCGAGGAACGCGGCGCGCTCCGCGATGGGGAGCTCGAGCGCGCGTTGGAAGAGCGCGAACTCGCGCCGATGGCGGTCCGCGGCGTCGTGGGGGCGGGACATGCTTGCGAGGTGGGGAGGAGGTGGGCTCCGACGCCGAGGAGCATTACTGTGGCCGCGGAGTTCCGTGCGGGTTCGCCGGAGAGGCGGAGAGCTTCTATGCTGGAGCAGGAGCCCTCGTCACGCGATGTCCGTCGATCCCCGAGCTGAAGTCACCCTCTGCCTCGAGCGCCTGCGCGCCGGCGATGCGCGCGCAGGGGAAGAGCTCCTGCCGCTGGTCTACGAGGAGCTGCGCGGGATGGCCGCGCGCTTGCTGCAAGAGCGCGCGCATACCCTGCAGGCGACGGCGCTCGTCCACGAGGCCTGGCTCAAGCTCGCGCGCCGCGAAGGCGGCGAGGCCTCGTGGGAGAGCCGTGCGCACTTCGTCGCCGTGGCCGCGAAGGCGATGCGCCACGTGCTGGTGAACCACGCGCGCGACCGCCGGGCGAAGAAGCGCGGCGGCGACGCGGCGAAGCTGACGCTCGACGAGTGCCTCGGGCTGGTCGAGCAGGACACCGGCGACTTGGTGGCGCTCGACGATCTCCTGAGTCGCCTCGCGGAGCTCGACGAGCGCCAGGCGCGCGTCGTGGAGCTGCGGGTCTTCGGCGGGCTCGGCATCGAGGAGGTGGCGGTGGCGCTCGGGGTCGGCCAGACGACGGTGAAGGCCGACTGGCGCTTCGCGCGCTCGTGGCTGCGGCGCGAGCTCGGGCGGGAAGTAGAGGACGAGGAGCGCTGAGCGCGCGCTTCTCGGGGCGGCGCGCGAGAAAAAGCGCGCCGGCACCGACGGCTTCGGCGCGGACCTGTGTGAGAGGGAGGAACGGAGTCGCTTCGGCGCGGCTCCGCCTCCCAGCTACCCCGAGGTCCACTCCATGCGGCGCTCGCTCTCCGCCCTGCTCCTCCCTCTCTGCGCACCGGCCTTCGCGCTGGCGCAGCAAGAAGCTCCTGTCGAGGTCCAGACCTCGCGCGTCGAGACCGTGACTTCGCGTGAGGGGGTGACCATCGATCCCGCCGCGCGCAGCATCACGCACCCGCTGGTCGATCGCGGCACCGGCTTCCGCGGCGACATCCTCGAGCACGATCGGCGCCTGCCGCTGCCGATCCCGAGGGCGGTGCTCGCGGGTTCGAGCGGGGACCGCGTCCTGCGCGAGGCCGAAGGCGACCCCTTCTTCCTCGGCTTCGTCGCCGGCCCTTACTACCCGCCGCAGAGCGAGATCGTGGATCCGGAGCTGCTCGGAGATCTCGCCCGCGCGCCGCGCGATGGGCGCGGCAAGGACGAGGTCTACGGCTACGTGATGGTGCGTGAGCGCCTCTCGCCAGACCTCATCGACCAGTTGAGCTCTCTCGGTGTGCGTCCGCTCGGCTTCCATCCGCATCACGTGCTCGCGGCGGCTCTGCGCCTCGATGCCGTCTCCGCGCTCGCCGCCCACCCTTCGGTGCGCTGGATCGGTGGGGCGCGCCGCTGGCAGAAGATCGATCCGCGGCTGCAAGAGTCCTTGGCCTCGGCAGGCAACGGCGATGTCCTCGACGTGTGGGTGAACGTCTTCGAGAGCGATCTCTGCGCGGCATCGACCTCGCGCGCGATTGGCGTGGTGCGGACCGGCGATCCCGGAGTGCCGCCCGCCATCGTCTACGACGAAACCCTGCTCACGAAGGTCTGGATGAGCAACGGTTGGCAGCAGCGCGCGCTCGAGGGCGTTGGATTCGGGGTCTCGGAGTACACGGATCGAGTCCACGCCTTCCGCGTGTCGGGCACGGCCGAAGCGATCTCGCGGGCGCTCAGCCTCGACTTCGTCTCCTTCGTGGAGCCCGTGGTCCAGCCCGAGTTGCTCCACGATGAGTCGACCCCGCTAGTGAACTCCGACGCCGGTCGCAGTCTCCACGATGGAGGGCGCAATCAGGCCGCGTTGGCCGGAGTCTTCGACTCCGGTTTCGACTACGCTCATAGCGCGCTCGATCACGTGAGCTGGATCGGTTGGGATTACCACAACCAGTTCATTCCCGGCCCGCTCCCCAGCACCGACCCCTGCGGACACGGCACCCACGTCAGCGGCACGATTCTCGGCTTGCCGAGCGGCAGCGCGGTCGATGAGCACACCGGTAATGCCCCGGGGCTAGGTACCTTCGCTGCGGGTCGCTTCCGCATCGTGCGTGCGTTCGGTCCCGGGAACTGCTCGCTCCCGAACTGCTGCTGGACGGCTCAAGCGAACGTCGGCGCGATGCTCTCGAACTTCGCTTCGGCTCACACCGTCAGCGGAGTGACTACCCCGAAGCCGCATGTCGTCAACCACTCGTGGGGTAACGCTCCGTGTGCCGCTAACTGTAGTTGCACCGCGTACAACGGAACCGAGCTGAACTCGCGCGAAGCTGATTACGCCGTTTTCAACGATGACGTCCTGCATGTCTTCGCTGCGGGCAACTCTGGTTCTTGCGGAAGCAGCACCATCGGCTTCCCCGCGGTCGCGAAGAACGTACTTGCCGTCGGCTCGGTGAGAGACGACTACTTCTCGCCCACGATCACTCCGGGCACGCTCTCGAGCTTCTCTTCTCGCGGGCCGACGGGCGACACGCGTTGGAAGCCCAACGTCGTGGCTCCGGGCGAGGGGATCACCTCGGTGCAAGCCGGTGGGACGTTCGTCGAGCAGAGCGGCACCAGCATGGCCGCGCCGCACGTCACCGGCATCGCGGCGCAGCTCTGCGATGCGCACCCCTTCCTCCGGAACGCGCCGGCGCGCCTCTCCGCATTGCTGATGGGCACGGCGCTCAGCAAGGGCAACGCGGTGCTCACCAGCCCCGCCGACGCGCATCTCTCGACCTATGGGACGGGGCGCGTCGATGCTCTGCTCGCTCAGGCTCAGCTTCCTTGGTACAGCTCCGAGAACTGGGGCTTCACGATGCAGCCGGGCGCGGGCTTCCAATACGACGACATCGTCGTCCCGTCGAACACTTCGCGGCTCATCGTGTGCATGACCTACCACGAAGCCGCGGCTCCGGCGGGTGGCGCATGGGCGATGACGAATCACCTCGACCTCTGGATCGATCAAGCGCCCATCGATCCCGCGGGGAACACCGGGGAGTTCTTCTCCCAGCAGAGCAACGTGGACAACACGGAGATCCGCTACATCGAGAACCCCGTCGCCGGGACTTGGCGCTGGAAGGTCTATCCCTCCTGGCTGGTCTCGACGACCAAGGTCTCCGTGCAGGTCGTGATGGTCCGAGCGCGGACCGCGCCCGGCATGGATATCGCGGTGTCGGGGCATCCGTGGGCCAAGACCGGGACCTTCGAGGTCGGCGTCGCCGTCGAGCCCGAGTCCGGGATCGCCTCCGGCGTTCACGTGACACAGACGGCGACGCGAATGTTGCCCACCCAGAGCTACCTGACGCACGTGGGCGCGCGCACCATCCTGAAGGACGGGATCAGCGCAGACCACATGGACAATGCGTTCGGAGGGAGTCGCATCGCTCTCGGCAACGCCATGGAGAACGACCCCCGCGTCGCTCGCTGGACCTTCACCGAGACGACCGAGAACGAAGTGCGCATCGACGTGGAGGCCCGCGCCGACAACACGCCGGTGGCCAACAAGACCCTGATCGTGCGCACGGATTCCACGCGCCCGACGGAGGCGACGAACCTGCGCTCGACCTCGCACGCCCTGAACTCCTGGTCGACCAATCCGAACGTCAACTTCGCCTGGAACGCGGGAACCGACGCGCGCTCCGGGGTCGATGGTTACTCGGTTCTGGCGAGCACGAACTCCTCGGCATCGGTGGACGAGACCATCGAGCTTGGCGCCGTGACCAGCACCACGGTTGCGCTGTCCTCGTCGAGCCAGGGCTACTACTACTACGTCCGTACCGTCGATCGCGCGGGCTGGGGCGCCAGCACGACGGCGCGCACCGGTCCCTATCTCATCGATGCGGAGGCGCCGACCCTGCCTGGCGCGAGCTCGACCACGCACACTCCCGGCGTGTGGTCCGGCAATGCGACGGTCGCGTTCTCGATCA
This sequence comes from Planctomycetota bacterium, assembly GCA_016793245.1. GTDB lineage: Bacteria > Planctomycetota > UBA1135 > UBA1135 > JADKAF01 > JADKAF01. The sequence goes on from JAEUHW010000271.1 coordinate 13,273, forward strand.
CGCCGGCGACCGATGCGGCCTCCGGGGTCGCGGGCTACAGCGTGGTCTTCGACACCGCGCCGGGAGTGCTCCCGCCCTCGACGGTGAACCTCGCCGCGAGCGCGACCACCGCGTCCTTCACCGCCGCCGGTGGCGCGCTGCCCTTCTACCTGAAGATCCGCACGCGCGACGTCGCGGGGAACTGGACGCCCACGCACTTCGAGCTCGGTCCCTTCCGCATCGACTTGGCGGCGCCTGGGCTGCCGACGAACTTCGCTTCGAGCTCGCACACCATCGGCGCTTGGTCGAACGACGTCTCGATCGACTTCACGTGGACGGCGGCCATCGATGCGCACTCCGGCGTGCAGGGCTACGCCGAGCGCTTCTCCACCACGAGCGGTGCGACCGTGCCGCGATCGCGCACGCTCGGGCCGGTCACGAGCACGACGGTCTCGCTCGCGACCAGCAGCTTGCCTTGGTACTACTCGCTGCGCACGGTGGACAACGTCTTCAACTGGAGCCCGACCTCGGTGGAGATCGGTCCCTTCTACATCGACGTGACGCTCCCGACCGCGCCGAGCTCGTTCTCCTCGAGCTCGCACACGCCGGGGGTCTGGTCGAGGAACCCGATCGTCGCGGTGAACTTCGCGCCGGCGTCCGACAGCCATTCGGGCCTCGCGGGCTATCGCGCGGTCTGGGATCAGCTGCCGAACACGACGCTGAGCCCCGGCGCGCTGAACGTGGCAGCGAACGCGACCACGCTCTCGAGCCCGAGCCTCGCTTCGACCTCGAACGCCTTCTACCTGCATATGATCGCTCGCGATCAAGCGGGGAACTTCAGCCCGACCGTGCACTACGGACCCTTCCTCATCGACACCACGTCGCCGAGCACGCCGACGGGCTTCGTCTCCACGACGCACGTCCCCGGAAGCTACAGCAACTCGCCGACGATGGGCTTCGTGTGGAATCCGGGGAGCGATTCGCAGTCGGGGATCGGGGACGCGCTGCTCCTCGTCGATCTCGCGCCGTTCAGCGTGCCGTCGCTGGGCGGTGTCCCGCTCGGTCTCGCGACTTCGGGCACGCGACCCGCGATCGAAGGCCCCGCGATCTACGCGCACGTCGCGTTCCGCGACCGTGCAGGCAATGAGGGCTTCACCGCGCACCTCGGACCCTTCCGGATCGACCTGACCTCGCCGACCGGCGTCTCGATCGCCCTGGAGATGGGAGCGAGCCAGACCTCCCGTCTGCAGGTCGACGTCGCGGTCACTGCCTCCGACGCGCTCTCGGGAGTCACCCAGATGCGTCTGAAGAACGACGACGGGCAATGGTCGAGCTGGATGCCCTTCGCGAGCTCGATCCCGTGGAACCTCTCGAATGATGGTGGCTCCACGCGGACGGGCACGCGCACGATGCAGCTCGAGGTGCGCGACCAAGCGGGCAACGTGACGGCGGCGAGCGACACGATCCACTACGGGATCGCGCCGCAGGTCTTCGGCGCGGGCTGCGCGGGTGCGGCGGGCACGCCCGACATCAGCGTGAGCGGCCTGCCGACGCTCGGCGGCTCGATGACGATCGCGAGCACGCCGACGAGTGCCGCGACCAGCTCGCTCTACCTGGGCTTCCAGAACCAGAGCTGGCTCGGTCTGCCGCTGCCCTTCGATCTCGGGCTCGTCGGCGTCGCGGGCTGCGCGGTGAACGTCTCGCTCGACATCGCGCTCTACACCGGCCCGAACGCGCCGGTGACTCTGCCCATCGTGGCCGATCCGGCCTTCGGCGGAGCGGAGGTCTTCTTCCAGTGGATCCACATCGCGGATCCCTCGGGGCGACTGCTCGTCACTTCGCCGGGTGTGCGGGTGACGCTGAACAACCCCTGAGCGCACGCGCTCGATCGGCGGCCTCGGCTTTGCGCAACGACGCGGAGCCGAGGCCGCGCTCTTTTGGTGCGGCGCTGGTGAGGCCCGGCGCGCGAGAGCCGGCGTAGCTCTCCTGGTGGAGGTAGCCGGCCTCGCCACGCCTTCGGCACGCTGGATCAGCGGGTACTCGCGGTGCGGTCGGGGTATCGCGTCGTCTCGGTGGAGGCTCGGGGCGCCAGGGGCGCGGAGCCTACGGACGCCGGACGCAGAGGAGCAGCTTCGTACGGGATGAAGCGGGATGCACATCTCGGCGCGGCCGGGTAGGGTTGGGATTTCCTACGCGGCGTCTCGACCCAGTACCTGCCGCTCCACTACTCCCCTGAGCCGGCTCTCGGAGTCGGCGAGAACCCATGCTCTCTCGAACTCGAACCTCCTCGCTCGGCGCGCTCCTCGCGCTGGCACTCGCGCTGCCGGCCGCGGCGCAGAGCCCCCTTTGCACGCCCACCGCTCCGCCTTGGGCGTCCAACAACGGCGGCACCGCCGGGGGCGTCGTCTTCTACGACCTGAATGTGATCAACGCGGTGCGGATCACCGGCTTCGACTGCAATCTCACCGCGACCGTCGGAACTTCCGTCACGCTCGAGCTCTACACGACGCCGACCACCTACGTAGGGCAAAACACGAACGCGGGGGCCTGGACGCTCGTCGGCACGGCCGGACCGGTGCTGTCGGCCGCGCGCGAGTCGGCGACTTCGTTCACCTTGGCGAGCCCCGTGATCCTGACGCCAGGTAGCTACGGCATCGGCTACCGCGTGGTCGGCGGGGGCCAGGCGTACAGCGGCACGGGCACGGGCGCGCAGGTCACGACCTCCAACGCTGATCTCTCGCTTACCTCGGGGGCCGCGTGCAGCGCGCTCTTCAGCGGGAGCTTCTTCTCGTTCCGCAACTGGAACGGCTGCATCCACTACACGCTGGCCGACGGTCTCTTCGCCAACTTCTCGGCAACGCCGACCAGCGGCCCGACGCCTCTCTCGGTGAACTTCACCGACACCTCGTTCACCAGTGATCCGAACGGCGTGCAGACCTGGGCCTGGGACCTGGACGGCGACAACGTCATCGACTCGAACGCCCAGAACCCGAGCTTCACCTACTCGGTCTGCGGCCCGTACGACGTGACGCTGACGGTCACCAACACGCTGCACCCGAGCTCGACGGTGACGAAGAACGACTTCATCTTCGGTGATCCTCAGCTCGTCGTCGCGGCGAACTTCAGCGCGACGCCGACCAGCGGCGCGGTGCCGCTCAACGTGAACTTCACCGACACCTCGACGGGCAGCCCGACGAGCTGGTCCTGGGACCTGGACGGCGACTCGATCCCGGACAGCGCGGCGCAGAACCCGAGCTTCAGCTACACCGTTCCGGGCACGTACACCGTGTCGCTGACGGCGAGCAACGGCTGCTTCTCCGACGCCGAGACCAAGACCAACTTCATCATCGCGGTCGGGGCGACCTCCAACACCGAGTCGCCCGAGCTCCTCGAGTACCAGTTCAACGAAGTGCGCGGCAACCGCGTCGCCAACACGGCGAGCACCACGGCGGTGCCCGGGTTCGGCACCGTCGCGACCACGACCTGGCAGACGGATGCCGGTCGGCCGTACTTCAAGGGCAACGAGGCCGGCTTCGGCAGTCTCGCGATCGACAACACGACGCCCTACGACAACTACGTGCAGACCGGCTGGCCGCTCAGCATCCAGGGCTCCCACACGATCATGTTCTGGATGCGCTACGGCGGCGTGACCGGCACGGCCTATCCCTTCGGCGTCGCCTCCACGCCGACCTCGGCTCGCTGCTGGAAGAGCAGCACGACGCTGCAGCTCCTCGGCTGGGGCCAAGTGCCTACGACCACGACGGCAGCCCAACCCAGCTCCCTCACGGGTTGGCAACACTACTGCGTCGTCGTCAATGACACGACCGGCACGGCTCAGTGGTACCTGAACGGCGTCGCGAATGGCACGCAGACCAGCTTCGCCGCCGGAACCTTCAACCTGGTCGGAGGGCAGTTCCTCGTCGGCAGCTACTCGACGTCGCGCACGAACAACATCACGCGCTTCTTCGACATGGATGACTTCCGGCTCTACTCCCGCGCGCTGACGCCGGCGCAGATCGTCTCCGAGATCGCGACGGAGAACCCGACCACGGCCAACATGGAAGCGGGCTGCGTCGACTCCAACTCCTTCGCGCCGACGCTCACCGCGAACGGCGCGCCGCAGATCGGCAACCTGGGCTTCGCGTTGGTCGCGAGCGGCCTCGAGCCCGCGCGTCCGGCGGCCGTCTACATCGGCCTCTCGGCCTACCTCGGCGGCTTCCTGCCGCTCGACCTCTCCGGCTCCGGCATCTTCAACACGGGCTGCAACCTGCTCGTGTCGCCGGACATCATCCTCAACTTCCCGAGCGGCTCGGGCACCGTCGTGCTTCCGGCGCCGATCCCGATCGACCCGACGCTCCAAGGCGGACACACCTACAACCAGGTGATCCTCCTCGGCTCGGGCCCGCTGTCGGCGGTGAGCAACGCCGTCGATACGCAGATGCAGTTCTGATCACGAGAGCTGCGAAGCTCCGCGCGAGAGCGCGGAGCTTCCGAGCGCGGAGCCGGTGTCGCCCCGATGGCGGCACCGGCTCCGCGTCGTTCCGCACGTGCGTCCCGTTTCGAGATGCGCCTGCAGGAACGCCGTCCAAACCGGCGAGGATGCCGGCGGAGGCGGAGATCCTCGGTCGCGCGATCTCGAGCGCGTGATCTGCGCTCGAGACTCCGCGAGCTTCGCGCATGCTGCCTCCCTCGATGAGCGCGAGATGCCGCTCTGAAGTCGGGCGGAGCGGCGGGCTCGCGGCGCGCGAAGGCGCAGCGATGCCCGTCGCTTCCGACCTCCGATCGAGCCGAGGTCCGCGTCTCGCGGATCGAAGTCGCGGCGTCGTCCTGCCCCGCCCCACGAGGGAAGGACAGGGCGCCGATGAAGCTCATCGAGGGGAGCTCTCGTCGTGCGGTCGACGCCGCGCACGCGAGGCTCAGCGCGGCCGCGCGATCCAATCGGTGATCGTGTTCGGCAGGTGCTTCGTGCGCAGGGCCAGGTCATCCAGATAGAGCAGGAAGCGCAGCAGGGCCAGCGCGGTAGGGTCCGCGTGGTCGTAGTGATGCGCGATGCCCTGGAGCAACGGGAAGAGGAGGCCTCCTCCGATGTCGTGGCGCTCCACGATCGCGAAGCGTTGCTCGAGGAGGGGCAGGATCTCGTCGGAGCGCACGGCTTCGGTTGGATCCACGGCAAGGACTTCCTCGCGAGTGGGAGACCAGGCGTGCTCCTTCACGCGACCATCGACGAAGGTGCGGTACGGATGCGGAATGAGGTCGAGCACCTCCGCGGTCATGCGCACTTGGGCCTCGTTCCACTGGAAGCAAGCCGGCCCCACGTACTCCGACCCCGCGAAGATTCCATCGGGCTCGAGACTGGAAGCGACCCAGTCGAGGAAGTGCTCGAGCTCCACGATGTGGTGCAACGAGGATGGCGTCAGGATCACGTGGAAGCGGCCCAGGTCCTTCGGCGGGTCGTTGAGATCGGCGCAGAGATAGCGCACCTCGCCCCAGCCGAGCTGCTCGGCTCGGCGCGCGGCCTCGGCGAGCGCGCGCGACGAGAGATCGATGCCGAGCGCATGAGAGGCGAGCCCGCGTTCGTAGGCGTTGCGCTCCGAGATGCCGGAGCCACAACCCAGCACGAGCAGCGAACGGAAGGGACCGTTCGCATGCGCGGCGACGGAGTCGAGGAAGTCCTTGCCACGCGGGTAGGTCCGCCGCTGATAGACCTCTCGGACGTACTCGATCTCTTGGAAGGACTCCTGCGAGCCGCCGCGCTCGGCATACTCGCCCCAGAGTTCATCGACGCGATGTCGTTCTAGCTCGTCCATGGTGTCGAGAGTATCGGATGAGGCACACTGCGAAGCGAATCATGCAGGGGTTCGACCCGCTCAGGAACCGCAGTTCCTCCGCCGTGCCGTTCTGCCGTCGGACGGGATGTCGTAGGAGCGAGAAGCGCGGTTCCCTTCCTCGCGCACCGACGCTCAGCGCCAGCGCTCGAAGTACCCGATCATCATCTCGTCCCAGGTCTGCTCGCCGAAGCGCACCGCGCGCGTGGGATCGGGATTCGCGGGGTTCGCGGCCGAGTTGTCGTACCAGGCGGTCGCGTGCAGCACCGCACCGGCCGGCACGAAGAGCGGCTCGGCGAGCTCGTAGCGGATCTGCCAGTCGAAGTCGTAGCGCGGGATGTCGAGCAGGGTCCTGCGCGCGCCGTCGGGCAACTCGAGCTCGTAGCGGAAGGCCTTGCCGCGCACATGCATGTGCGGTGAGAAGGCGCTGAGCCAAGCCCCCTCGCGGAAGCTCGTCTTCGCGCGCACCTCGTGATTCGCGGCTCCCGGCGGGATCTCGAAGCGCGTCTGGTGCGCCGAAGCCGTGACGAGCTCGTGCTTCGGCGGCGTCGCGTGGAACCAGAACGCCATCTGGGTGCGATCGCTCGTCGCTTCGCCGTTCGCCGTGTAGTGGAGCTGGAACTTGATCCAAGCGCGCGCGGGCAGGCGCTTGCCGGTCTCCGTAGGGAACACCGTCGGCCCTTGCCCCGGAACGAGCCCGGCGAAGTAGCCGCCGAGCCCACCGCGGCGCTTCTGGCCGAGCTCGCGCAGGTCCTTCGGCGGATCCTCGAGGAAGGTCAGCACATGGTGCACGACGGCGGGCGCGGTCGGGCGCAGCTCCACCGCGCGCACCCAGCGCTCCTCCTCGAGCGGCGACTGCACCCATTGATAGCGGTAGTCCATCGTGCCCTGCGCCTTCACCTTCTCCGCGCGCGGGAGCTCGACGACTAAGTCCGGCTCGCCGAGCGACCAACCGCTGCTCGCGCCGAAGTCGGCGCCGCGCGCGCGGAGAGGGGCGAGCGCCGCATCGCCTTCGGGCGCGCCGCCGGCGATCCACGCGAGCAGCGCGGCGCGCTCGGAGGCGCGGAGACCGAAGTCGTTCCGCCAAGGACCGGATCCTTCGGCCGCACCCCACGGCGGCATGACGCCGCTCTCGACGACGCTCGCGATCGTGGCCTTGCGCCGTATCAACTGCGCGTGCGTCGCCAAGGGGAAGGGTGCTACCCCGCCCTCGCGATGGCATGCCAGGCAGCGGCGCTCGACGAGGCGCGCGATCGTGCCGTGATAGGTCGGCGTCGCTTCGCTCGCGACGCGCTCGCCTGCGCCGAGCTCGAGCGCGCAGCCCGGCGAGCTCGTGCGCTCGACCGAGGGGCGCTCGCCGCGCTCCATGGCCGCGACCGCGTCCTCGAGCCAGCGGCGCGTCGGCTCGTCCTTCGAGCTGCCCACGGCATGTTGATCGTCGATGGCGCCGCGATAGACGAGCGTTCCGCGCACGTCGATGAGGAAGACCTCGGTCGTCGAGCTGGCGCCCAAGCTGCGCGCGAGGACGCCGCCCGTGTCGGCGACGTAGGGCGCTTCGATGTGCAAGCGCTCGCGATCGGCGCAGAGCGCCGCGGCATCCGCGGCGTCGCCACTGTTCGCGAAGAGGAAGCGCGGCCCGCTCTCGCGCCAGCGCTGCGCGAGCTCCTGCAAGCGGGGCACCCAACGTCGGCAGAGCGGGCAGGCCTCGTCGCGCAGCACCACGATGGCGCCGCGCTCGCGCGCGAGCTCGCGGAGCTCGAGCGCGCGTCCGTCGAGATCGCGGAGCTGGAGCGCCGGGACGAGCTCGCCGGCATCGACTTGCGCGCGCGCGGCGGAGCCGAGCGCGAGCGGGAAGAGGAGCGTGGGCAGGAGGGCGAAGCGCATCGTGCTCGTTACGAGTGGGAGAGGTGGAGTGACTCGGGTCGTCGGCGGTGGCGGGACGCTCGCGCTCCGCAGCGCGAGTGAAAACCTCAGAGATGCTTCTGCAGGAACGCGAGCACCGCGGCATAGCCGCGCGCCTCGTTCTCGCGCTTCACGAAGCCGTGCCCTTCGTCGGGGAACACGAGGTACTCGACGGGCACGCCCTGCTTCCGCACGGCGGCGACGATCTCGTCCGACTCGACCTGCAGCACGCGCGGGTCGTTGGCGCCCTGCAGCACGAGCAGCGGTCGGCGGATCTTCTCCGCGTGGAAGAGCGGCGAGATCCGCATCAGGCGCTCGCGATCGGTCGCGGGATCGCCGAGCTCGGCGTAGAGCGCTTGGCGCTGCGCTTCCCACCAGGCCGGGATGCTCTCGAGCGTGCGCAGCCAGTTCGCGACGCCGAAGATGTCGACGCCCAGCTTGAATCTATCCGGGCGGAACGCCAACGCGGCGAGCGTCATGTAGCCGCCGTAGCTACCGCCCATGATGCCGATGCGCTCGTCGTCGATCTCGGGACGCGCGGCGAGGAAGGCCTTGCTCGCGATCACATCGTCGAGATCGGCCTCGCCGTGCTTGCGATCGTCGGCGGCGTAGAAGCTCTTGCCGTAGCCCGAGCTGCCGCGGTTGTTGATCGCGTAGACGGCGTAGCCGTGACCGACGAGGTATTGGATGAGCGGCGAGTAGATGAGCCGCGATTGTCCGCCGGGGCCGCCGTGGACCCAGACCATCGCCGGTGCGGGTCGCTTCGCCGAGGCACCGTGGGGCAGGTAGAGGATGCCGGGGATCTCGAGACCGTCGTAGCTCGCGAAACGCACGACCTGGCCTTCGACCAGGTCCTCCGCGGCGATCTCGGGATGCAGCGAGGAGACGAGCAGCTTGGCCGAGCCGCCGAGGCGCGCGGCGTAGAGCGAGGCGGGCGCGCGGCTCGAGCTCAGGTAGCACGCGAAGGACTGCCCGTCCTCGGCGAACGCGATGGCGTTCACGTCGCCCGCGGGCAGCTCGGGCAGCGCCTGCTCGGCGAGCGTCTCGGCGTCGAGCAGGTGCAGCGCGGTGCGAGCGTCGGCGTTCACCGAGACGAGCAGCGCTCGGTCGCCGGGCGTCGGCTCGGCGCCGACGACGTCCCAGCTCGGCGCGTAGAGGCGCTTCCGCTGGCCGCTCACGAGATCGAGCTCCACCAGATGGGAGAACTCCGCGTCGCGGTTCGTCGCGAGCAGCAGCGAGCCACGCTTGGTGAACGCGAGCGCGTCGTTCGACTCGATGCCCGCGTGAGCCGTCAGGTTCTTCACCTCGCCGGTCTCGCGATCGAGGAGCAGCACGTCGCTGTCGCTCGTCGTGTTGGGCTTCTCCAGCGCCACGTAGCGCTCGTCGCGGCTCACCAGCGCGGGACGCACCCCGATCTCGTTCTGGTAGACGAGCTTCTTCGCGTAGCCGTCGAGGGTGATCTGGTAGAGGTCGAAGTAGCGCGGGTCGCGCTCGTTCGTGACGACGAAGAGGCTCAGATCGTCGTGCGCGAAGTCGACGAACATCGCCTTCAGCTTCTCGCCGGGCGTCAGGTCGCGGACGCTGCCGTCCTCCTCCCGCACGTAGAGGTGATTCAGCTCGTTGCCGCCCTGGTCGGCGGTGTAGAGCACGCGCCGATCGCGCGGGAAGTACGCCAGCGCATAGACCGCATCGCTCGTGGAGCTCGTGAGGGCGCGTATGGCTCCGGTCGCGATCTCGACCTCGTAGGCGTTGAAGACGCCCGTGGCATTCGACGAGAGCAACGCGCGCGAGCCATCGGGAGAGAGGTCGAGGCCCGAGAGGCGGAGGTTCGCGAGCAGCGTGGTGATGTCGGGATGGCTCGGTCCTTCGCCGCGCTCGGGTCGCGAAGTGCTCTCGGGGCTCGAGGAGCAGGCGACGAGGAGGGCGGCGCAGACGGCGAGCGACGTGCGGCGAGCGAAGGAAGGCGTGGGCAAGGGTTGCTCCGAAGCAGGGGACGGGCTCGGGCAAGGTACCCGTTCGCGCAGCCGCGTGGCGCGGCCTCCTCGAAAGAAGGCGAGGCCGAACGCCGAGGTGCGGAGTAGGCTCGCTCGCCTTCACCGGGAGACTCACCATGTCCCAGCTCCTCCACGCTCTCTCTGCCGGCGCACTCGCGCTCTGCTGCGGCGGTGCTCCGCTCGCATTCTCCGCCTTCGATGACGAGGATCCGCGCGATCTCGCGCCGCACGTCAAGATCTCGCTCCGCGACGCCGTCATGCGCGCCGTCACCGCGCGACCCGGCCGCGCGTTCGAAGCCGAGCTGGAGCTCTGGATCGAGGGCGAGCAGCACGGGCTGGCGTACGAGATCGACGTCCTCGGGCCTCACGGAGAGCTCTTCGAGATCTCGATCGACGCGGCGACGGGCGCGGTCCGTTCCGCGGAGCAGGAAGAGGCCGAGGACGATGACGACGAGGTGCGCGAGGCGCGGCGCGCGCTGCGGCACTGCGAGCTCGACCTCGCCGCGCTCATCGCGAAAGGCGAGGAGATCGCGAAGGGCTCGGCGGTCGCCGCCGCGCTCGAGTTCGACGAAGGTCCGGTCTGCGAGCTCCTCTTCGCCAACGGGCGCTACTTGATCGAGATGGAGCTCGAAGGTCGCGCGGGACATCTGCTCGAGATCGAGCTCCTCCCCGAGGAAGAGGACGACGACGAGGAGGAAGACGACGATGGCGATGAGGAGGACGGCGACGAGGACGACGGGGACGATCGCGAGGACGAAGGGCGCGATGAGCGCGAGAGCGGCGACGGTGGGGAGATCCACGTGCGTCGCACAGAAGCCGTCGGTCACTTGATCGGCGTCCTCGTGGGGATCTTCTGAGCGCGGGACTGCCGTGCCGCGTGCGGGGGCTCTGAGGTTGCGCCTGCCTCCGAGGAACCCTATCCTCCGCCTCCCGCTCGCTCGCGTCCGAGCTCCGCTCCGCCGCGCGCCGCGAGCGCGCCTCCGTCCACCTCCCCGCCAGAGGTCAGCGCATGTCGTTGGAGAAGCAGAACTGGGGAACGCGCCTCGGCGTGATCCTCGCCGTCTCGGGATCCGCCGTCGGGCTCGGCAACTTCCTGCGCTTCCCGGGCCAGGCCGCGCAGAACGGCGGCGGCGCGTTCATGATCCCGTACTTCGTCGCCCTCCTGCTGGTGGGGATCCCCATCGGCTGGGCGGAGTGGACGATGGGGCGCTACGGCGGCAGGAAGGGGCTGCACTCGGCGCCGGCGATCCTGGGAGCGGTGGGGAAGGGGCGCATCTGGCGCTACCTCGGCGTGATCGGCGTGCTGATCCCGCTGGCGGTGTCCTTCTATTACACCTACGTCGAGTCCTGGTGCCTCGGCTACTTCTGGAGCTATCTCACCGGAGGCATCCAGATCCCGGCGGGCGCGCCCATCGGCGAGCAGACCGCCGCGGCGACGAGCTTCTACGAGAACATGATCGGCAAGGCCGAGAACGGTGTGATCACCGGCGGGTCCTTCAATACGCTGATCTTCTGGATACTCGCCTTCGCCGTGAACATCTGGCTCGTGTTCCGCGGCATCTCCAAGGGCATCGAGAAGTTCTGCTCGTTGGCGATGCCGGTGATGGCGATCTGCGCCATCGTCGTGCTGGCTCGCGTGCTCACGCTGGGAACTCCGGATCCGACTCGGCCCGAGCAGAACGTCTTGAACGGCCTCGGCTACATGTGGAACCCGGACTTCGAGGCGCTGAAGAACCCGCAGACCTGGCTCGCGGCCGCGGGGCAGATCTTCTTCTCCCTCTCGGTCGGCTTCGGCGTGATCATCAACTACGCCTCCTACATCCGCCGGAAGGACGACGTCGTGCTCTCGGGGCTCACGGCTTCCGCGACGAACGAGCTCTTCGAGGTCGGCTTCGGCGGCATGATCACGCTCACCGCGGCCTTCGTGTTCCTCGGCGCCTCGAACATGGCCGGCGCGGTGGCGGGCGGTACCTTCGGTCTCGGGTTCCAGACGCTGCCCGTCGTGTTCGCGCACATGGGCTCGTTCGGCAACATCATCGGCGCGATCTGGTTCCTGATGCTGTTCCTGGCGGCGATCACGAGCTCGATCTCGATGTATCAGCCGGCGCTGGCCTTCTTCCAGGAGTCCCTCGGCTGGACGCGCCAGCAGGCGACGAGGCTGATGGTGGGGATCTGCATCGTCGGCTCCTTCCTGGTGATGTACTTCAGCAAGGGCGGAGTGTTCCAGGGGACGATCGACGACTGGGTCGGCACCTTCCTGATCTTCATCCTGGCGATGGTGCAGATCATCTGCTTCTCGTGGGTCCACGGCATCGACCGCGGTTGGAGCGAGATGCACGAAGGCGCTCTCATGCGCGCGCCGAGCTTCTACAAGATCGTGATGAAGTTCGTGGCGCCGCTCTTCCTGCTCATCGTCTTCGCGGCGTTCTGCTGGAACAACCTGGGGACCTGGGTGAAGAACGCGGTGAACGATCCCTTGCAGCTCGGCGCGCTGGGCTTGATCGCCGCGGTCATCGTGCTGCTGGTCTACTGCACGAGCGTCGGCGAGAAGCGCTGGCGCGCTCAGGGTCTCGACATCGACGGACAGGAGGATTGAGCGATGAACGCCTACGGTTGGATCTTCCTCATCCTCTCGACCTGCTTCGTCTGGGGGCTCACGATCTGGTGCTACTGGAAGCTCCTCACGGCGCCGAAGGCGCCGCCGCACGAGTTCGAGGAGTTCCACAGCGCGTGAGCGTCCTCCCGGCGTTCTGCTTCGCCGGGAGAACGTTGGCCGCTCGGTGTGCGAGCCGATCCAGCAGCCTGTTCAGGCTGCTCGGCTGGCCTCACCCGCCGCTGCGCTGCGCGCGCAACTACTGGATCCAGATCTCGAGCACGCCCTGCGCGTCGACGTTGCCGACGATGCGGCGCTCGCTCGCGCGGCCATCGCGCGTCGGCTCGAGCTTCAGCAGCGCGACGCCCGGTTCGATCTCGCGAACGAGCAGATAGCCGCTCTCGTAGTCCCGCCAGGTGCGCGTGCTGGGCAAGCCGCGCGAGGGACGTCGCGTGAGCTGCACTTCGAAGTGGCTCGCGTCCTGCACCTTCCATTCGCCGGTCATCGGCACGATGTCGCCCGCGGGCTCCGCCTCGGTGCCGACGACGTGCTCGTAGCTCTGGATGGTGCCGTCGGAGGCGATGCGCAAGGCGAGTGATCCGACCGGTCGCTCGGCTCGACCATCCACTTGGCTCGCTCCGGCCACCAGCGCGGAGAGCGTCGCTTGCTCCAGCGCCAAGCGATGCACGGGGTGATCGTAGATCACGGTGGCGTTGGCGAAGTAGACACCGCCCGTCGCCGGATCTCGTCGCATCTCCGGCGTGCCGATCGTGCGTCCCTCGTTGCTCTTCTTCTGGAGCCAGACCGCGGGGAGCTCGAGCGTGGTTCCGAAGTCGCGGGACCAGCGGATCTCCGTGGACGGCTCTGCCGCCTCCGCGGGTGCCGCGGTCGTTCGCAGTGCTCGCTCCTGATGCGAGGCGTCTTCCGTCGAGACCGGTCCCGCGGCGCATGAGGCGAACAGCAGAGCGAGAGGCCATAGGTGGCCCCGGCGGAGAAGCTGCGCAGGAGAAGCGGGCGAGATCGATGAGCTGGGCATCATGGCGTGCTCCGAGAGAGAGCCAGGAGAAGGATCACCTGCGGAAGCCGCTGCCGTGCGGAGGCTTGCAGCCGAGAGCGGGATCGATCGTGAGATAGCGCCTGGCGTTGATCGCGCAGGTTGCACCCGGAGGATGCCCCTGCACAGGCGTTGGTCATGCTCGGTCCTCGCCGAGGGCGATGGGATTCGAGGCCGAGCGGAGGGACGCGCTGAAGACTACAGCGATCACCGTTCTCGCACCATCGCTTCGTGCCCTCGAAGCTCGGAGCCGCGGCACCACGTGTTCCAGGGGATCGCACGGCCTCGCCGTGCGATCTTCAGCGTCCTTCACGACGTAGTCGCTCTCGCCGTTGGCCCGCATTGAAAGCCGCGCGAGCGCCGAGTACGGTCTGGTTCGTCGACGGCGCGAGCGCTGCTCCGACCGTTCCCGAGCTGCTCGGCGCAGCTCACCGGATCGACCAGGCGGACCAGACATGCGGAACTTCGGTGGGTGCTCTCGGTCCCGCGTCGCAACGGCCCGGGCCGGCTTGCTGCTGCTGGGCCTCGGGGGCCTCAACGGCGGAGCCGCCGCGCAGGCCTCGCTCGTCGAGGCGAGCGCGCCTCGGAGCGAAGTCCGCTTCAACCGCGACATCCGACCGATCCTGGCCGAGACCTGCTTCCCCTGCCACGGCCCCGATCCCGGGAGCCGCAAGGCCGCGCTGCGCTTCGATCGCGAGGAGGACTTCTTCGCGCGCCGCGAGAGCGGCTTCGTGGTGGTGAAGGGCGAGCCGCTGCAGAGCTTGCTCTATCAGCGCATCATCAGCGCGGACGAGGACGAGCGGATGCCGCCGCCCGATGCGCACGTGCAGCTGAAGCCCGAACAGCAGGAGCTGCTGCGCCGCTGGATCGAGCAGGGCGCGCCGTGGGAGAAGCACTGGTCGTTCTTGGCACCCGAGCGACCGGCGGCGCCGCAGGTCGCGCGCGCCGACTGGGCGCGGAATCCCATCGATGCGTTCGTGCTCGCCGAGATGGAGGCCGCGGGGCTGCAGCCGGCTCCCGAAGCGGATCGCCGCACGCTTGCGCGGCGCTTGAGTCTCGACCTCATCGGTCTGCCGCCGAGTCCGGAGCAGGTGGAAGCGTTCGTCCGCGACGCGCGCGAGGACGCCTACGAGCGCCTGGTCGAAGAGCTGCTGGCGAGTCCGCATTATGGCGAGCACCGCGCGCGCACCTGGCTCGATGCGGCGCGCTATGCCGACACCCACGGCATGCACTTCGACAACTATCGCGAGATGTGGCCCTATCGCGACTGGGTGATCGACGCGTTCCAGCGGAACCAGCGCTTCGATGAGTTCACGATCGAGCAGCTCGCGGGCGACTTGTTGCCGGAGCCCACGCAGGACCAGCGCATCGCCACGGGCTTCCATCGCTGCGGCATGACCACCAACGAAGGTGGAACCATCGAAGAGGAGAACCTGGTCGGCTACGCGCGCGAGCGTGTGGAGACGACCTCGTGGGTCTGGCTCGGCTTGACGGCCAATTGCGCGGTCTGCCACGACCACAAGTTCGACCCGCTGCCGCAGCGCGACTTCTACGCGATGAGTGCCTACTTCCGGAACACGACGCAGCCGGGGATGGATGGCAACATCAAGGACTCGCCGCCGATCCTGCGCTTGCCTCGCGCCGAAGATCGTCCGCGCGCTGCGGAGCTGCCAGCGCTGATCGCGGCGGCCCGCGCCGAGCGCGATCGGATCGCGGCGGACGAACGCGCGCGCTTCGATGCATGGCTCGCGAAGGCGACGGTGCAGAGCTGGGAGCAGGAGCTCGCTCGTGACGCCGCGCCGGCGCAGCGCCTGTCCTTGGTTGGATCGACCGCGGAGTCCCGGCCGGAGGATCGTGCGGGCGTCGATCCGATCGCGGCGACGGCGGCTCCGTCCGCGACTTGGGATGCGAGTGGTCCCTACGGGCCCGCCCCGCGCGCGGCGGATTGGCTGGCACTCTCCGCGCCCGCGACGCTCGGTGCGTTCGAGCACGATCAGCCCTTCTCGATCAGCGCTTGGGTGAAGGTGGCGAAGGGCGCGCCCGAGGGCGCGATCGTCGGGCGCATGGACGAAGCCGAGGGGAGCCGCGGCTGGAACCTCTGGCTGCAGGGCGAAGAGCTCGCCGTGCACCTGATCAGCCGTTGGCCCGATGACGCGCTGAAGATCCGCACCAAGGGCGGGGCGGTGCAGCGCGATACGTGGCAGCACGTGTGCATCACCTACGACGGCTCGCGTCAGGCGGCTGGATTGCGCCTCCACGTCGATGGGCGCCGCCGCGACGTCGACGTGGAGCGGGATGCGCTGGTGGGAACGATCCGCGCTGAGGCGCCGTTCGCGCTCGCGCGCGCCGGTGTCGTCTCGCCTGCCATCGCGAAGCTGATCGCGAATGCCGCAGGCGGACCCGCGGGCTACACCAAGTGCGCCGACGAGAACGATCGCTTCGAGCTGCCGGGGACGATCGACGTCGCGTATGGCGCGAACGGCAAGTTCAAGTACTTGGCCCAGCAGTCGGGGACCATCCGCTTCGACAACGGCACCTTCGGCGACCCGGCTCCCGGAGCGCGCAAAGCTGGCTATCTGAAGTCGGGCGCGGTCGACCTCGATCTCGCGAGCCGGGTGTCGCTGCAGCAGGTGCTCTTTTACGAGCAAGCGCTGCCCGCGGACGCCATCGCACGTCAGGCGGTGGCGCCGACCATGCAGGCACTGCTCGCGACGGCACCCGCGCAGCGTGACGCGTCGACTGTCGAGCGAGTGTTCGCGGTCCTGCAAGACAGCAGCGCGACGGCGGTCGCGGCGGCGGCCCGCGTGCAGGCTCTCGAGGAGGAGTCGAAGGCGCTGGAAGCGCGTTCGATCGTGACCCACATCCAGGAGGAGAAGCGCGAGAAGGCGCTGGCGTACGTCCTGATCCGCGGCGAGTACTCGAAGCGCGGCGAAGCCGTCGAGCCGGGAGTGTTCAGCGCGCTGCATCCGGAAGTACCCGGTGCGCCGCCGAATCGCCTCGGGCTCGCGCAATGGTTGATCGCGCCCGAGAACCCGCTGACGCCGCGCGTGATCATGAACCGGCTCTGGCAGGAGATCTTCGGGACCGGCATCGTGCGGAGCAGCGAGGACTTCGGGATCATGGGCGAGGCGCCGTCCCATCCCGAGCTGCTCGATTGGCTCGCGGTCGAGTTCCGCTCCGATTGGGACTACCAGCGGATGCTGAAGCTGATCGTCACCTCGGCCACCTATCGCCAATCCGCCGTCGGTACCGCCGCGCAGCGCGAACGAGATCCGGCGAATCGCCTGCTGTCGCATGGACCGCGCTTCCGCATGGATGCGGAGGTCCTCCGCGACTACGCGCTCAGCGTGAGCGGGCTGCTGGTGCGGACCGTGGGTGGCGCGAGTGTGAAGCCCTACCAACCCGAAGGCGTGTGGGAAGCCGTGGGCATGCGCGAGAGCAACACGAAGCTCTACCGGCCCGACCAGGGTTCGGCCCTCTACCGCCGCAGCATGTACTCGTTCTGGAAGCGCATGGCGCCGCCGGCCGCGATGGAGATCCTGAATGCCCCGAACCGCGAGACCTCGTGCTTGCGGCGCGAGCGCACCAACACGCCGCTGCAGGCGCTGGTGACCTTGAATGATCCGCAGTTCGTCGAGGCGGCGCGGGTCCTGGCGGAGCAAGTGCTGCAGCGTCCGCCGGAGCAGCGGGTGGCCGAGGCCGGTCGACGGATCCTGCTGCGCCCGTTCACGGCCGAGGAGCTGCCCCTCGTGCGCGAGAGTCACGCTCGATTGCTCGCGCACTACGCGGCGCATGTCGACGACGCGCGCGCGTTGCTCGAGGTCGGCGAGCACCGCTCGAGCCCGAGCTTGCCGCCGGTGGAGCTCGCGGCGATGACCCTGCTCTGCAACGAGCTGCTGAACCTCGACGAGGTCCTGAACAAATGAGCGCCAACCCTGACCTGCCCGAGCGAGATTCGCCGATGGAAGCGCGCTCTTTGCCGAGTCGCCGCGCGTGGCTCCGACGCGGGATCGGCCTGCTCGGAGGTGCGGCGGCGAGCTCGTGGCTCGGACCGCACGGAGGTCGCTTGCTGGCGGCGGGGCTGCCAGGCGCGGACGGCGCCCCGGGGCCGCACTTCGCACCGAAGGCGAAGCACGTCATCTATCTGCACATGGTCGGCGGACCCTCGCAGCTCGACCTCTTCGATCACAAGCCGCAGCTCGCGGAGTGGTACGACAAGGATCTGCCCGAGTCCGTCCGCGCCGGTCAGCGCTTGACGACCATGACCTCGGGGCAGACGCGCTTCCCCATCGCTCCGTCGAAGTACACCTTCACGCGGCGCGGGGAGTGCGGCATGTGGATCAACGATCTGCTGCCGCATCTCGGCAGGATGGCGGACGACATCTGCTGGATGCGATCGCTGTACACCGAAGCGATCAACCACGAGCCGGCGATGAGCCAGATGCAGACGGGCAACCAGGTCACGGGGCGTCCCTGCCTCGGCGCTTGGGTGTCCTACGCGCTCGGCTCGCTGAACCGCGATCTGCCGACCTTCGTGGTGATGGTCGCGACCCCGTCGAACCGAGAGCAGGAGCAGGCGATCTCGGGCCGCGTCTGGTCCGCCGGGTTCCTGCCGGGCATCCACGCAGGCGTTTCGTTCCGCACGCAGGGCGATCCGATCCTCTTCCTGAACAACCCGGCCGGCGTGAGCGGTGAGGCGCGGCGCATCACGCTGGACGGGATCGCGAGCTTGAACCAGATCGCGGCCCGGAACTTCGGCGACCCCGAGACCGAGACGCGGATGGGCCAATACGAGATGGCCTATCGCATGCAGTCCAGCGTTCCGGAGCTCACCGCGATCGAGCAGGAGCCGCGCAGTACCTACGCGCTCTATGGCGAGGACGCGAGGAAGCCGGGGACCTTCGCCAACTCGGCGCTGATGGCGCGCCGCTTGGTCGAACGCGGCGTGCGCTTCGTGCAGGTCTACCACAACAACTGGGACCACCACGCCAACGTGGGCGGTCGCATGCCGAGCCAGTGCAAGGACATCGATCAGGCCTGCGGCGGGTTGATCGCGGATCTGAAGCAACGCGGCATGCTGGACGACACTCTGGTCATCTGGGGCGGCGAGTTCGGCCGCACCGTCTACTCGCAGGGCGGCCTCTCGAAGGAGAACTACGGGCGCGATCATCACCCGCGCTGCTTCACCATGTGGATGGCGGGCGGCGGCGCGAAGGCCGGACACATCCACGGCGAGACCGACGACTTCAGCTACAACATCGTGAAGGATCCGATCCACATCCGCGACTTCCACGCGACGATCCTGCACCAGCTCGGCTTCGATCACGAGCGCCTCGCTTATCGCTATCAGGGGCTGGATACACGCCTGACCGGCGTGGAAGAGGCCGCCGTGGTGAGGGCGCTGCTGGCTTGAGAGCGGAGTCCGGGAGGTCGTGCGAACGAGCCGCGCTCAGCTCCGCCGCCGCCGCTGTCGCCAGGCGGCGAGAGCGAGCCAGATCGCGAAGACGCGCAGCGGCAGCGGGAGCTCCTCCGGCAGCTCCGCCGTGGCGCGCCGCGTGAGCAGCCCGTCGGGCGCGATCGAACCGATCTCCGCGTTGCGCTCGTCGCGCAGTACCAGGCGGTGGCTCCAGAAACTCTGGCGCGCGAGCACATAGCGCCGCCCTTGGTGTTCGAACGGATAGTCGGGACGGAAGAGTCCGCTCGCGCGCGTCGCCAGCACTGTCTTACCGGCCCGACGCATCGTGTAATCGCGCCCGAAGAGCTGCGGATGCTCGAGCTCGTAGGACACGCCGTCGATCTCGGCGCGCCCTTGGTCCTTGAAGAACGAGAGCTCGAGGGTCGCGATGACACGCTCGGCGGCGAGCACGTCGGTGAGGCGGGAGAACCAGCCCCGCGGTCGGAGATGGAGGATGTTGCTCATGCCGCGCAGCCTACAGCTCTCGGAACTTCTTCGGAATCTCATGTGCGCGGGTTAGGCGCGCCGCGGAACATCGTTCCCTCGACGACTCCCAGGGACGCTCCCATGCCTCACTCTCGCGGTGCTTCCGAGCCGCACGAAGCGCTCTCGTTCGATCCTTCGCGTCGCGAGATCCTCGCGGGTGGCACCGCGGCGCTCGCCGCGTTGCTCTTCCATCGCCGTTCCGCCGCAGCGTTCGCCGATCCGCGGAGCCTGCTCGGCTTCGCCTCGATCGCGCCGGCCACGGTCGATGCGGTGCGCCTCGCCGAGGGCTACACCGCGGAGCTCCTCTGGGCCTGGGGCGACCCGATCCGCGGCGCCGAAGCCGGGCCCGCGTGGAAGGAAGACGCCTCGAACTCCGCCGAGGAGCAGCTCCAGCAAGCGGGCATGCACCACGACGGCATGGCGATCTTCCCGCTCGACGAGCGGGGCGAACGCGCGCTGCTCGCGATCAATCACGAGTACATCGACAACGGTCTGCTCTTCCCCGAGGGCCTCGAGGGCTGGAGCTCTTCGAAGGTGCGGAAGTCGCAGGCGGCGGTCGGCGTGTCGATCGTCGAGCTCGCGCTCGCGGCGGGGCGCTGGCGCATCGTCGACTCGCGTTACGCGCGGCGCGTGAGCGCACTCACCCCTTGCCGCGTGAGCGGTCCGGCCGCGGCGCGGATCGGCGCCGAAGCGATCGGCACGCTCGCCAACTGCGCGCACGGCCAGACGCCGTGGGGGACCTATCTCACCTGCGAGGAGAACTTCCGCGAGTTCTTCCACCGCGGCGCCGGCGTCGCTGCGACGAGCTCGGAGGTGCGCTACGAGATCGCGAATGCCGACGGAAGTGGAAAGCCCTCGGTCTACGCGTGGGAGCCGCACGACGCGCGCTTCGATCTCGCGCAAGCGCCGCAGGAGGCCGAGCGCTTCGGCTGGGTCGTGGAGATCGATCCCTTCGATCCCGAGAGCGCGCCGGTGAAGCGCTCGGGGCTCGGGCGCTTCGCGCACGAGAACGCGGCGGTCGTGTTGTCGCGCGACGGCCGCGTCGTGGTCTATCTCGCGGACGACGCACGCGGCGAGCATCTCTACAAGTTCGTGAGCACGAAGTGCTACGACCCCGCCGATCGCGCGAGCGCGCGCGAGCTCCTCGACGATGGCGTGCTCTACGTCGCGCGCTTCGATGCCGGCGACACCGGCGTCTGGCTGCCGCTCGTCCACGGCACCGGGCCGCTCGTCGCCAAGGCGAGCGTGCGCGAAGGCGAGCGCTGCGATCCCGCGGTGCACGGCTTCCGCGATCAAGCCGACGTGCTGATCCACGCGCGCCTCGCCGCGACCGCCGTCGGTGCCACACCGCTCGATCGACCGGAGTGGGTCGCGATCCATCCCGAGGACGGCGAGTGCTTCGCGAGCCTCACCAACAACAACAAGCGTGGGACGGCGGCGTTCCCCATCGACGACGCGAATCCGCGCGTGGCGAACAACTACGGCCACGTGCTGCGCTGGCGCGAGTCGCTCGGCGATCCCGCGGCCGAGACCTTCCGCTGGAGCCTCTTCCAGCTCTGCGGGGATCGCACGCACGCCGATCCCGCGCGCCGCGGCAACCTGAAGGGCCCCGCCGCGGAGCACGGCTTCGCCTGTCCCGACGGTCTCGCTTTCGATGCGCGCGGCGTGCTCTGGATCCAGACCGACATGTCGGCCGACGCGATGCGCACGCCCGACTTCGCGCGCTTCGGCACGAACCAGATCCTGGCCGTCGATCCGCGCACCGGCGAGACGCGCCGCTTCCTCACCGGTCCGCGCAACGCGGAGATCACCGGCCTCTGCTTCGCTCCCGACGGCCAGACGCTCTTCGTGAACGTGCAGCACCCGGGCGAGAACCTGAAGGAGCAGCCGAACGATCCGCGCCGTCCCGACGCGTTCTCCTCTTGGCCGAGCGGTGTGCCCGGCGCGCGTCCGCGCTCGGCGACGCTGGCGATCCGGCGGCGGGATGGAGGGGTGATCGGGGCCCCTTGATGGCGGCGATGCGGCTCCTCGCGTGGCGCGTGGCATCGCGCTGGGGACCGGGCAGAAACCGATTCGAGCAGCAAAGCGCCGATCGGATCCCGTTCGGGGCGAGGGAGTGGCGACCAGCTCGCGGCGCAAGGCGCTGCCGAGCGTGGAGATCGCCCACGCTCCCAGGAGATCGCTCGCATGCCTCGTATCCGTCGCCTCGGCCAGGTCTTCGGTCTCGCTCTGCTCTCGGCATCCGGAACGCGGGGGGATTGCGTCGCGCAGGAAATGCCGCGGCTCCCGATCTTCTTCGTGGAGAACCCTGCGAGCTCTGCCGAGGTGCCGGTGTACTCCGGCCGAGCGCAGGCCTTCGTCGCCGAGTTCTACCGCGATCGCATCGCGCTGCGCCGCAGCGATGGGGCGCAGCAGGCTGCCGTCGCGCTGCGCTTTGCGGGCGCCGCCGCGACGCCGGTTGCCGAAGAGGCGCTGCCCGGCAAGCTGAACGTCTTCGTCGGCGAGGCTACGAACTGGCGCACCGGCCTCGCGCTGCACGGGGCTCTTCGGTACCGCTCCCTCTGGCCCGGCGTGGACCTCGTCGTGCACGGTCGCGAGGGCGAGCTGCAGTACGA